>CALUII010000010.1 GCA_944320665.1 uncultured Alistipes sp. | reverse complement strand
GCGCGGACGAAGTCCATGTCGATGAACATCGCCTCGTCGTCGCCCTTCTCCGAGAGGCGCAGCTGCTCCTGGAAACGTGCCAGCTGGTCGATCGGATCGTTCAGCTCGGAGTAGGCGTTGCAGAGCTCCTTGCCGTTGACGAAGAGTTCGAAACGCTCCGTGAGATCCGGATTGTTGCGGTGGCGTTTGCACAGGGGCGACATTTCGATCGGGTAGTCGCAGACGAACGTCGGTTGGATCAGGTCGCCCTCGCAGTACTGGCCGAAGATGGCGTCGATCAGTTTGCCCTTGCCCATGGTCTCGTCCGTTTCGACGTTGAGCCGCTTGCAGGCCTCGCGCAGCTGCTCTTCGCTCTGGCCCGTGATGTCGTATCCGGTCTTTTCGCGGATGGCGTCGGTCATGGTCAGGCGGCGGAACGGTGCCTTGAACGAGATCTTGCGGCCCTCGATCTCCACCTCGGACGAGCCGTTGACGGTGGTGGTGATCCGTTCGAGCATCTGCTCGGTGAACTCCATCATCCAGCGGTAGTCCTTGTATGCCACGTAGATCTCCATGCAGGTGAATTCCGGATTGTGCGTGCGGTCCATGCCCTCGTTGCGGAAGTTGCGGCCGATCTCATACACGCCGTCGAATCCGCCGACGATCAGCTTCTTGAGGTAGAGCTCCGTGGCGATACGCAGGTAGAGATCCATGTCGAGCGAGTTGTGGTGCGTGATGAAGGGACGCGCCGCCGCGCCGCCCGGGATAGGCTGCAGAATGGGGGTCTCGACCTCGATATAGCCGTGCTCGTTGAAGAAGTCGCGCATGGCCTGAATGATGCGCGTGCGCTTGACGAAGACGTCGCGCACCTGGGGATTGACGATCAGATCCACGTAGCGCTGGCGGTAGCGGATTTCGGGATCGGTGAAGGCGTCGAACGTCTGACCGTCCTTCTCCTTGACGACGGGCAGCGGGCGCAGCGACTTCGAGAGCAGCGTGAGGCGGCGGCAGTGTACGGAGCGTTCGCCTGTCTTGGTGATGAAGGCAAAGCCCTCGACGCCGACGATGTCGCCGATGTCGAGCAGTTTCTTGAAGACGGTGTTATAGAGCGTTGCGTCGCCTTCGGGGCAGATGTCGTCGCGACGGATGTAGACCTGGATGCGGCCCGTGTGGTCCTGCAGTTCGAAGAAGGAGGCGCTGCCCATGATGCGGCGCGACATGATGCGGCCGGCGATGCGCACCTCCTGGTAGTTGCCCTGAGATTCGTCGTATTTTTCGACGATTTCGCGTGTGGTGGCAGTTACGTCGTATTTTTCGGCGGGGTAGGGGTTGATGCCCAGCTCCCGGAGTGCGGTGAGCGATTGACGTCTCAATTGCTCCTGTTCACTGAGTTCGGTAGTCATAAGTAATCTTCGTTAACGTAGATGATTCGTATGTGCGCAAAGGTACGAAAAGCGCCCCGAAATTCAAAACGCGTTATTGGTTTTCGGCGTTTTGCGGGGTGGGGTGGGCAAAGGAGGCAGTTTTTGCATTTGTTTCTTGGATTTGTATCATAAATTAGATATATTTGAACATAAAACCCCAAAAAAAAATACTTTGTGCCTATGAAACATCTTTCATCTCACGTGCAACGCCTCCTGTTATTTCTGATTGCGGGCGCAGGCGGTCTGCTCCTCTCGTGCAGCAAGTCCGAGGAGCCGGACAACACGCCCTACCTTACCGTTGAACCCGAGGCGCTGCTCTACAACGAGGCACTGTCCGATGTGAATGTCCTCGCCGTCGAGACCAACCTGATCTGGCAGGCCCATTCGAACGAGCCGACGCTGCGTTTCGAGCCGACGTCGGGCAACGGCCCGGCCGTGATCCGGATCCTCGATCTGGAGCGGGGCAAGACGGCCGAACTGGTCATTGGCGCCGGCAACCCCGTGCAATTCGAGCGCCGGGTGAAGATCACGCGTCAGGGCGAGCCGGAGGCGGGTATCGAACTTTCGGTCACACCGGAGCGGCTGCTCTTCGAGCCCGGGGCGGAGAACCGTCTTGTCGTGACGTGCAATGCGTCGTGGCAGGCCTCGGGCGACGAGGGGCTGACCTTCGAGCCCGCAGCGGGCGAGGGCGACGGTGAGATCCGTATTACCGACGCGGCCGAGGGTGAGACTCTGAAACTTACCGTCACGGCCGGTGAGGGCGACGACGCCGTCAGCCGCACGGTCGAGGTGGTGCGTTCGGCCCCCGTGGTCGAGGAGCGGATCATCTATGCCGACGATTTCGACAAGACGCCCCTGACGGATTACGTCTGGGTCAACAAGGATGCCACCACGTGGCCCGATCCTCAGGGCGAAGGGGCGGCCGCGGTGACCTACGACGGAGCATACGTGCAGGCTCGCAACGACAACTTCGGGTCGGCATCGGTCGGCTCGGGCGAGAACTACCTGCGCCTCTACTACGATGGGGCCGATGCCCCCTTCTTCCAGGTTGAGCACATTGCGCTGCCGGCCGACGTGCGCGACTATACCCTCACGATGAGCGCTTCGTTCACGACGGCCGACTGTGCCATCGAGTTGAGTAACGACGGCCGCTCGTGGGCTGCGATTACGTACGACGGCGCGCCGACCTACAACCGCTGGGCCACGATTTCGACCGGTTTCACCCTGCCCGAGGGGTGTACGACGCTCTGGATCCGCATGAAGCCCGACGGGCCGAAACAGAACTACGGCATCAACTTCGATGACCTGTGCCTCACGACGGGGGGCGGCGGTCAGGAGGTGCTCTTTGTGTCGCGCAACTACCGATGGCCCGAGTTGCCGGCCGAGGCGATGTCGGCGGGCGACTATGTGGTCCACACGCATTGGGCCGAGACGGTCACCTCGCATCAGTACCTGCGCAACTACACCTACTGCTACGACACGCGGCGCCACTGCCCGCTCTGGATTGCCCATCCGCAGCATGACTGCTACGAGGAGGGACGCGGGCGTACGAACGTCTGGGCTCCGGATCCCTACATGACCGACGCGCAGCAGGCCATCATGTATCCGATCGACGGCATCGAGTACGTTTCGCTCTACACCGCGGCGACCGATACGCAGTGGACCCGCGGCCACATGCTGATGTCGAACTACCGCGGCGGTACCGGTACCGAGCTCAATGCCCAGACCTTCTATTCGAGCAACGTGGCGCCGCAGAGCGGAGCGGCCTTCAACAAATTGTGGGGCGATGCCGAGATCCGTATCCAGGACTACTACGTCTGCTCCGATACGCTCTATTGCGTTTCGGGAGCCTACTTCGAGAACGAGCAGACCGTGGCACAGGATGCGACCTACACGTCGCAGGGCGTGCGGTACTACATCGAGGGACGCACGAAGCCGTGCATCGTGCCGACGCACTACTACAAACTGGTGCTGCGTACGCGCAGCGGCAACACGGGCAAGGCCATCCAGGAGTGTGATCCGTCGGAACTGATGGCCGTGGGCTTCTGGTTTACCCACGCCGAGGTCGATCCCGTGAGCGGTTCGACGTCGCCGTCGTTGTCGCGTGCCTACATGAAGTCCGTGCACGAGATCGAGGAACTGACCGGTTTCACCTTCTTCCCCGAGGTGCCCGACGAGGTCAAGGCCTCCTACGATCCGGCCGATTGGGGTTATTGATCCCTCTGCTGGGGCGAGCACGCCTCTCCCGGATCCGTTGGCGGGCACTCAGATGCGGGTGCCGGCGCCGCAAAATGACAATCGGACCGATTCCTTCCCCTTGGGGGAGGATCGGTCCGATGCTGTTTCAGGAAGGGAAGGACGGAGGCTCAGCGCCCATTCGCCATGCCGTCGTGAGTCCGTCTGCCGAACCGGCGGCTCAGGGTGCGGTAAACCAGATAGAATCCCCATCCGGTCACCAAACCCACGCCCGCACCCAGCAGCAGGTCGATGGGGAAGTGCTTGGCCAGGTAGATGCGCGAGTAGCAGACGAGCAGTACTGCGGCGCACATCGTGATGGTGAACCACCGGCGTCGGATCACCGGTATGGCGAGTGCGGCCAGTGCCGTGATGACGGCCGCATGGGACGATACCGTGCCATAGAGTCCGGCGACGGCGCCTGCGGGCACGTGTACGGCCCAGGGGCCCGGTGCATAGGCCCGGCGCAGGGCGATGAGCGAATCGGCCGGAAGATCCAGCCCTTCGAGTGCGGGGGTGAACATCGGGCGCAGGCGGGGCGGAAAGTCGGGCCAGAGGTGTTTCAGCGGGCCCGAATGTTTGAATATGCCGGCCAGCAGGTCGCCCAGTGCGAGGGCCAGGGCGGCGCAGGCCACGAAGAGCAGCAGGTTGCGCCAGCCGGCGCGGCGTCCGACGATCCAGAGGATCACGACGCCGAGCAGCGCCTGTACGATGGGGCCCGAGACGAAGGTCATCAACCGGTCCATTGTGGGGCCGCCGTCGAAATTGAGGGCCAGGAAGAGCCCGTGGTCGCAGTCGTAGTGCATAAGGGGGGGGCGTCAGAATTGGAAGTAGATGAAGGGTTGGATGTCCGACGATTTGATCTGCATCACGCACCAGATCATCACGGCGGCCATCAGTACCTGTACCACCAGCGGCGAGGCCTCGACGATGCGCTGCGCCATGCGATCGGCCGACTCGGGCAGCAGGTGCAGTACATACCCCACGCCCATGAGCAGGAAGACGCCCAGATATCCCTCGATGACCTGCGGGGCCACGGCCCAGTTGAAGTTGTGGAAGATCTGGTGAAGCATGAGCGAGACGGTCTGCATCGACTCGGCACGGAACATCAGCCATCCGAGGCAGACGAGGTGGAACGTGAAGAGGATGCCGACAATGCGCCATCCCCACGACATCTGGGCGCCCGTGGCCTTGGCATGCGGAACGAAGCGGAGCCACAGTTTGTGGAGGGCGAGGGCCACGCCGTGCAGGGCACCCCACAGCACGAAGCGTACGGCGGCGCCGTGCCACAGACCGCCGAGGAGCATCGTCAGCAGCAGGTTGATGTAGGTACGCACGCGTCCCTTGCGGTTGCCGCCGAGCGGGATGTAGAGGTAGTCGCGCAGCCAGGTCGAGAGCGAGATGTGCCACCGGTGCCAGAATTCGGTGATGGTGGCCGCCTTGTAGGGCGAGTCGAAGTTCTTCGGGAAGTGGAATCCGAGCAGCAGGGCGATGCCGATGGCCATGTCCGAATAGCCCGAGAAGTCGCAGTAGATCTGCAGGGCGTAGCCGTAGATGCCGGCCAGGCATTCGAATCCCGAGTAGAGGAGCGGTTCGTCGAAGACGCGGTCCACGAAGTTGAGTGAGATGTAGTCCGAGATGATCGCCTTTTTGAAGAGGCCCGTGAGGATCAGGAAGACCCCCGTGCCGAACATCCGGCGCGAGACGTGCAGCGGGCGTCGGATCTGCGGGATGAAGTCCTTGGCGCGGACGATGGGGCCGGCGACCAGCTGCGGGAAGAACGACAGGTAGAAGAGGTAGTCGGTCCAGCGGTCGAGCGGCGTGAGTTGCCGGCGGTAGATGTCGATCGTGTAGCTCAGCGACTGGAAGACGAAGAACGAGATGCCGACCGGCAGGAAGATGTTCTGGAACTGGAGGAATCCCGCGCCGAAGAGTTGGTTCGAGAGCTCGATCAGGAAGTTCGTGTACTTGAAGTATCCCAGCATGCCGAGGTTTACGGCGACGCTCAGCGTCACCCACAACCGTCGGGCCCAGGGTCTTTGTGTGCGGTAGAGTGCCTGGGAGATCCAGTAGTCGCTCGTGGCGGCGAAGACCAGCAGCAGGAAGTAGATGCCGCTCGACTTGTAGTAGAAGTAGAGCGAGAAGAGGATGACGTAGACGATGCGGGCCGACGTGTCGCGGCGCAGCAGCGTGTAGAAGAGCAGAAATCCGGCGAAGAGGAAGAGGAACAATCCGCTGCTGAAGATCAGCGGTTGTTGTGCGTCGTAGGCCAGCAGTCCCAGCGCCTTGTCTACTATCTCGCTCACGTGCGACATCATCATGCGGTACATGAATCTCTCCGATTATTCCTCCATCGTGAGCGGGTCGACGGCGGGTTGCAGCAGTTGCAGCCGTACGGCTTCGCGCAGGCTGTCGGCCACGTTGCGGGCCCGTTCCTGGCGGCGCAGCCGGTCGTCCCGGTCGCGGGCCTCGCGCCGCATGCCGTCGTTTAGGGCATTGGCCAGGGCCAGGGCCACCTGGCGGCCGCCCGCGAAGTTGATGTGGGTGTAGTCCTTTCCGGCCCAGCCGTTGGTCACGAACTGTTCCATGCCGCCGAGTGCGGCCATGGCGGCCGACGTATCCCAGAAGGCGGCCTGTTCCCTGCGTGCGGCGGCACGCTGGCAGGCCGTCATGTGCGGTACGGCATCCATCGGTTCGAAGCCGCGGTCCGTACGTACCGACCGGTCGCTGACGCCCAGAACGAGCACCGCGGCCGTCGGGAAGCATTCGCGTACGTAAGCGATCATCTTGCCGATCTGTGCGCCGTAGTTTGTGTAGTTGTGTATGCCCTGCTGCATGATGTTGAGGCCGTACTGCAGGATCACGAGGTCGTATCCGAGCATGGCGTTGGCCTGGGCGTTGAGGGCCGGATTGGTGCGGAACATGGCCTGTCCGTTGTTGCTGCGGACCGAGTAGTTGTCCACGGCGATGCCGCTGCGGCCCAGCAGGGCGCCGTAGCCCACCATGCCCTCGGCCCCTTCGGCCACGCGGAAGGTGAGCGAATGGATCGGGAGGCCCGAGATCTCGATCTGTCGCAGTTCGTCGGCTCCTTCGATCGTGAAACTGCGGTGCAGCGAGTCGTTCACCGAGACCTCGGCGCGGCTGCGTCCGCGGCTCAGGAAGAGGATGCGTGCCCCGTCGCACGGATCGAGGTGGCGACGTGCCTGCGTTCCCTCCCAGCGGGTCTGTGCCCCCGCCTCGGGGCGGCACACCCAGCCCGAGACATAGAAGTCGTGGCGCAGCGGCTCGGGTGTGGTCTTGTATTGCATGATGTTGTAGGAGGTCCAACCCTTGGAGGTGGTCTTCACCGTGCGGCGGAATCCCGTGAGGGGCGAGGCGACCGGAGCAAATCCGCATCCCGTACCGCCGTAGGCCTCCTGCAGGGTTTCGCGCAGGTCGGCCGTGAGGATATCGCCCTCGATGAACGAGTCACCCAGGACGGCGATGCGCACGGGGCGTCCGTCGAGCAGTTTGCCGTAGAACGCATGCAGCGGGCCGTATCCCGTCGTGTCGAAATCCTCGATCGGCTGCAGCGGTTCGATCACCTCGGCCGGCTGACGCGGGGTGTAGTGGGCCGGCAGCGTATCGGTGGGACCGATCCGCCATTCGAAACAGGTCTGCACGGGAGGCGTGAGCGTGTCGGGTGTCTCGATGGCGGCTGTCTGCCGGGCTACCTGCTGCGCCACGCGGTCCAGGTCGACGTGGAACTCCTCCTCGTCAAGCGCGATTTGCGTGGCTGCCGGAGCGTCTGTCGCCGTGCGGTCGTCGAATTCGATCAGATCCGAGAGTATGTTGGCTCGTCGGAACGTGATGCCGCCGATGGTCTGCGGCGGGATCAGGCTCACGCCGCAGAGCACGACAATCAGGGCCGTGACGGCCAGCCACGTGCGATGGATGTACTCTTTCTCCTCCTTTTTCTCCTTCATGCTTCCGAAGTGTGCGTCGCGCCGGTTATTCGCGTCGGCCCAGAATCATAAAGACGTAGTAGAGCAGCGAGGCGATGGCACTCAGTGCGGCGACCAGATAGGTGCGTGCGGCCCAACTGAGGGCCTCGCGGGCCTGTGTGACCTGCACGCCTGCGATCGTGCCGCTCGATTCGAGCCAGGCCAGCGCGCGGGCCGAGGCGTTGTATTCGACGGGCAGGGTGACGATCGAGAAGAGGGCCGACATGGCGATCATGCCGACGCCGATCCAGCAGAGCACCTCGTTCTGCGTGGCGGCCAGGATGCCCAGTCCGATGAGGATCACCCACATGGCCATCTGCGACGAGAAGTTGACGATCGGCACCAGTCGCGAACGCAGCACCAGCGGCGTGTATCCCTCGGCGTGCTGCACGGCGTGTCCGCACTCGTGTGCGGCGACCGCAGCGGCGGCCACGCTGTTCGAGCTGTAGACCGCGTCACTCAGGTTGACGGTCATCGTCTGCGGATTGAAGTGGTCGGTCAGCTGGCCCGCGACGTGCGTCACGCGGACGTTGTGGATGTTGTGGTCGCGGAGCATCTTCTCGGCGACTTCGGCGCCGGTCATTCCGCCGGCGAAGGTGACCTTCGAATATTTCTTGAAGACGGACTGCAGGCGGGCCTGCACGATGAAGCCCACCACGCCGATCAGGATGATCAGAAAGAACATCCCCATCGTGGCGGCCGAGTATCCGGCCGAGGCGTGCTGCGACGTGGTGCCCGTATAGTAGCCGACCTGAAGCAGGAGGGCGTAAAGCGGTGTGGTTGTCAACATGGTAATAAGCGTTTTTTTATTTGTGGTTGCGGAACGTGTAGTAGGCTCCGGCCTGCTGTGCGGGCATGAGCACGATGTCGTTCACGTTCATGTGGGCCGGCAGCTGCACCATCCAGACGATGGCTTCGGCGATGTCGTCGCCCGTGAGGGGGGTGACGCCCTCGTAGGTTTTGTCGGCGCGGGCCTGGTCGCCGTGGAAACGCACCAGCGAGAACTCCGTTTCGACCATGCCGGGGCGGATCTCGCTCACCTTGATGCCGCTCGAGAGCAGGTCGGCGCGCATCGACTGCGAGATGGCGTGCACGGCGTGTTTCGAGGCGCAGTATACGGCACCGTTTTCGTAGGGCTCCGTGCCGGCGATCGAGCCGATGTTGATGATGTGGCCGCTGTGGGCCGCCACCATCTTCGGGGCGATGATGCGGGTGACGTAGAGCAGTCCCTTGACGTTGGTGTCGATCATGGCGTCCCAGTCAGCCGTGTCGCCGCAATCGATGTGTTCGAGGCCGGCGGCCAGACCGGCATTGTTGAGGAGCAGATCCACCCGTTCGAGCGAGTCGAGGTGGGCGTGGCAGGCGGCCTCGTCGCGCACGTCGAAGACGAGCGTGGTGCAGAGCACGCCTTTCTGTTCGATTTCACGCTTGAGTGCGTCGAGTCGGTCGGCGCGGCGTCCCGTTGCCACGATGTCGTATCCGATGTCTGCGAGGCGCAGGGCGGCGGCGCGGCCGATGCCCGAGGTTGCGCCGGTGATCAGTGCCAGTTTTCCCATGATGCGGTTGTTCGTTTTTTTGTAGTCCACAAAAATAGCTATTTTACCCGAAAACGGAAAAATTCCGCTTTATATTATTTCGCCCCGGAGGCTTTGTGGGGTGCGGGGAGACGAAAACCGAAAAAAATGCGTTACTTTGCAGTGTTTTCGGAGACGTTTCGCACGGCCCGGCCGTTGCATACGACACGCTACCTGCATGAGACTCGAATACTTCATAGCCCGCCGCACGGCCCGGCCCGTCGATGGACGACGGCGCGGGGTGATGGTGCGCATTGCGGAGCTCTCCGTGGCGTTGGGCGTTGCGGCGATGATCCTCGCGCTGGCTGTCGTCATGGGCTTCAAGCGTGAGATCACGCGCCGCATGACGGGCTTCATGGCCCACATCGAGGTGACCGACGTGCGCGGCACGCAGGCAGCTACGCCCGTTGCCGTGGTGCGTGATGGGGCTCTCGAGTCGGCGATCCGGACTACGGATGGAGTGAGCGCATGCTGGCCCTATGCCGTGCGCGAGGGGGTGGTGAAGTGCCCCGATGCCGTGCAGGGCGTGGTGCTCAAGGGGGTTGATCCGACCTACGACTGGACGTTTTTCGAGGAGGCGCTGGTCGAGGGACGCCTGCCCCGGGTCGATGACTCGCTCCGGAACAAGGAGGTGCTCCTCTCGCGGGTGCTGGCCGATCGGCTGGCGGTGGGCGTGGAGGATCGCATCGAGATGCTTTTTGTCGATCCCGACGAGGGGCTGCGGCGCGACCGCTTCCGCATCGTGGGTCTCTATGCCTCGGGGATGGACGAGATGGAGGAGCGGATGGTGCTGACCGATCTGCGCAACGTGCAGCGGTTGGCCGGATGGAGCCCGGCCGAGGTCTCGGGATACGAGATCCGCGTGACCGATTTCGACCGGGTGGACGAGGTGGCGCAACATCTCTCGTATGAGCTCCTCTATGAACTTCCGGAGGTGGATCAGAATCTGGTGGCGAGCAGTGTCAGGGAGCTCTATCCCAGCGTGTTCGACTGGCTGAAGGCCCACGACGTGAATGCGGCGGTCATCGTGGTGGTGATGCTCGTCGTGGCCTTCTTCAATATGGCCTCGGCACTCATGATCCTGGTGCTCGAACGTACGCGCATGATCGGCCTGCTGAAGGCCCTCGGCATGGGCAACGGAGCCGTGCAGCGGATCTTCCTCTGGCAGGCGCTCTTCATCACGCTGCGCGGTGTGGCCTGGGGCAATGTCGTCGGTTTGGGCTGCTGCTTCGTGCAGCAGCACTTCCACCTGCTTCGGCTCGACGCCTCGGCCTATATGCTCTCCGAGGTGCCGGTCTCCGTCGGCTGGGGGTGGTGGTTGCTGCTCAATGCCGGTGTGGTGGCTGCCGTTGTGCTGTTGCTGCTGCTGCCGGCCCGGGTCGTGGCAACGGTCAAACCGAGTGAAACCATTCGTTACGAAGCATGAAACCTTACAATACACAACAATCCAAGAAGGAGGAGGTGCGCGAAATGTTCGACCGCATCGCCCCGACCTACGACCTGCTGAACCACACGCTGTCGTTCAATATCGACCGGCTGTGGCGTCGGCGCGTCGTGCGCCTCGTGCGGCGCATGGCACCGCACCGTATTCTCGACGTGGCCACCGGAACCGGCGACCTGGCCATCGATCTGGCCCGACACATCCGCGGTACGCAGGTGCTCGGTGTCGATCTGTCGGACGGCATGCTCGAAATAGCCCGCCGCAAGGTGACGGCCGCCGGCCTCGACGGACGCGTGGTACTCGACGTGGGCGATGCCGAACACCTGGGCGTTACGGCCGGAGCGATCGACGTGGCAACGGTGGCCTTCGGCGTTCGCAATTTCGGCGATCTGGATGCCGGACTGCGTGAGATTGCACGTACGTTGCGTCCGGGCGGGCGAATCGTCGTGCTGGAGTTTTCGACGCCGCGCAACCCCCTGGCCCGGGCTTTTTACGGCTTCTGGAACCGGCGCATCCTGCCGCGTGTGGGCGGGGCCGTCTCGCACGATCCGAAGGCTTACGAATACCTGCCTGCCTCGATTGCGGAGTTCCCGGCGCCGGAGCGGTTCCTCGAGCGGATGGCCGCCGCGGGTTTCCGTAACTGCACGGCACGCAGTCAGAGTTTCGGTATTGCGCATATATACATAGGTGAACGATGAACGGCATGACTCTGCGTATCTTCCGCCGCACGACGTGGTGCATGCTGCTGGCCGTCGTGCTCTGTGGAGCGATGACCTCGTGCCGCCGGGCGGCCGAACGGGCCGGCGAACGAATCCGTATCGAATCCGTCGAACAGGTGCGGTTGCACGGCCTCTCCGGCGCCGATCTCACGTTGCGGATCCGCAACGACAACCGGTTCGGCATCCAGCTCCGTGAGGCGGGTCTCGATCTGTGGTATGCCGATGCGTATGTCGGGTCGATCTCGCTGCGTGAGGGGGTCGAAGTGCCGCGCCGCAGCGTCGAATCGGTCGTCACGCGGTGGCGCTTCCGTGTGGAGGATCCGTTGGCGCTCTATGCCCTGTCGCGTCGGGTGACCCGTTGTCAGCCCGAGGGAATCGAGGTCTCGTTCCGGCTCAAGGGGCATGGCGGGGCCGCTGCCGTGCATATTCGTGAGGAACGGATGCCGTTGTCCGAATTTCTTCGTATCTTTGGCTTGACGTGCGAGCAATTGAATCAATACCTCGATCTATGAACAAAGGAATCCTTCTGACAATCTTTTTGGCAGCCGTGTGGTCGTGCTGCAGCCTGAATGGTCGTGCGCAGAGCCTCTCCGAATACCGGGACCGTCTTGCCGACCCGGCACCGGGAGACGCCAACAGAGCCCGGGTTACGGTGGTCGAACATGCCTCGGCCGCCGAAGCGGTCCGACGTGCGGCCGCGGGCGAGCGCGGCGAGTGGCGCTTCAAGGGGTACAGGGTCTGCATCTTCTTCGATAACGGTCAGAACGCCCGTGCCGAGGCGGAGGCTGCACGCGAACTCTTCGCGCAGACCTATCCCGAAACGTCGGTCTACATCGCCTACAATGCCCCCTACTTTACGGTTACGGTCGGCGATTGCGTCACCGTGGAGGAGGCCATCATACTCATGGGGCGTATTCGCGGGACCTTTCCGAAGGCTTTTCCGCGCAGCGAAATGCTTACTTTGGCCGATCTGTTGAAAAAGTCGTGAACTTTTTGAATAAAAATTGTTTTTTTTCTTGCATTTTCCCACCGAATCAGTAATTTTGCGGCCACGATAGATGTTTAATCTTAAATGATTGAAACGATGAAAAAAATTCTGTCTTTTGTAATGGTTGCAGCTGCCGTTGCTATGGTAAGCTGCGGTGGTAACGCTGCCAACAAGGCCGCTGAGGCTGAGGCCGAGGCTACGACGACTGAGGCTACGGCCGAGTGCGCTGCTCAGTGCGACAGCTGCACGACCGAGTGCGCTGCTCAGTGCGATTCGGTTGCTGCTGAGGCTCCGGTTGAGGCTGCTGCCGAGGTAAAATAATTACCGGTAGCTCACACCATGTGTAGGCGGGTTCCCTCGTGGAGAGGGAGATCCGCTTCTTTTTTTTATGTTTGCTGCTATGGAAAGTTTTGCTGCCATTGATTTCGAGACCGCCAACCGCGAACGAACCAGCGTCTGTTCGGTTGGAGTGGTGGTCGTACGTGATGGAGCGGTAGTCGATTCGCTCTATCGATTGATCCGCCCCTATCCGAACTACTACAGCCGCTTCTGCACGCAGGTGCACGGTATGACGGCCGTCGATACGGAGTCGGCACCGGATTTCGCAACGGTGTGGCGTGAGGTGGCGCCTCGTATCGAGGGATTGCCGCTCGTTGCCCACAATTCGTCGTTTGACGAGGGGTGTCTGCGGGCCTGTTACGAGTTGTTTGGTATGCCATGGCCCGATTACCGGTTTTATTGCACGTGCCGGGCTTCGCGGCGTATCTTCGGACGTCGATTGCCCAACCATCAGTTGCAGACCGTGGCGGCGGCGTGCGGCTACCATCTGGAGCACCACCACCATGCCCTGGCCGATGCCGAGGCTTGTGCGCAGATCGCTCTCCGAATTTTGTAAGCCGGTGGATGATGCGGTGAAAGGCGGGTAATTACGATTTTGTATAAAAACTTGTACATCGTGTAACAATGTGTTGATCGCCAGTTGAATAAAAACACATGCGAACTCTATGGACAGATCATTTATATATAGGTATATTTGTTGTTCGGCAGCCGTTCATTTGGCAGACGGCCTGTCGACAGGTTTCGAAATGTTACCTGGAGGATCTGTCGAGGCGTTGTAAATGGGGGCTTTTTGTCGCTTTTTTGGTAACTATAGCCCAGTTGCAGGGGGCGTTGGGGCGGTTGATCGCTTCTCAAAGAAAAATTTAGCAAACATATTTTGCGAATTGCCTCTCAGGATCGATTCCTCAGGCGGGGCGTCGCCTCGTCGAATTTCAGACGATGATTTTTCTACTGATTGATTATAAGGATTTTAGATCTGTTTTCGAGCGGCTCCCGCGTGCGTTGTTCCGGCCCTCTCGGGCCCGTTTTTCCTGCCGGCCGGCAGCCCCGGTTCATTAAAATCTTAGAATTTTTCTTTGAAATTATTTGTTACTTCGGCTGTTGATTCTTATATTTGTTAGCTGATAATATACTTTTACACTTAAATACTGCTTGTTTATGATGAAAAAACTTTTACTGACGCTCGTCGCAATCGCCGGTTTCGCCACCCTCGCATCGGCTCAGACGAAGCTGCCTAATGTTAAAATCGAAAATGGTAAGGGCGAACTGATTCAGACCGCATCGCTGATCGACGGCAAGACCCCGATGATCATCTCGTTCTGGTCCACGACCTGCAAACCCTGCATCCGTGAGCTCAACGCCGTAAACGATCAGCTCATCGACTGGCTCGATCAGGCCGATTTCCGCGTGATCGCCGTTTCGATCGACGACAGCCGTTCGGCCTCCAAGGCAAAGGCTATGGCCAGCGGTTACGGATGGTCCGACTTCACGGTGCTCTACGACAAGAACCAGGACTTCAAGCGTGCCTTGAACGTAAACCTCGTTCCGCAGGTCTTCGTTGTTGACGCAACGGGTAGCATTGTTTATTCGCACACGGGTTACAACCCCGGCGGCGAGGCTGAACTCTTCCAGCAGATTTTGAAACTTCAGAAATAGTACGACTCATGAATTTTGTTAAACTGCTTCCCCTTGCAGCTTTTACGCTGGTTGCAGGTGCCGCCTTCGCTCAGAGCGATAGCGCTAACGACGGAGACGACAAGAAGGGTTTCCTCACTGGTAGTTTTGAGACGAACACGATCTACTATGTCGCCGACGACGCGGTGCCCAATTACAATGTGCCCAACGACCGCTTCGGTTCGAACAACTATCTGAAGGTCGACTACGTCCGTGAGAAATTTACGGCCGGTGTGCAGTTGGAGAGCTATCTCCCGGTGCTCTACGGTTACCCGACCGATTTCTCGGGTACGAAACTGACCAATATCTATGCTTCGTGGGTGGACGAGTCGTTCTCGGTAACGGCCGGTTCGTTCTACGATCAGTTCGGTAGCGGTCTGTTGTTCCGTACGTGGGAGGATCGTGCCCTGGGTCTGAACAATGCCCTGATGGGTGCCCGATTTACCTACAACTTCAAGAACTATCTGGCAGTCAAGGCAATCTGGGGTACTCCCCGCCTCGGTATGGAGTACGATACCGGCGTGCAGTACCGCGGACTTGACCTGAGCCTCAATATCTCGGAGATGTACGGTGCGAAGAACTCGACGCTGCTGCTCGAAGGTTCGGTGCTCAACCACTACGAGAAACTCTCGCAGGCGCTGATGGGTGAGGACATGTCGCCCAATGCTACGGGTTATTCGGGCCGCATCAACTACGAGGTGGGCGGATTCATGGCCAAGTTCGAGTATGTGGATAACGGCATCAACTACTACAGCAATACCGATCCCAACATCGAGGGTGCTTTTGTCGGCCGTCACGGTAACGCCCAGTTGGTCGAGTTGGGCTACAGCAACAACGGTTTGGGTATCTTCCTGAGTGGCCGACGTCTGGAGTGGATGTACTCGTGGGGAACCCGTAACAGTACGAGCACGACCAACGTCTTCAATTACATTCCGGCCATGACGCTGCAGTATACCTACCTGCTGACGAACCTGCACCCCTATACGCCGATGGGCGGTGACAACGGTCTGGGTGTTCCGGGCGAGCTGGGTGGCCAGGCGGACATTTACTATAATGTGAAGCGTGGTACGTGGCTTGGCGGTCGTCGTGGATTGAAGTTGCATGCCAACTTCTCGACCTACTACGGTCTGCAGGGCAACGGCAGCGTCTTCAAGACCCGCCACATGCTGTTCCGCGACTTTAGTGCCGATATCGAGAAGCAGTGGACGCGCGACTTTAAGATGAACCTCCTCTACTCGATGCAGGAGCGTAATACGACTTATGGTACGTCGGACAAGACGGAGTTGGCACACATCATCGTGGGTGACTTCCTCTATAAGTTCACGCCGTCGTTCTCGTTGCGTCTTGAGTTGCAGTACCTGACCTCGAAGGAGGGTGAGAAGGACTGGATGGCCGGTCTGCTCGAGGCCTCGTTCGCACCGAAGTGGAGCATCTTCGTCAGCGACATGTACAACAACGGCAGCACGAAGCTTCACTATTACAGTGCCGGTGTCAGCTATGCACACTCGCGTACGCGTCTGCAGCTCAGCTACGGCCGAAACCGCGAGGGTTATGTTTGCTCGGGAGGCGTTTGCCGAATCCAGCCCGCATATACGGGTGCCAACTTTGCGATGACGATCTCGTTCTAAAGCAAACACAATGCCGATCATGCAGTATTTTATGCATTCTCCCGTTTTATTAGGTGAAAGGATGCATAAAATACTTGTGTGAACGGGTGTTAACAAATGAGTAATACAATGAATAGTTCGATGAAAAAGATTCTTTTTGCAGCGGCGTTTGCCGTATGTGCACCGATGGCTTTCGTAGCCTGCAGTGGCAGCAGTACCGACGAGCCGACCGATACGAAGGTAACGGCCATTACGCTGTCGGTCGATAAGGAGAGCATCGAAGCCAATGGCGAAGATGCCGTGCAGTTTAAGGTAATGGGCGACAACGGCCAGGATCTTACGGGTGTTCAGGGCGTTCGTATCCTGATTCCGGCTACGGAGACCTTCCTCGACGGCATGCAGTATACGTCGACGATGAATGAAACGGTGGTTTTCCAGGCTCGTTATCAGGGTATCTATTCCAACGAGGTGACGGTCACTGTGAAAAACCGCGGGCTCTATGAGAAGTATTTCCGTCACGTTATGATTTCGCAGATGACCAGCACGGGTTGCATCAATTGTCCGAATATGTCGTCTACGCTGAAGACGCTGTCGGCCCAGTATCCGGATCGCCTTCAACTGCTGGCTTTCCACACGGATTATAGCGGAACGAAAGATCCCTTCACCATTGATGCGGCTAATTCGCTGGCCAGTCAGTTCTCTGTTCAGGGCTATCCTTCGGCCATTGTCGATATGCGAACGATGCTTGGTGGTGCCTCGTCGGGCCCGATTGTAACGCAGATCAATCGTTCGTTGCAGGAGTATCCTGCTACGTGCGGCGTGAAGGTTTCGTCGGTTTACGACCAGGCTACGAAGATGGCCACGGCGTCGATCTCGGTCGCAGCTGATAAGGCCAACACCTATTCGATCGGTGCAGCCGTTGTACTGGATGGCCAGCCTGCTACGGGTGATGCAGCACAGTCGGGTGCCGATGCTTCGTATGTACATAACAACATTGTACTGCTTATCAGCAACATCAATGGTGGCTTTGTCGGTGACGGCAAGATGGATGCCGGCGACGAGGTTTCGCTTGACATGCAGTTCAACCTTTCGGATGCCAAGTACGATGGATATGACCGTTCGCAGATGCGTGTCGTAGCATTTGCATTGGCTATGGATGGGGACAACTTCTATGTGAACAATACGGCTTCCTGCGCTTTGGACGGAGGTTCGGTTGATTACATTCTTAACGAGTAATTTGATTGAGGGAAAATGAAGAAATTATTGAATATCATGATGCTGTTTGCTCTTGGCGGCGCTCTGATGAGCTGCTCGGGCAACAGCGGTGATGATCCGGCCGCTTCGGATGGCGTGTTGCGTCTGTCGGCCGATAAGACTACGATTTCGGCCAATGGCGTCGATCGTGTGACCTTCTCGGTTACGTATGGCAATCAGGATGTAAGTAAGAGTGGCGCGACGCTCTATCTGATTGAGAAAAACGGTGAGGCCGTCAGCGAGCGTCAGTCTTCGTGGCTGTTCGGTTCGCGTGAAGAGGGCACTTACGTCTTCGAGGCTCGCTACTATACGGGAGGCCAAAATCTGAAATCGGAGAGCCAGATTACGGTTACGGTGACCGCTGCCGAGAAGGTGGAGGAGGTCTTCTATCGCAAGATTTTCGGTCAGTACTTTACGTCGATCGGATGCCACAACTGTCCGCAGATGAATGCCGTACTGAAAGGTTTGGACCAGCAGTACAAGGAGCGTCTGGTCGTTGCAACGTTCCATACGGATTTTTCGGGTATTCAGGATCCCATGACCGTTGCCGTTACGATGGATTATATGATCAATGTGTTGTTCCAGAATGGTCTGCCCGCTTTTTATCTGGATTTGAATCCGAACACAAGCTGCTACGGCACGACGACCGAAAAGACGACCATTGCCAACATTGAAAATACGTTGGCCAAGTATCCTGCCACGTGCGGCATCAAGATCGAGTCGAGCTACGACGCAGCAACGCGCCGGTTATCTGCTAACGTGACGGTCAAGGCGTCGGTGACGAACGAGTACCGTATTCTTGCCTTCCTTGTGGAGGACGGAATCGTCTACCCGCAGGAGGGTGCCAGTGCGGATTATGTGCACGACAACGTGGTGCGTGCCGCATTGTCTACGCAGCTGATCGGTGACCGTCTGAACACCATCGAGAAGGACGCCGAGGCTTCGAAGCCCTATTCGATGACGCTCAGCGAGGATTGGAATGCCGACAACATGCGTTTGGTTGTCTGCGTGCTCGATACGACGAACGGTGCAGACTTCGTGGGCTGCAACGCAGCTACCTGCGGCATCAACGAGTCGATCGATTATGCGTATAATGAATAGTTTTTGGAATATATGAAACGTTTGAAAAATATCTTGTGTCTCTGTGCATTCGCTCTGCCCCTGCTGGGGCTGAGCGGTTGCTCGGGCAGTTCGTCGACTGATGAACCGACGACGTCGTCGGCGGTTGTGCTGACGCCCAACAGAACTTCCATTACGGCCAACGGTGCAGATCAGGTTATCTTTACGGTGAAGTACAACGGCATGGATGTTTCGTCGCGTCCGAATATGAAAATTACCGTGACGACTCCTTCGGGTGAGCAGTCCGAGATCAGCGGCAATGCGTTCTCCACTCAAACGCAGGGCGAATACACCTTCACGGCCACCTTCGAGTCGCAGACTTCGGCTCCTGTCACCGTGACGGCAACCGCCCCCGTGGCTGAAAAGTACTTCCGTCGCGTCTGCTTCATGGACGTAACCAGTACCTATTGTACGTTCTGCCCCACGGCCTCGCGTGCAATTGCCATGTTGCAGCAGAACCGCCCCGACCGCATTATTGCATTGGCATTCCATGCGGATATGTCGGGTGGTTCCGACCCCTTCAAGACGCCTGCAACGGCGCTGTTGGAGACGCTGTTCCCCGGAACAACGAGCAACCTTCCGGCAGTTATTGTGGACTTGCGCGATACTCCTGAATCCAACAATGTTTCCGTAGCTGGTGCCCAGGCATACAACAATTCCCGCAACAGCTATCCGGCAACGTGCGGTATCCGCATCGAGAGCCAGTATGATGAGTCGGCAGGCAGTCTGAATATTACGGTAGGTGTGACTTCGAATGCCGGCGGTGAGTATCGTGTTGCCGTGGTGGCTGTGGAGAACGGTCTTGTCGCACCGCAGAAAGATGGTGGTCTGACGATCGACGATTATGTGCACAACGACGTGGTACGTTCGTTGTTGACGAAGTCGTTGGCCGGTGATGATCTGGGTGTCCTTGAGGTGGATGTCGAGAAGACGTGGACCGGTTCGCTGACGATCGATCCCGCATGGAATGTGGATAACATGAATATTGTGGCCTACGTGACGGATGCTTCCGGCTACATCAACAACGTGAGCGAGTGCGAGGCCAAGAACGGTATGTGTGACTACAAATTGAACGAAGAGTAACACCAGGTTTCAAAACACAAATAAACACAAACTAACTAACTTTCTTTTTACATTCTTAACCAAAAAATTTGTACTATGAAACGAATTTTTAAGTGGCTCCCCGCTCTGCTGGCTTGTGCCGCATTGAGCGTTGCGTGCAGCAAAAATGATGAACCGACACCCGGCCCGGGCACGGGTGGTGAAGAGCCTTTCGATCAACCTCAGCTCGCTGAGGCACAGACGCCGGAAGGTGCTTCGATCAAGTTCGTGGCTGCCGATCTGCAGAAGATGGAGTGGCAGGTTATCCCGGGTGCCGAGTGCCCTGCCTATCGTGTGGAGCTGGTCATGAAGGACCGCGCCCTGAATGACCTCTGGGAGGCTCAGAAGACGAATCCGGAACTGACGTTCGAGCAGTGGGCTCAGCAGACGATGTTTGCAACCAATGGCTCGGGTGCTGCCTCGTGGGAAGGAGCTATCGACGGTGAGAGTACGCCCCGTGATTTCTCGTCGGATATGACGATTTTCCAGGGCTATGTATTCCCCGATACTGAGTATTATGTAATGGTTTGGGGTTGCCTCTCGGCTGATGGTAACAACCCGTCGGAGTTCACCTACCTGCCGATCAAAACGGCTGATCCCGGTGAGTTGATCGGTAATCCTGAAGTGGAGCTGAAGAACCAGGTGAACCACCGCTACACGCGAGCTATTGCAATCCCGAATGACGATTGCCCCTACTACAACCTTATGGTGTTGCCGGGGTCGCACGTGAAGGAGTACCTTGCTCAGGAGCAGTTCAACGAGCAGACGTTGGCTAATGTCATTTCGTCGTTCTCGCTTGAGCCGATTTCGGGTGAGTATTACGACTATGCTCTTGATTGGGGCTTCAATCCCGATCCGACGTGGGAGATTACGACGATTGCCGTTGCTCGTGACGGTAACCTGAAGGCCAATCCCAAACTGTTTATGGATACCTACACCGTACTTGAGAAAGATCCGACCAAGCCGCTGCCCGACTACAAGTTTACCTTTGAGCGTTGCTCGGCTCACGTTCTTCAGTTCCGTGTGGAATTTGATACGGCGACTACGGTGAATGCCTATTACTGCCTGAAACCCAATAGTGCAGGTCTGCCTTCCAATGCCGAAGACTTGGTGCAGAATGGTGGTTGGGTCGTTGGTCCCACGGAGTTCGAGCAGATCCAGTACGGTGAGCCCGATACACACTATACGATTTACCTGACGGCTCGTAACGACCAGTCAGATATTCTTGAGATGAAAGAACATGAGGTTTGCACCACGAAGTCGATCGGTACTTTCGATCAGGATCCTTCGCTCTTCGAAGCTACGCTGGGTAATGTTGCCAAGACGCAGGCTACGATTAACTACAAGCCGTCGGATGAGATCGCTTGCTGGTTCTTTGTTGCCCTCGAGCGCGGTGCTGTCTATTATGACCCTGTAACTGGTCAGGAGACTACGGACGATCTGACCGATCCCAAATATCGTGAGAAGGCTCGTGAATACCTGATGAGCAACGGTAACATCTTCACGCAGAACACGACCTGGATTGCTGAGGATGACTGGAACCACTTCACGTTCACCGGTATGGAGCCTAACAAGAGCTACACGCATCTCTGCATGGCTGAGACGTGGGATGGTAACTTTGTAGACGTTCAGTACATCAACTTCACGACCTCTGATAATTTGGGTGGTGATACGCCTGCCGTATCGTTCGATATGGAGCAGTCCGTTGCTGATTGGGACAACATGAAGTGGCAAGTTCGCTTCGTGCCTAACGAGGATGTAACGCAGATGTACTTCTGCATCTGCTCTGAGAGCGAGGCTTGTGCCCTGCTTGATGCCGGTGTAGATGCCCCGATGGAGGAGAAATATGTAGCATGGAGTGAGTATGTACTCGGTGAGGCCGGTATGGATAACGCCGGTGTAGCTATCAGCCTTGGTCCTACGGCTATCTACGACGATATGCTGGCCCTGGCTATCGGTTACGGTGCTACGAACCCCGAGACGAATACCCCGTATGTCAGCCCGCTGGCTGTTCTGCGTCTGGACTACGACACGCATGAGGTAGTGGATCTGTCGCAGCAGGCTCAATCGGTAGAGGCTCAGGCCCTTCTGTCGAAGCTCGCCGCAAAAATGCAGGCTGCCAACACGCAGCGCAAGGTGGCTAAACCCCTGCAGGGTTATACGGACTCGAAGAATGTGATCATTCGTGCGAAATAATTTTCGTACGTCGAATACGCTCAAATAGGTTAAGAAGCTGCTTCCGACCCTGTCGGAGCAGCTTCTTTCCGAAAAGATCAAACGTTTTTTAACGAACAGAACTTTCTGATCATGAAGAAATTAAGCAAGTTTTTCTGGTTGCTGACACTGGTGTGCTGCGCCGGAATGTTCGCAGCTTGCGATGACAAGGAAGATCCCGTGAATACGCAACCTCAGGAACCGCCTACGATTACGATTTCGGAAGTGGCTGCGAACATGGAGAGCATTTCCTTCAAATTGACGCCTGCCAATGCCGATGCGTATGAGTACGGCTGCATGTTGCGTACCGATTATGAGTCGGGTACCTATGACCTGACCCGCGTGGAGAGCGGTGAGCCCTCCGAAACCATTACGGTCGATGGCCTGACCCCCAGTACGGAGTATGCCATCGTGGCCCGTGCCTACTACGGCGATCAGCGCAGCGGTACGGTACGTGAGTATGTTAAGACGTTGGATGTCCCGGCCGTTGCTCCGGTACTGACCATCGCTGATGTGACGGCTTCGGCCACTCAGGTTTCCTTCAAACTGTCGCATACGGGTGATGCAACGACGTATCGTTATGCTGTATATGCGAAGGGTACGGAGGCTCCCGCCGAATTTTCGGAGGTGGCCGTGGCCGAAGAGGGTGCTACGACTGTTACGGTCGATAACCTGAGCGACGCTACGACCTATACGATCGAGGCTTATGGCGTTTACGGCGACCTCGTGGGCGAACACGCTACGTCGGAGTTCACGACGAAGGCGCTGGCCGTGAAGGTTACGGTTTCCGAGATTTCGGATCTCGACGCCAAGGTGACGATCACCATGGACAAGAGCATGAGCGCCGTATATTATGCAGGTGTTTATGAGGCTTCGAATCCGACCGATGCTGCCGATATCATTTCTGCTATTCAGAGTGGTTCGGAGACCAAGCGTACGGATCCGATCGAGAACAAACTTTCGGCTACCGATCTGTTGGCCGGTCTGGTTCTGGCTCCCGATACGGAGTACGTGATTTGGTGGGTGGCTCAGGATGCCGACGAGGAGAACGACACGGACGAGTTGGCTGCGCTGACGACCGACGACCTGATGACGACCTCGTTCAAGACCCTGCCGCTTGACCTTACGGGCAGTGCTTCGGTCTCGATGACCGTAGATGCTCTGACGGTGCAGAGCGCCAAGGTGACCTTCACGCCGAATGAGACGGCTGCTTCGTATCGCTATGCACGATTCACTCAGGCAACCGTTGATTCGCAGTATGCTACGGATGCCAAGCTGGCTGCAGCCATGCTGGTCAGCGGTATCGAAACCAACGGCACGCAGACGATTGAATTTACCGAATTGAGTGCCAATACGGCTTACGTCTTCTGTACACTGGCCATGGATGCCGAAGGCCATTACGGTGCTCCCGTCAAGGTGTCGGCTACGACCCCCGATTATGAGTTGGATTCGCCCGTAACCATCGAATTGACGCAGTTGAAAACTTCGTATCCCGAGGAGAAGGCTCAGTTCCAGATTACGAGTGATCTGACCAACGTCGCTGAGATCCGTTACATCAACATCTCGAAATCCGACTACCGTCGTGATTACATGGGCAAGCCCGAGAATATTCTCTCGCGTATGTTGAGCGGTTACTCGCCGACGGCAGTGACGACGCCCGATCAGTTGACGCGTCAGCGTCTGCCGCAGGAGGCTGATCTGTCGGCAAGCACGGAGTACTGCTATTTTGTTATCATGATGGATAAGGATGGCAAGTTCACGCAGTTGTCGACGACGGAGTATAAGACCTCGGCCTATGATTTGACCGGTACGGCAAATGCTACCTGGGAGTTGGGTAATTATACGATCGGCCAGACGGGTTCCGGTGCTCAGGTTTCTACTTTTATGGATTTCAACCTGAATATTACGCCGAACAGCGACTGCAAGGAGATGTGGGTTTATGTGGTTGACGCCGCTATCTACAACTCGTCGAATGCCTCGGCCTTGATCCTCGCTGCCAAGAAGCAGGAGAATGTTGCAACGGATTGGTATAAGTCGGGAACCTCGCCTTGGACGACTGGTGAAATGCGTGCATTTATCGGCGGAGCAACCCAATATTATGTTCTGCTTGTTTGCCGTAGTAACGACGGCCGCTACAACGATGTGAAGAAAGAGGCTATCTTGCTGGAGGCTCCGGCCGGATCATTGCCCAATCCTGGCGAAGGCGAGGGTGAAGGCGGTGGAGATGGCACCGAGGGAGGCGTTGACCCGAAAGAGTGAAACCCTTAATTTAAACACAGATAATTTTTTATGAAGAAGTTGTTTTATGTCATTGCGTTCGCAATGATGGCCGTTGGCTTTGCTGCCTGCAGCAACAGCGATGAGCCGACACCGGTAGCGGAGTCGGGCGTCAACTCGAAGGATTGTGAAGAGAAGACGGATGTTGCCAATGCGGGTGGTGCGTTCAACATTACATTCGACGCAAAGGCTTCGTGGACGATTTCGGCGAACAAGTCGTGGGTGTCGTTCGACAAGAAGACCGGTGAGGCCGGCTCCAATACGGTCAATGTGACCGTAGAGTCCAATGCCGAGGACAATGCCCGTACGGCAACGATTACGCTTTCGGTCAAGGGCTATTCGGCTACTCCGCTCACCGAGGTGAATCAGCTGGGTGGCGGTGTCCAGGTTATGACGCTGAATGCCTGGATCAATGATAAGATGGCCGAGATGTATCTCTGGAATGAGGAGTATCGTCAGCTTAACATGGATCCTTCGTTGCAGATCGGTGCTACGGACTTCCTGCAGTTGGGTCTCGACGGAGTCAACAAGTTCGAGGGAGAGGATGGCCGTCCGGTCAATATCGAGGACGGCGGTTACGCACGTGTATACAACTCGGATACCTTCTCGTGGGAAGACACGGACGAGCGTGAGTACTTCTCGAATATCCAGCAGGTAGCCGGAAGCCTCCTGCCGTCGCGTGCCACGACCCGTGCCAAAACGACACTCAATGGTCTGGGATTCTATGACCTGCGTGCCACCTATCTGGACGAGAGCAACAACGTGGGTATTGCTCCGTTGGCCGTTTATCCCGGTTCGCCGGCGGCTGAGGCCGGTATTACGCGTGGTACCTACATCAACCGCATCAACGGTACGACCATCACGTCGTTCAACTACAAGTCGCTGTCGAATCAGTTGACTATCGGTTCGGGTACGGTGAAGGTCGGTACGGCCGTCTTGTCGGTTGTCAACGGCGAGCTGAAGATCGACAACAACGGTCCCGAGTACGAACTGACGGCTGCAAGCTACGAGGATTCGCCCTACTTCAGCCACAAGATCATCGAGCTGTCGGATGGCCGCAAGATCGGTTACTTTGCCTATGCACAGTTCATCGGTGACTACGATGACGAGATGATCGAGATCTTCAAGGAGTTCAAGGCTGCCAATATCGACGAGCTGGTTGTCGACCTGCGTTACAACGGCGGTGGCTACGTGATGTCGAGTACGCTGCTGGCCACGCTGATCGTGGGTGAGCAGTTCAAGGATCAGATCTACACCGCCATGGAGTACAATGCCGAGCGTATGGCCGATGGCATGTCGGGTGAGTACCGCATCGGTAACTCGAAGGTGCCCGATGGCAACGGTATCTACGAGCCGATTGCCGATGCATTGAACTATGCCCTGGGCCTGAATCGTGTTTATGTGGTCGGTACGATCGACACGGCGTCGGCCAGCGAGATGCTGGTTAACGGCCTGCGCGGTCTGGGCGTCGATGTACGTCTGGTCGGCCAGCGTACGCACGGTAAGAATGTGGGTATGGAGGTGATGCAGACGACGGCCGGTATGGCTACCTACGAGTTCTACCCGATCACGTTCCGTGCCTACAACTGCAACCACGAGAGCGGCTATGCTGACGGTTTCTATCCCGATGTGGCTCTGCCGCGCGATATCGAGTTCGCAATCTGGGATTTCGGTAATGAGAATGAGATCATGTTCCAGTACATCCTGGCCTGGATCATCAACGGTCAGAAGCCGACCTATGCTTCGGGTATGATGTCGATGAACGGTCTGGCACCCTCGTCGCGCAATGCTCAGCTGCAGCTCGACTTCAAGAAGGCGCCGATGCTGCAGGATGCTCTTATCGATCGCAGCGACATCAAGTAGTTTCGTCGCTCGATACGATGCCCTATGTGTGGGCGTCCCCTTGCCGAAGGGGACGCCCATTTTTTTTATGGTGGTGGGGCGGAAGCCGCCGTGGCGCGTGCCTCGGGCGGAGGGAAGAGCTGGGTGAAAATCCGTCCGATTTCATTTTCTTTTCAGAATACGATGCGTAAATTTGTATCATCGGTGCCTGCCGTATGCGCAGTGTGCCGTAAAGCCGACCGATAGACCATGAAGATTCTGATTGTGGAGGATGAACCCTCGCTCCGGGAGTTGATGACGCGGACGCTGGTGAACGAACAGCACGTCGTCGAGACGGCTTCGACCTATGCCGAAGCCGAGTCCCGTCTCGGGAGTTATGCCTATGACTGTGTTCTGCTCGACATCATGTTGCCCGACGGCAACGGACTCAAACTGCTCGAATCGCTCAAGGCGCAGCGACGGACCGAACGCGTGATTATCCTCTCGGCCAAGGATGCCCTCGAGGACAAGGTGCTCGGTCTGGAGTTGGGAGCGGACGACTATCTGCCCAAACCGTTCCATCTGATGGAACTTTCGGCGCGCATCCGGAGCGTGGCCCGCCGCGGACGCGACGGGCAGCGTGAATTTACGTGGGGGAACGTGAGCCTCGATCCCGAAAAACGACGCGTCGAGGTTGCCGGCGTCGAGTTGCCGCTGCTGCGCAAGGAGTTTGATATCCTGGCCTATTTCATGCAGCGTCCCGGCTATCTGGTCGACAAGGCCGTGCTGGCAGAGGCCGTCTGGGGCGACCACGTCGACCAGGCGGACAACTTCCAGTTCGTCTATGCGCAGATGAAGAACCTGCGCCGCAAACTCTCCGATGCCGGCGCGACGATCGAGATCCGCGCCGTCTACGGTTTCGGTTACAAACTGCTTGTGCCCGCCGCCCGGGCCTGAACCCGTCCTGCACGATGAAACTCATTACACGCATAGCGCTGCGTTTGTCGCTGATCCTGCTGCCGCTGCTCGCGCTGTGGGCCGGGCTCTTCTACTTCACGCTCGTCGACGAGATCAACGACGAGACGGATGATGCCCTCGAGGATTATGCCGAGGGGATCATCGTCCGCATGCTGGCGGGCGAGCCGCTGCCGCAGCCCAACTCCGGGTCGAATAACAGTTATACGATCACACCGGTCGATGCCGAGTATGTTTCGCTTCGTCCGCGGCTGGACTACTACGATGCCGAGGTCTACATCCCCGAGAAGCGTGAGACGGAGCCGGCCCGTGTGTTGGTGATGCTCTTCCGCGACGACGGCGGAGCCTATTATGAATTGCGCGTGGCTACCCCGACATTCGAGCGTGAGGATCTGTTGCGCACGATCCTCGGGTGGATCGTACTGCTCTACATGCTGCTGCTCGTGACGATCGTCGGTGTGACGCTCTGGGTGCTGCATCGCAGCATGCGGCCGCTCTACGAGCTGTTGCGCTGGCTCGACCGCTATACGCCCGGCAGCCGCATGCGTTTCGTTCCGACCGAGACGGCCGTGACCGAATTCCGGCGGCTGCACGTTGCGGCGCAGCAGGCCGTGAACCGTTCGGAGGAGGTCTTCGAACGGCAGAATCAGTTCATCGGCAATGCTTCGCACGAGTTGCAGACTCCGTTGGCCGTGCTGGGCGGGCGGATGGATTGGCTGCTCAACCACACGGAGCTGACCGAGGAGCAGATGGGGGAGGTGATGCAGATGAAGCAGACGTTGAACCGTCTCGTGCGGCTCAACAAGACGTTGCTGTTGCTCACGAAGATCGAGAACGATCAATTTCCCGACTGTTCGGAGGTCGATCTGGTGGCGATGTTGCGCGATGAGCAGGCCTTGTACGATGAGGTTTTTGCCACGCGTCGTCTGCAGGTGCGGATGGAGTTGCCCGGGCGCTTTGTCGTGCGGATGAACGAATCGCTGGCCTCGGTGTTGGTGACCAATCTGTTGCGTAACGCCTACCGTCATACGCCCGAAGGGGGCTCGATCTGCATCCGGATTGAAGGACGTAGCCTCTGCGTGGAGAACGACGGCGACCGCCCGCTCGATACGAAACACCTCTTCGACCGGTTCCATCGTGAATCTTCGGCCGAAGGATCAACGGGACTGGGCCTGGCTCTGGTCCATGCGGTGGCCGAGCGCTATGCGCTGGAGGTGGCGTATCGCTACGAGTCGGGCCGACATCGTTTCACGGTCCGTTGGCCGTGAGTGGCATCCGGAGGTGTGCGCAGGGGCGGCAGGAAGCCTCCTGTGCGCGGGGCTCGTCGCGAAGCGCCGAGGTAGAGGAGGGGAGAACGCAGGTTTTCTCCTCTTTTTTTGCATGGGGGCGGAAATTTCACATTCCTTTCAGAATTGGGTCCGACCTTTGTACTGTACAATAAGAAACCGACGAGCCAACCGGCTCCTGAAAAAGAAGTTGTGAGATGAAAAAATGGATGATTCTTTGTCTGGCCCTGTTCCTGTGCGGCGTCTCGACGGCGCGTGCCGATCGGGATCGCGCCATCGACCCGGGGCAGATGCCCGCGCGGGCACAAAGTCTGCTCCGGACCTACTTCTCCGAGATGAAGGTCGCGCTGGCGAAGGTCGACAGCGAGTGGTTCGAGACGCGCTACGAGATGGTGCTGACCGACGGGACGAAGCTCGAGTTTGACCGTCGGGGCGATTGGGTCGAAATAGCCTGCCGCAGTGTCGCGGTGCCGGACGATCTGATTCCCGAGGCAATCCGACAGAAGGTAGGGGAGTTGTACCGCGACGTGCCCGTGATGAAGATCGAACGGGCCGAACGCCGCGGATACGAGGTGCAGTTGTCGAATCGCATCACGCTGAAGTTCGATGCCGAACTGAAGTTGATCGACATCGATTGACCCGCAGTTCGCGCGGTCGGAGCGGAGGACCGGCGGTGCACGTGTGTATGTTTAATCTGAAAAAAATGGAGGAGAAAAACGATGAAAAAACGAGCCTTTTTACTGATGAGTATGCTGCTGAGCCTCTTCGTCTGGAGTGCATGCAGCGATGACGAGAAGTCGATCCGGTACAGTTCGCTGCCCGAGACGGCACAGTCGTTCGTCGAGACCTACTTCCCGAATCGTACGGTGGTCTATGCCGAGCGCGAGAAGGACGACGGCCGCACGGAGTACAAGGTGTTGCTGAGCGATGCCACGGAGTTGAAATTCAACGAGGGGGGCGTCTGGGAGAGCATCGATTGTCCCTACGGTGTGCTGCCCGACGGCATCCTGCTGCCGGCCATCGAGGTGCACATGGCCGAGAATTATCCCGATGCCGTGGCCTACAAGGTCGAGCGTGAACTGGGTGGTTTCGATGTCTCGCTCAACAACGGAATCGATCTGATCTATTCGTCCGACGGAACCTTTATCCGCGAAGACCGCACGCGCTGAGTGGCGGGCGGTGCACGTGAAAAAACGATTGAATAAACCTTAAAAACGATTTGACTATGAAAAAGCTTCTTTTTGCCGTTGTCCTGCTGTGTGCAGGTATTGCGTCGGCCCAGGCCGACGGACGCGAACGCCCGATCGAACTCAACCAGTTGCCGGCCAAGGCGCAGGAGTTCCTGGCGGCCCATTTCAAGGAGCTCACGCTGGCCTTTGCCGTGGAGGATCCGAAGTTCGTGGGCTCGGAGTACGAGGTGACCTATACGGATCGTACGGAGGTCGATTTCCGGACCGACGGCGAATGGTCGAGCGTCGAGTGCCGCTACAACGCCGTTCCGGCCTCGATCGTGCCGAAACCCATTGCCGATTTTGTGGCCGGGAGCAACTATCCGGGGCAGTACGTGCGCAAGATCGAGCGCAATGCCTACACGTGGGAGGTGGAGCTCTCGAACGGGCTGGAGATCAAGTTCGATACGAAATTCAATGTGATTGGATACGATGACTGACGCAACGAAAAAATCGGGTCGCCGACCGACCTGGTGGATGTGGAGTCTGCTGGCGGTCGTGGTGCTCGGGGGCCTGTTGGCTGCGGCCTGGGCCGTGGAGTACAAGAAGAGCGTGCCGGCACACGAACTGCCCGCCGAGGCGCAAAGTTTCCTGGCAACCTACTATCCCGACGAGTCGGCCGTCGTGGTCCGCAAGGAGTTGGACGAGTTGCGGATTACCTATACGGTGCTCTTTGCCGACGGCAGCCAGGTCTCCTTCCGCGGCAACGGCGAGTGGTTCGAGGTGAAGAGCCGCCAGTTGCCGGTTCCGGCCGAGTTGGTGCCTGTCTCGATCCGCGAGTTTGTCGACCGCAATTTTGCCGGCACAACGCTGCGCGAACTCAAGCGCACGGCTCGTCTCTGGGAGGTGGAGCTGAACAATTCGGTCGAACTCAAGTTCGACACGAAGCACGAGGCGCTGGTCGATTACGACGATTGACGGCCGAGGGGGGGGGAGATCCGCTCCTCGGTGTGGAGATCGGGCGGAATGTCTCGGGGGGGGCGAATCCCTCGGACATTCCGCCCGGTCTGTCTTTCCGGTGCGACGGCAGGCGGGAGCGGGTGTTACTCTTCGGCCGGCTGCTCCGTATCGGCGGGTAGCGGACGGGTGGGGATGCGGTCGTGCATCCGCCGCATCATGACGCGGCTGATTACCAGCGGGATGCTCACGAAGAGCAGCGTGCCGGCTGCGACCAGGAGCGTGTAGGTCGTGGGGCTGCCCACGGGAAGTTGCGACGGCGGGAAGAAGGTGACTACCAGGGAGAAGAGCACGGCCAGAAAGCCGCCGCCGGCAATGATCCACAGGCCGATGCGTCCGCCCGGCACGCGGTAGCTGCGCGGCAGGTCGGGTTGTGTGTAGCGCAGGCGGATGGCGGCGGCGTACATCATCAGGTACATGATCAGGTAGAGTCCGATGGTGAGGGCGCTCAGCAGGAAGAAGGCGACGTTGACGTTCTGCATGAAGAGGTAGCACGACGACAGCAGCGCGACGAGGCCGAATTGCACGAGCAGGATGTTTCGCTGCACGCCCCGGCGGTTTGTTCGCTGGAGGAAGCGCGGCAGCAACCCCTCCTGGGCAGTCCAGAGCAGGCCGCGGCTTGGACCCGAGATCCACGACAGGATGCCGGCCAGTGTGCCGAAGGCCGTGAGCAGCCCCATGACGTTGGTGAGCCATTCGATGCCGTAGTGGTCGAAGGCGATGCGGAACGTGGTGAAGAGGCCCGACTGCAGGTCGATGCGGTCGTAAGGGGTGATCACGGCGACGGCCAGGGCACCCAGCGTGAAGAGCGTGAAGGAGATGAGCGCGGCGAGGAACATGGCCCGCGGGAACTGCCGCTGGGGGTTCTTCAGCTCGGGGGCGTGGACGGCGTGCACCTCGACGCCGGCGAAGAGCAGCAGAATGCCTGCCAGGAAGGCGATGTCGCTCATTCCCGTGATGTGCGGGAAGAGGCGCGGGTGGGCGTGCTGCACGTTGTCGACGTGGACGAGTTGCGAGAGGTTCCCGGGAAGGTCGTCGAATTCGATCGGATTGCCGCCGACGAGCCACACGAGGGCGATCAGGATGATGGCGCTGCCGGGCAGCAGGGTGCCCAGGAGGAAACCGCGGCTGGTGATTGTCGAGAGGAGCGACGTGCCGCGCAGCGTGAGCCACGTAGCCACTCCGTAGAGTGCGATCGACGTAAGTCCGACGTAGAGTCCGTTGTGTGCCCATTCGGGGCGTCCGACGGCGTAGGCGAGCGAGGCGGCGGCGAAGGCCAGAACGGTGGGATACCAGACGACGTTCTGGATCCACTGCAGGAAGATGGCCGTGAAGCCCATCTGAGGGTTGAAGGCCTGACGGACCCAGGTGTATACGCCGCCGCTCCGAGCGGGGAAGGCGCTGCCGAGTTCGGCGCTGACGAGGGCTGCGGGGAGCAGAAAAAGGAGAGTGGCAAAGAGGATGTAGAAGAACATGGTGAGCTCCTCCTGAGCCATCATCGGCAGGCCGCGCAGGCTGATGATGGCGGCGGCGGTCATCAAGGCGAGTTGCCCGGTGGTGATGTGTCGGTGGTGTGTGGGCATGGTCCGTGGTGTTGATTTTACGGGGTTTCGTTGCGCAGTTTTCGTGCCGGAGTGTGTGGTGGGCAGGGGAAAAGCGAAGTCCGGGCGGGACCAAACGAAAAACAGCAGGGAATCGTCGCGATTGCCTGCTGCCTCGGAGGCGTGGGACCTCCTGAAACTATTAACCCAAACTTTAAATAAATGAAGAAACCTCACTGTGTGGTTCGACACATCAGTTGCCCTCAAACGCAGCAAGAGCCGTGCCAAAATATGCGGCACGCGGGCAAAAAAAAACGGCAGGGAATCGTCGCGATTGCCTGCCGCCTCCGGAGACGGGTGTCTCCGCAAAACTACTAACCCAAACTTAATAAATGAAGAAACCTCACTGTGTGGTTCTGACACATCAGTTGCCCCGAGAGGAGCAAGCCTTGTGCCAAAATGCGAGCCGCCGATGGTCGGAGAACCATCGGCGGCATGTTTGCATCGCATTGTGTGATTTATCGAATGGGCGATCAACTGAGCAGGCGGATCGACGGTCCGCCTGCGGGTGTTGCCCGTACCTCGTGCCGCCTCCCTCCGCAGGCAGCCCATGTTCCGGTTCGCCCGTACGGGGGGCTATCCGAAGATACCCGTATAGGTGTGGGGCGTGAGGGCGCGCAGCTCGGCCTTCACTCCGTCCGACACGTTGAGCGTCTCGATGAAGGCGGCGATCGATTCGGCCGTGATGTGCGTGTTGGTGCGCGTCAGGGCCTTCAGCGCCTCGTAGGGCTTCGGATAGCCCTCGCGGCGCAGGATCGTCTGGATGCCTTCGGCCACGACGGCCCAGTTGTTGTCCAGGTCGCGGTCGAGTGCCTCGCGGTTGAGCAGCACCTTACCCAGACCCTTCATCAGCGACTTCAGGCCGATGAGCGAGTGGGCCATCGGCACGCCGATGTTGCGCAGGACGGTCGAGTCGGTGAGGTCGCGCTGCAGGCGCGACACGGGGAGCTTCGTCGACAGGTGGCCGTAGATGGCGCCGGCGATGCCGAAGTTCCCCTCGGCATTCTCGAAGTCGATCGGGTTGACCTTGTGGGGCATGGCGCTCGAACCCACCTCACCGGCCTTGATCTGCTGCTTGAAGTACTCCTCGGAGATGTACATCCACATGTCGCGGCAGAGGTCCGTGAGGATCGTGTCAATGCGGCGCAGGTTGTCGAAGATGGCCGCCAGGTTGTCGTAGTGCTCGATCTGGGTCGTGTAGCGTGAGCGGCAGAGTCCCAGCCCCTCGTTCACGAAGCGGTCGGCAAAGGCCGCCCAGTCGTACGTGGGATAGGCTGCGTGATGGGCATTGAAGTTGCCCGTGGCGCCGCCGAACTTGGCCGGCACGGCCAGGTCGTGCAGCAGGCCCAGTTGCTTCTCGAGGCGCTCGACATAGACCATGAACTCCTTGCCCAGATTGGTGGGAGAGGCGGGCTGTCCGTGCGTACGGGCGAGCATCGGTACGTCGTGCCACTCGTGTGCCAGCGAGGCGAGTTTGTCGCGCACCTCCTCGACGGCGGGGTAGTAGACGGCCGTGAGGGCCTCCTTGAGCGAGAGGGGAATGGCCGTGTTGTTGATGTCCTGCGACGTGAGGCCGAAGTGTACGAACTCCTTGTAGGCCTCCAGTCCGAGGGCATCCATCTTCTCCTTGATGAGGTATTCGACGGCCTTGACATCGTGGTTCGTGACCGATTCGATCTCCTTGACGCGGGCGGCATCGGCGGCCGAGAAGTTGCGGTAGAGTCCGCGCAGGGCGTCGAATTTCGTGTGGTCGATGCCGGCCAGCTGGGGCAGCGGCAACTCGCACAGGGCGATGAAATACTCCACTTCGACGCGTACGCGGTAGCGGATCAGGGCCTGCTCCGAAAAATAATCGGCCAGTTTTTCCGTTTTGTTCCGGTAACGGCCGTCGACCGGAGATATGGCGGTGAGTTCGTTTAACATATAAGGTGTGAATTTTGTACTTAACGGCACCAAATTTACGACTTTTAATTGGAATACCCATAAATTTACTACCTTTGTACAAGCAATATCCGAAACGCATCATGAATTTTCTGACGGCACTTCTCGACGCAGCAGTCGGTTTCGTACGACGCAATCCGCTGACCTGTCTCCTGATTCTTCTGCTTGCGGTGGCCGCACCGGCCGTACTCCGGGGCATCGCAGTCTTCATACTCTACTTCGTGCTGGGCATGATCGTGCTGACGGTCGTCGTCTCGTTCCTTTTCCGGTGGCGGATCCGCCGCCTGCAACGGCAGATGGAGGAGCAGTTCGGTGCGCAGTCCGGTTCCGAAGCGGGGGGCGCATTCGGCGGGGGCAATCCCTTCGGGGGACGACGCCGTGGAGAGGGAGCCTCGCGTGAGGGCGAGGTCCAGGTCCACAAGACGGCCGCAACACCCGAAAAACGGGTGGCTGACCACGTGGGCGACTACGTCGAGTTCGAGGAGACGAAAAACGACCCCGGAAAGTAGTCCCGCCGTCTGCGGAGCGGACGGCACGTGGAGGGGCTGCAGAGACAAGAGACCGTTTCATACACACACATGCTGAAGATTTTTGAACATATCGGGCGTTATTTCATACTGATGGGCAAGGTCTTCTCCCGCCCGGAGAAGGGGGCCATCTACCGCCGCCGGATCATCCGCGAGATGGAGTCGCTCGGACTCGACTCCATAGGACTGACGGCCATCATCTCGGTCTTCATCGGTGCGGTGATCACGCTGCAGATGTGCATCAACCTCGAGTCGCCCTTCATCCCGCGGTCGCTCGTGGGGTATGCTACGCGCGAGACGATGATTCTCGAATTCTCGTCGACGGTCGTGGCGCTGATCCTTGCCGGCAAGGTGGGGTCGAACATCGCCTCGGAGATCGGCACGATGCGCATCACCGAACAGATCGACGCCCTGGAGATCATGGGCGTCAATTCGGCCTCGTACCTCATTCTGCCGAAGATCGTGGCGGCGGTCTGCTTCTTCCCCTTCCTGACGATTCTCTCGATCCTGATCGGTATCCTGGGCGGCTGGGGGATCTCGGCCGCTACGGGAATCATGATCCCGGATGACTACGTCGAGGGGCTGCTGACCGACTTCAAGCCCTACTCGATTGTCTACTCGCTCATCAAGACGGCGGTCTTCGCCTACATCATCGCCTCGGTGTCGGCCTATTGCGGCTACTATGCGCGCGGCAATTCGCTTGAGGTGGGCCGCGCCTCGACGCGGGCCGTGGTGTCGTGCTCGATCGTCATCATGATCTTCAACCTGATCCTTACGCAAATCCTGCTCATATGATACGTGCCGAACACATCGTCAAATCGTTCGACGGCCGGGTCGTGCTGGACGACATCTCGGTCGAGTTCGAGACGGGCAAGACCAACCTCATCATCGGCCGCAGCGGTTCGGGCAAAACCGTGCTGCTGAAGAGCCTCGTCGGACTGCACGAGGTGGATTCGGGCCGCGTGTGGTACGACCAGACGGACTTCACGTCGCTGGGCTTCCGCGACCGCAAGGCCATCCGCAAGGACATCGGCATGATCTTTCAGGGCGGGGCGCTGCTCGACTCGTCGACCGTCGAGGAGAATGTGCGTCTGCCGCTGGACCTCTTCACGAACCAGTCGGCGTCCGAGAAACGCGACCGCGTGAATTTCTGTCTGCAGCGCGTGCGTCTGAACAACGCCAACGGCCTCTATCCGGCCGAGTTGTCGGGCGGCATGATCAAGCGTGTGGCCATAGCGCGCGCCATCGTGCTCAACCCCAAGTACCTCTTCTGCGACGAACCGAACTCGGGCCTCGATCCGCAGACGTCGGTGGTGATCGACAACCTGATTCACGAAATTACGCAGGAGTACCACATCACGACGATCATCAATACGCACGACATGAACTCGGTGCTCGAGATCGGCGAGAAAATTGTATACATCCACGAAGGCCGCAAGTGGTGGGAGGGTTCGAAGGAGAACATCCTTCAGGCCGATAACCGCGAGCTCAACGACTTTGTCTTCGCCTCGGCCATGGCCAAACGGGCTCGGCAGGCACAATAGCGGGGCGCAGAAGAGACGCCCGTACGGGGAGAAACGGCGAAAGGGTGAATAATTAAAAAAATTTATTATTTTTTGTTTGTTTTCTTCCCCAAAGTGTGTAATTTTGTGGTGAGGTTCCCGGTTGCGGACCGAATCCTCAAGGAGAGAAAAATTTTCAACTTATTAAAATAAGTACTGTTATGTCAAAGATTAAGATTGGTATCAACGGTTTCGGTCGTATCGGCCGTCTGGTGTTCCGTGCTGCGTGCAAAAACGCTGACACGATCGAGGTAGTCGGCATCAACGACCTCGTACCCGTAGACTACATGGCCTACATGCTCAAGTATGACTCGGTACATGGCAAGTTCGACGGTACGGTCGAGGTAGTGGATGGCAAGCTCGTTGTCAACGGCCACGCCATCCGCGTGACGGCCGAGAAGGATCCCTCGCAGCTGAAGTGGAACGAGGTGGGCGCCGAGTACATCGTCGAGTCGACGGGTCTCTTCCTGACCAAGGAGAAGGCCGAGGCGCATATCGCCGCCGGTGCCAAGTACGTTGTCATGTCGGCTCCGTCGAAGGACGATACGCCGATGTTTGTCTGCGGCGTGAACACCGATACGTATGCCGGTCAGCAGATCGTTTCGAACGCATCGTGCACCACGAACTGCCTGGCCCCGCTGGCCAAGGTGATCAACGACAACTTCGGTATCGTTGAGGGTCTGATGACGACCGTACACGCTACGACCGCAACGCAGAAGACGGTCGACGGTCCCTCGATGAAGGACTGGCGTGGTGGCCGTGCTGCCGGTGGCAACATCATCCCCTCGTCGACGGGTGCCGCCAAGGCCGTGGGTAAGGTGATCCCCGCCCTGAACGGCAAACTGACGGGTATGTCGTTCCGCGTTCCGACGCTCGACGTTTCGGTGGTCGACCTGACCTGCCGTCTGGAGAAGGGCGCTACGTACGATGAGATCAAGGCTGCCGTGAAGAAGGCTTCGGAGAACGAGCTGAAGGGTATCCTCGGCTACACGGAGGATGACGTCGTATCGACCGACTTCGTGAGCGACGCCCGCACGTCGATCTTCGATGCAAAGGCCGGTATCGCACTGAATGCCAACTTCGTGAAACTCGTGTCGTGGTACGACAACGAGTGGGGTTACTCGAACAAGGTCATCATGCTGATCCAGAAGATGGCTGCCTACAACAACAAGTAGTCGTTCGCGATTCCGCACGACATTTTTTTCGGGCAGAAGCTCTCCGAAGCGGGGGCTTCTGCCTTGTTTTTTGGGCTGGAGGGGGGCTGGCAGGGTGCCCGCCGTGGGAAGCCGGGTATCCTGCGGCGCAGGATCGGGCGGTGCCCGCCGGATGCAGGGGCCGGGCCGCTGTCGGGTGGAGCATCGTGCTGCCCGCTTGCCGGGCGCGGGGACGGATGGGCTGTTATCGCGCAGATTGGTTCGGAATGCGCAACTCGATGCTGGCTCCCGACCATTGGTTGATGCGGAAGGTCTGTTTCGATTCCGTGCCGTCGGGGGCCGTTATGTGCAGATGCAGGCTGAAGGGGCGTGTTTCGGTCGTGTCGTTGCCGGCCGGCAGGGTGTGCGGGATCACGTAGAGATAGAGGATCAGGTGGTCGCAGGCCGGGGCTTCAAGCCGTGTGCGGCGGCGTGTCGGATAATCGGCCGGTGGGGTCTTGAGGTGTGCGCCCACCTCGGCAACCGTATCCTCGGTCGAGGCGAAGCCCGTACGTTGGTCGGCCGCGTCGAAACAGCCGCACATGAGGGCAACGTTGTAGCGCCAGAACTCGTCGTATGAGCTGGTGACCTCGATCTTGTATGGACGTTCGTCAGTCATGTTGCGCAAAGATACGAATTTTTTGCGACATGCGGTGCTTCCGTTCCGCCCGGTGTGATGAGGTGCGGTGGCGGCATGGCGCGTAGCGCTGCGCGGGTTGTGTCGCAGTTGCGTCACGACGGCTGCGTCACGACGGCGCGCAAAGTCGGGAATCGGGAATTTGCCCGATTTTTTGCACATGTCCGATTTTTTTGTAACTTTGCGCATTAAATACGTCTAAATGGAGGTGACGAAGAGATACGAGATCCCCTACAAAGGGCTGAAAAACGGGCTCCACCGCTTCGATTTCGAGGTCGATGGCACCCTGTTCGAAGCCTGTGGAAATACGGAGATCAGCCGCGCGGCGTGCCGCGTGCATGTCGACCTGGAACGGGCCGAACGTCAGTTGATGCTTCATACGACGATCGACGGTACGGTTACCGTGCCGTGTGACCGCTGTCTGGAGGATTGCGACGTGCCCGTGCACTTCGAGGGCGACCTGCTCGTGCGCCTCTCGGACGAGGCGGAGGAGTACGACGGCGAGGTGATGTGGCTCTCCCCTTCGGAGACGGAGCTACCTCTCGCTCAGTATATCTACGAAAGCATCGTACTTTCGTTGCCCTATCAGCGCGTCCATCCCGACGGGGAGTGCAATCCGGAGATGCTCTCGCGCTTCCGCATCGTCTCCGATGCGGAGTTCGCTGCCCTGGAGGCGCGCGCCGAAGAGCAGCCCGATGAAGCGCAGCGCGAGGCCCAAAGTGCCGAATGGGGCAAGTTGGCCGCCCTGCGCGAGGAGTTGCTTCGCGATGCGGAACCCGACCATCCGGCTTCGGCATCCACCCCCTCCCGGTCCGATTGCGAGACGGAAAAATGACAAGGCAGGACAATAATTCGATAAGTTGAACCAAATAAATTCAATTGAACAATGGCACATCCTAAACACAAAATCTCGTCGACCCGACGCGATAAGAGAAGAACCCATTACAAGGCAGTCGTTCCGACGGTTGTAACTTGCTCGAACTGTGGTGCCGCGGTGCTCTACCACCGTGTATGCCCGGAGTGCGGCTTCTATCGCGGCAAGCTGGCCATCGAGAAGAAGGCCGAGTAGTGGCGTCGCATGGCGCGGCGCCGGAGGCGTCGCTGCGTTAGCGGGTAAGAGGAGGGTGTGTCCGGATCGAGTGTGGACACACTCCCCCCTTTGAATGATTGGTAAACCCAAATCTCACAGGTATGTTAAAGATTGGTGTGGATGCTATGGGCGGCGATTACGCTCCCGAAGCCGCCGTGAAGGGGGCCGTGATGGCGCTCGACACGATGGACGCGGAGAGCCGTATCGTCCTGTTCGGCGACCGGACCCGGATCGAGGCCGTACTCGCGGCCGAAGGGTGTCCGTCCGAACGTTTCGAAATCGTACACACGACTCAGGTCATCGAGATGGGCGACCATCCGGCAAAGGCCTTTCAAACCAAAAGCGACTCGAGCATCACGGTCGGCTTCGGCTATCTGGCTCGCGGAGCGGTGCAGGGCTTTGCAAGCGCCGGCTCGACCGGTGCCATGATGGTGGGCTCGATGTATGCCGTGAAGCCGATCGAGGGGGTGATTCGTCCGACGATCTCGTCGGTCGTTCCGACGATCAGCGGACGCCCGGCCCTGTTGCTCGACGTGGGCCTGAACGTGGATTGCAAACCCGAGGTACTCGAACAGTATGCGCTGATCGGCTCGATCTATGCCGAGGCCGTGCTGGGCATTGACCAGCCGCGCGTCGCCCTGCTCAATATCGGCGAGGAGGAGGCCAAGGGAAATACTCAGACCAAAGCGGCTCACGAGCTGATGAAGGCTTCGGGCCGCTACCATTTTGTGGGCAATATCGAGGCTTCGTATCTCTTTACGGGGAAGGTGGCCGACGTAATCGTCTGCGACGGATTCGTCGGGAACACCCTGCTCAAGATGGCCGAAGGCCTGTTCCGAATCAACCAGGCGCTCGGTTGCACCGACAACCCGTTCTGGTCCTCGATGAACTATGAAAACGTGGGCGGTACACCCGTTCTGGGCGTCAATGCCCCGGTGGTGATCGGCCACGGCTGCTCGTCGCCTCTGGCTATTAAGAATATGATTCGTACGACGGAGCGCTGCGCCCGTGCCGATCTTTCCGGCAAATTGCGGATGGCGTTTCAACAATGAAAACTAAGGATCTGATGGAAAAAAAGATAACTGCTGCCATCACCGGCGTGGGGCAATATCTGCCGGATTATCTGCTCACGAACGAGGAACTCAGCCACATGGTCGACACCTCGGACGAGTGGATCATGACGCGTATCGGAATCAAGACGCGCCATATTCTGAAGGGCGAGGGCGTGGGTACCTCCTACATGGGAGCCCGTGCCATCATCAACCTCCTGGACAAGACGCAGACCGATCCGATGGATGTGGATATCGTCATCTGCGCCACGGTGACCCCCGACATGTTCTTCCCCTCGACGGGTAACCTGATTGCCGACCAGGCCGGTTGCAAGAATGCATTTGCATACGACGTTTCGGCCGCCTGCAGCGGCTTCCTCTTTGCATTGGCTACGGGCGCTCAGTTCATCGAGACGGGCCACAGCAAGAAGGTGATCGTCGTCGGTGCGGACAAGATGTCGTCGATTGTCGACTACCACGACCGCAATACCTGTCCGATTTTCGGTGACGGTGCGGCTGCCGTGCTGCTCGAACCCAATACGGAGGGTCTGGGCGTGCGCGACTTCATCCTGCACTCGGACGGTTCGGGCGAACAGCACCTCTACATGAAGGCCGGCGGTTCGCGCTATCCCGCAAGCAAGGAGACGCTCGAGAACAATTGGCATACGATCACGCAGGATGGCCCGGCCGTATTCAAGGCTGCGGTGTCGAACATGGCCGATGTTTCGGTGGAGATGATGAAACGCCACAATCTGACGGCCGATGACATCCGCTTCCTGGTGCCGCATCAGGCCAATCTGCGCATTATCGACGCTACGGCCCGCCGCATGGGACTGCCGCGCGAGAAGTGCATGATCAACATCGAGCGCAACGGCAATACGACCGCAGCAACGATCCCGACCTGTCTGTATGATTATGAGAAGGAGTTGCGCAAGGGCGACAACCTGATTCTCTCCTCGTTCGGGGGTGGATATACGTGGGGCTCGATCTATGTGAAGTGGGCCTACGACGGTTCCAAGGCCTAGCGGAAGATTGAATCACAAGGTTGCAGGCGTGGGCCGCGCAGAGAAAGCTTCTGTGTGGAGGACCCGAATGCGGGGTGCCTGTGGAGTGACAACTTACAGGGTTGAGTGCATCTTTTTACGAAGCACTCCACCTTTTTTTAGTGTGATCGGCCGGCCGGGGCATGCCGATGCGTGTGGTCGGGTGGCACGGAACGGGGTGCCGATGCGGACGCGGAACGAAAGTTGCGTCGGTGATGATTGCCGTTTTTGTGGTACAAAACGCGCAAAACGGTCGTATCTTTGTCGAGGAAAAGGTTTACCTAAAATATACGAAGTATTATGTTGTCTCAAAAATTGCAGGATGCGCTCAATGCGCAGATCAATGCCGAATTCTGGTCGGCTTATCTCTATCTTTCGATGTCGGTCGACGCCTCGGCCAAGGGACTCAAGGGGGTGGCCAACTGGTTCGCCGTGCAGTTCCGCGAGGAGCAGGACCATGCGCAGATTCTGATCAACTACCTTCTGTCGCGCGGCGGCCTGGTGACGCTGGCACCGATCGGGGCCGTCAAGACGACGTGGGAGTCGCCGCTGGCTGCGTTCGAGGATACGCTGGCCCACGAACGAAAGGTGACCGCGATGTTCAACGACCTGTGCCGTCTGGCGGCCGAAGAGAATGACTTCGCGACGTCGAATACGCTCGTTTGGTTTGTCAACGAGCAGGTCGAGGAGGAGGAGGCTGCCCAGGAGATGATCGATGCCATGAAGGCGGTCGACGGCAACAAGTTCGGCACCTACATGCTCGACAAGGAGCTGGCCACGCGCGCCTACAAGATGCCGGCTCCGCTGGCCGGAAAGGCCGAATAGCGGGTGTTATGGTTCCGGACGGTCGGCGGGCATATAGTCGATTCCGGCCCGACGGGCCTGCTCACGTTGCAACGAACGGGGGATGCGGTAGACGCGTCCCCCTTTTTGCAGCCGGGCGCCGGTTTGATGGAAGGTGAAGGGCGTGCGGTGCTCGATGCACTGCCGGCGCAGGGCCAGTACCCATGCAAAGTCGCAGATGCGGGCTTCGGATCCCGATTCGCCACCGGCCGTGACCTCCTCGATGGAGCCGTCGAGGTATGCCGAGAGGTCGACCGGTCCGAGCAGCGGGGCACAGATCACCCACTTGTGTCGTATGGGCAGTGAGCCGAAGATCGGCAGCCGGCGGTCGGCCATGGCCTGGGTTTCGACCGTGCAGCCGATGGTGACGTGGTCGTACCCCTCGCCCCAGTCGGGCGGAAGGAGGGAGGCCAAACGGTCGATTCGCTTGGTGAAGAAGACGAAGTGCAGGTCGTGGCGCAGGCGCATCATCTCCCATACCTCCGGACGCCAGGCATCCGCCTCCGGAAGCAGCAGGTCGGAGGTGAAGCAGGTCAGCACGGTGGTGCCCGACGGAATCTGGAACCGTCCGTCGCGGCTGCGGCGTACGGGCAGGTTGAATGCGGCCGTGCGGTGCACGACGGCGGCGTCGCGTTCGAAGAGAGTGTCCTGACGATAGACGTAGCAGTGGCGGCATCCCTCGCTGATCTTGTGGCACCCGTGCCACGGATTCCAGGTGATGTGCCCGGGGCGGACGGCGGTGTCGTGGGGCGGGCGTGGGGGTGTGGAGGCGATGGAGGTGTGCATGGGAGTTTCGATGAAAGAGCTCCTGAGAATTCGGGCGACGAGGGGGTTACAGACAGGCGTAGGGAAGCCACAAGGCCGTGTATCGGGCCAGTTTGCCGAGCCCCATGGCCAGCGTCGTGATCCAGACGTTGGCCCGCATCAGTCCCAGGGCCACGGCGATCGCTTCGCCGATAACCGGCAGAAAGGCGAAAAAGCCCATCAACGCCCCGCGGCCGTGCAGGAAGCGTTGTGCCTTGGCGAGCTTCTCGGCGCTGACGCCCAGGCGCGTGATCCACTGCGTTTTGCCGAGACGTCCGATAGCGTAGCAGCTCATGCCGCCGAGGGTGTTTCCGGCCGTGGCGGCGACGATGCATCCTACGGGGTTGAGGCCCATGCCCAGCAGCAGCATAAAGAGCACCTCCGACCCGAGCGGAAGGATGCTGCCCGCGGCAAAAGCCGCGAGAAAGAGGCCGCCGTAGCCCCAATCGAGCAGTAGTTGTGTGAGCGTCTCCATGATGTGCGTGTGTGCCGTGGAGCGGCGGGTTTATTCGTGTGTGCGGTATTCGACGGGCGTCTGGCCCACGACCTTCTTGAAGAGGCGGCTGAAGTGCTGCGGATACTGGAAGCCCAGTTCGTAGGCAATGTCGCTCACGCTGCGTTCCGTGTCGCAGATCAGCTCCTTGGCCCGGTCGATGAGGTGGAGCTGGATCTGTTCCTGAGCCGTACGTCCCGTCTCCTTGCGGATCAGATCGCCGAAGTAGTTGGGCGAGAGGTGGAGTTGTTCGGCAAAGTAGCGCACGGTCGGCAGTCCGAGTCGTTGCGGCAGGTCGCCGCGGTAGTAGTCGTCGAGCAGCCGTTCGAAACGGGCCAGCAGATCGCTGTTGACGGGGTGGCGCATGGCGAACTGGCGCTCATAGAAACGCATGCAGTAGTTGAGCAGCAGTTCGATGTTCGAGACGATCAGGGGGCGGCTGTGTCTGTCGGGCGAGTGGTGCAGTTCGGCCTGGATGTTTCGCAGGCAGTCGATGACCGTCCGTCGCTCCGATTCGGAGAGGTGCAGCGCTTCGTTTACCTCGTAGGAGAAGAATCCGTACTCCTTGATCCGACGTCCGAGTTCCGTACCGTGCAGCAGTTCGGGGTCAAAGAGCAGGGCCCATCCTTTGGGTTGGAAGGTCTGGCCGTTGTCCGCGATGCCGATCACCTGTCCCGGGGCCAGAAAGACGAGCGTCCCCTCCTGGTAGTCGTAGCGGCTGCGGCCGTAGAGCAGCTCGCCGCATTGGACCTCCTTGAGGAAGAGGGTGTAGCACCCCATGCCGAGCCGTACGTGGCGGCAGGGGGCGCAGGTGGCGAAGTCGATCACGCTCACCAGCGGATGGAGCGTCGCGACGCCCATCAGGTCGTTGTATTGGCTGACGCGGTCGATGTGCAGGATGTCATCCATGAGTCTCTTTTGTGGGGGTATGTGCGCGAATGTAACGCGCGCGACAACAAAGTTATTGTTTTTTTTCGGGTTTCCGCATCGGCCGTTGGCGGAATTCGTTGCATGAAGGAGGGCGGATCTTGTTGCGCACAGGCCGAACGGAGGCTGCGTTTGGGCGGGCTGCCCGGCGCGTGCGGAGGGCCCGGATGGGGAAAATCGGTCAAAAATTTGACTGTTCGGTTGCGAATGGCTATCTTTGCGGCCGAAATCATGGATGAGTATGACGAACGGAGGTACCGATTTACGCCATCTGCAGTTGCAGATCGTCCGGGTACGGATCGCCTTCCGCGAGTGTGTCCTGCGTACCCTCCGCCACCACGGCGTCCGCACCACGTATGAGGTGCTTCAGGTATTGAGCACCTTGTCCACGGAGGAGGGTATTCCGCAGCAGATGCTGGCCGAACGCACGGCCAAGGGCAAAGCCTGTCTGAGCAGCCTGCTGAACCACATGCAATTGGATGGATACATCGAACGTCGGCCCGATCCCTCGGACCGGCGCAACAAACTCGTTTACCTCACGCCCGCAGGGCGTGCCTACTGGGGACGGCTCCGTCCCCTGCTCGACGATGCCTATGCGCAGGCCGAGAAGGTGCTGGGGGTGGGCGAGATCCGGCGTCTGGCATCCGGACTGGAGGAGGTATATGAGGTGTTGGAACGTATATAGAAGAGTAGGGGCGGTGGTCGCCTTGGTGTTGTGTGCGGGGCTCGTGCGGGCCGAGGCGCAGCCGGCCGATACGCTCTACCTCTCGGTCGGGGAGCTCTTCGACCGCGGGGTGCAGCACAGCCTGCTGCTGCAGGCCGACGCGCTGAACGAGACGGCGGCGCAGGAGCGGCTTCAGGGGGCCCGTGCCGCCCGTTTGCCCGATGTGCAGGTCGGACTGCAGGGCGGATTTGTCGGACAACCCATTGTCTTTCGTCGCGGATTGACGCAGCCCTATCGGCCCGAGGCGCCGGACTGGTCGCAGAACTACGCCGTCGATTTCGTGCAGCCGATCTACCAAGGCGGCCGGCTGCGTCACACGATCCGCAAGGCCGACATGGAACGCGTGCTGGCTGCCCTGCAGTCGGAGAACGATCGCGGCGAAGTGAAGTTGCTGCTGCTCGAATACTACATGCAGCTCTTCAGCCTCTATCGTCAGCAGGAGGTGCTGACACGCAACATCGAGGAGTCGGAACGTCGTCTGCACGACATCCGCCGCATGAAGGACGAGGGACTCATCACCAACAACGACGTGCTGCGCAGCGAGATGCAGCTGACGAACGACCGCCTCTCGCTCGACGAGACGTGCAACAGCATCCGTCTGGCCTCGCAGCAGATCGACATCCTCGTGGGCGAGGAGGACGAGATGCGGATCGTGCGCCCCGATACGACGCTGCTCTACCAGCCGGCCTCGCTCATTGCCTATGAGGAGTACCTCACGACGGCCTATGCCAACGACCCTGCCATGAAGAGCCTGCGTCTGCAGACCGAGTTGGCCCGCAACGACGTGCGTCTGGCCCGGTCCGAGCAGTTGCCGAGTGTCTCGCTCTATGCGTCGAATGCGCTGGCCCGCCCCATCGCCCGCACGATGGAGGACCTCTACAACAACAACTGGAATGTGGGACTTTCGATCTCGGTGCCGCTCTTTGCCCTCTACAAGGGCCGCTACAAGGTGCGCGAGAGCCGTCAACTGGTCGCCCTGCGGCTCAATGCCGAGGAGCAGGAACGCCAGCGGATCCGCATGCGGGTGCGTGAAGCCTACCTGCATCACGAGGAGGCGGTCAAGCAGGTCGAAGCGCTGAAACTCTCGGCCCGTCAGGCGGACGAGAACTACCGCATCATGCAGAACCGCTATCTGAATCAGCTGGCCATTCTGACCGACCTGCTCGATGCCAACAGCGTGCGGCTCAACGTCGAATTGCAGCTCACGGCCGCCCGCACGCGCGTGATCTACACCTACTATCAGTTGCTGGAGGCTTGCGGTAATTTGTGATTTCTTTTTTTTGAGTCTGAGAGAGAGTCTGTGTCTATGGGAGATTGGAACGAAAAACGTCATCATCTGCGGAAACACCGTTTCCGCAACATCGTACTCAATACGGTCTGCATCCTGCTCGCAGGATCGGGCCTGTGGTTTGTGGCCGACTACTTCTGGCGCTATGTGCGTTACGAAATTACGAACGACGCCTTTGTCGATCAGTATGTCGCCCCGCTGAACATCCGCGTCTCGGGTTACATCCGCGAGGTGCGCTTCACGGAGCATCAGTTCGTTCATGCGGGCGACACGCTGCTGCTGCTCGACGACAGCGAGTACCGTATCCGGGTGAAGGATGCCGAGGCGGCGCTGCTCGATGCCCGCGGTACGGAGGATATTGTCCATACGGGCATCGAGACCTCGCGGACGAACGTCGCCGTGCAGGAGGCCAACATCGCCGAGGCCAAAGCCAAACTCTGGCAACTGGAGCAGGATTACCGCCGTTTCGAGCGCCTGCTGCAGGACGAATCGGTGCCCGAGCAGCAGTACGAACAGGCCAAGGCGGCCTACGAGGCGGCCTTGGCACGTTATCGGGCCCTGGTCGAGCAGTGCAACGCCGCGCGTTCGCAGTACACCGAGGCGAACAAACGCACGGTCGGTGCCGAGGCCAACATCCTGCGTTGTGAAGCCGACCTGGAGATGGCGCGGCTGAATCTCTCCTACACGACGCTCACGGCCCCCTACGACGGCTACATCGGGCGCCGTACGGTCGAGCCCGGTCAGTTGGTACAGGCCGGGCAGACGATCTCCTACATGGTGCGCAGCTCCGACAAGTGGATTACGGCCAACTACAAGGAGACGCAGATCGCCCACATCTACATCGGGCAGGAGGTGATCGTGCGGGTCGATGCCCTGCCGGGGCGCAGCTTCCGCGGACGCGTCACGGCCATCTCCGAGGCGACCGGTTCGAAGTACTCGCTCGTGCCGACCGACAATTCGGCCGGAAACTTCGTGAAGGTGCAGCAGCGCATTCCCGTGCGGATCGACCTGGTCGACGTCTCGGATGAGGATATGGCACTGCTGCGTGCCGGCATGATGGTCGTGACGGAGGCACTGCGGCGATGATTACGGCCGAACGACTCGAACTGCCCGTACGCCGCTGGGTGCCCGATTGGCTGGCGGTCGTGGTGCTCTTTGCCGTCATCCTGCCGGTGACGATGCTCAATGGCTCCTATACGGGCAGCATGCTTGAAGTCTCGGGCACGCTCGGCACCTATACCGAGGACATCTCGATGGGCTACTATGCTGCATCGGCCGGCATGGCGCTTGCCTATCCGATCGTGCCCAAGGTGCTCGATCTGCTCTCGTCGAAGGTGGCCCTGCTCGGGGACCTGACGTTGCAGTTCATCCTGAGTTGGATCTGTGCCCGTTCGCACGGGATCGAGACGCTGATCGTCTGCAGTTTCATCATCGGATTCCTGAAGGGGTTCGTGATGCTCTGGGGCATCCGCCGGATCAAGAACGTCTTCAGCCCGAACGACATCCGCAGCGAGTTCTACTCCTATTTCTATCCGTTGGTCTTCGGTTTCGGACAGCTCTCGATGATCATCACGGCGCAGCTGGCCTACCACTACGACTGGAAGTACATGTACTACTTCATGATGATTCTGCTGGCCATTTCGCTGCTCTGCGTGGCGATCTTTTTTCGCCACGACCAGCCGTTGCGCCGCGTGCCGCTGCGCATGCTGCACCTGCGCGAGATGATGGTCATCGCTTCGGGCATCCTCATGCTGATGTACGTGCTCATCTACGGCAAGGTGCTCGACTGGCTGGCGTCACCGCGCATCTGCCTTTACATCGTGCTGGCGCCGATGCTCATCTCGCTCTTCCTCTGGACGCAGTACCATTCGCGTACGCCCTACGTCTTTCTGAAGCCGATCTTCCAGCCGAAGACCATCCTGGGCTACTTCTACATGATGCTGGTCATGTTCTTCAGCACCTCGACGACGCTGCTCACGAACTACATGACCTCCATCCTGCAGGTCGATGCCACGCGAAGCTATACGCTCTACATCTACCTGCTGCCGGGGTATGTGCTCGGGGCCTTCATCTGCTTCTGGTGGTTCCGCTGGCAGCGGTGGCGCTTCCGGTTCCTCATCGCCGGAGGCATGGGGTGTTTCGCAATCTTCTTCGGGATGCTCTACTTCGGCATCTCGCCCGACAGCACCTACGAGAGCCTTTTCCTGCCAATCTTCATCCGCGGCGTCGGCATGCTGACGCTCATCATCGCCTTTGCGCTCTTCGTGGTCGAGGAGTTCGACGAGCCGCGCTACCTGATCAACAACGCCTTCTTTCTGATCCTGTCGCGCTCGGTGGTGGCGCCCGTCCTGGCGACGTCGTTCTACAGCAACGTGCTCTACCACCGTCAGACGCACTACTTCAATACGCTGTCGGAGCACTTCACGATGGTCGATCCGCTGGCGGCTGCAAAGTACGACGCCGCCCTGCAATCGGGGCTGGCCGGGGGCCACGGTTATGCCGAGGCTCAGCAGATGGCCGTCACCGGACTCTATAATACGCTGCAGCAGCAGAGCCTGCTGCTCGCTCTGAAGGAGATCCTCGGGTGGCTCTTCGTGGTGTCGCTCGTCATTGCCGTTGTGTCGCGCTTCATTCCCTTCCACAAGACCGTGAGTGTGACCTTTGCCAAGGCCGGCGACGATATGGTGTAGCCGCTCCGACGCAATGAGCCGGAGGCAGGCGGTAGGCGCTGCGTGCCGGCCGCAATGCGGAATGCAAGCCAGACGGGCGGAACCCTGCAGTCAATGCAAGGTCCCGCCCGTCTCGTTTTGCAGCGGTGTGCCGCCGGGTTCCGATTAAACGAAAGGCAGCTTTACCACCTCGGCCTTGAGCAGTTTGTCGCGTACGATGACAGCGATCTGCGTACCGGCCTTGGCATAGGCCGTCTCGACGTAGCCCATGCCGAAACCGACCTTCATGCAGGGAGACATCGTGCCCGAGGTCACGTGGCCGATCTCCTTGCCTTCGGGCGAGGCGATCTTGTAGCCGTGGCGCGGAATGCCGCGGTCGATCATCTTGAATCCGACGAGTTTGCGCTGTACGCCTTCAGCCTTTTGGCGTTCCATGTAGGCCCGGTCGATGAAATCCTTTCCGTCGACGAACTTCGTGATCCATCCCAGGCCGGCCTCGATGGGCGAGGTCGTGTCGTCGATGTCGTTGCCGTAGAGGCAGAAGCCCTTCTCCAGGCGCAGCGTGTCGCGGGCACCGAG
>CALUII010000009.1 GCA_944320665.1 uncultured Alistipes sp. | reverse complement strand
TTCGTCTTCATCCCGCTGGTGATGATCGTTCTGCTGTGGTGCAGCCGCACCCGCGGACAGTTGCGCGCGGTGATGGCCGTCGGGTCGGGTGCCCTCGTGGCGCTGGCCGTGACCCTCACGGTGCTCTTCCTCCAGGCCCGCGCCGCAGGAAATACGGCCGAGATGCTCTTCCGCGCCGATACGGTGTGGTACGAGGCGCTCAATATACACTATTCGGTCGGTGTCGACGGCGTGTCGGTGGCCATGCTGCTGCTCTCGTCGATCATCGTCTTCACCGGAACCTTCGCCTCGTGGCGCATGGAGATGCTCGCCAAGGAGTATTTCATGTGGTTCTGCCTGCTGAGCATTGGCGTCTTCGGGTTCTTCATCTCGATCGACCTCTTCACGATGTTCATGTTCTATGAGATCGCCCTCATTCCGATGTACCTGCTCATCGGCGTCTGGGGCAGCGGCCGAAAGGAGTATTCGGCCATGAAGCTGACGTTGATGCTCATGGGTGGATCGGCCCTGCTGCTGGTCGGCATCCTCGGCATCTACTACGGCGCCGGCGGCGACACGATGAACTTGCTCGAACTGTCGCAACGCCACATCCCCGTCGAGATGCAGCGCTACCTCTTCCCGCTCACGTTCATCGGATTCGGCGTGCTGGGTGCCCTCTTCCCCTTCCACACGTGGTCGCCCGACGGCCACGCCTCGGCCCCGACCGCCGTGTCGATGCTCCACGCCGGCGTGCTGATGAAGCTGGGTGGCTACGGATGCTTCCGCGTGGCGATCTTCCTGATGCCCGAGGCTGCGGCCGAACAGGCCTGGATCTTCCTCTGCCTGACGGCTATCGGCGTCGTCTACGGCGCTCTGAGTGCCATCGTGCAGAAGGACCTCAAATATATCAACGCCTACTCGTCGGTGAGCCACTGCAGCCTGGTGCTCTTCGCCATCCTGATGCTCAACCAGACGGCCATGACCGGTGCCGTGCTCCAGATGCTGTCGCACGGTCTGATGACGGCCCTCTTCTTCGCGCTGATCGGTATGATCTACGGCCGTACGCACACGCGGTCGATCGACGAAATGGGCGGCCTGATGAAGATCATGCCCTTCCTCGCCGTCTGCTACGTGATCGCCGGTCTGGCCAACCTCGGCCTGCCCGGCCTGAGCGGCTTCGTGGCCGAGATGACCGTCTTCGTGGGCTCGTTCTCGCACGCCGACCTCTTCCACCGCGTGCTGACCGTAGCGGCCTGCACCTCGATCGTCATTACGGCCGTCTACATTCTGCGCGTCGTCGGACGACTGCTCTACGGCCAGGTGGTCAACCCCGTGCACCTGAAGCTGACCGACGCTACGTGGGACGAGCGTTTCGCCGTCATCTGCCTCATCGTCGCCATCGCCGGACTCGGACTCGCCCCGCTCTGGGTGAGCGACATGGTTCACGACAGCCTGCTCCCGATCGTCGAACATTTAACCGTTAACACGTTATGAATTTAGACTATTCGCAGATGCTGCATATGTACGACGAGCTGTCGCTCATCGTCGTCCTGCTCCTGGTCCTGCTCTTCGACCTCTTCGCCCCGCAACGCGCACGCCGCTGGTTCCAGCCCGTTGCCTGCACGCTGCTGGCCCTGCACGTCGTGGCGGGCCTCTTCCCGCGCGAAGGGCGCGAACTCTTCGGCGGCATGTATCTCTACACGCCGGTGATGACCGTCGTGAAGAGCATCCTGGCTATCGGTACGCTCATCGTCATCATGCAGGCCAACGAGTGGCTCCGGCGTGAGGATACGCGCATCAAACAGGGCGAATTCTACTTCCTCGCCCTCTCGACGCTGCTGGGTATGTACTTCATGATCTCGGCCGGAAACTTCCTGATGTTCTTCATCGGCCTGGAGACCGCCTCGGTGCCGATGGCTACGCTCGTCGCATTCGACAAGTACCGCCACCACTCCTATGAGGCCGGCGCCAAGTACATCGTCTCGGCACTCTTCGCCTCGGGACTGATGCTCTACGGCATCTCGATGCTCTACGGTACGGTCGGCACGCTCTACTTCGCCGACGTTCCGGCCGGGCTGACCGGTTCGCCGCTGCAGATCATGGCCTTCGTCTTCTTCTTCGCAGGCATCGCCTTCAAGATGTCGCTCGTGCCCTTCCACCTCTGGACGGCCGACGTCTACGAAGGTGCCCCGACCGGCGTGACGGCCTATCTCTCGGTCGTGTCGAAGGGTGCGGCCGCCTTCGTCCTCTTTACGATCCTCACGAAGGTCTTTGCCCCGATCGCCGTGCAGTGGCAGTGGATCCTCTACGGCATGACGATCGCAACGATCACCGTGGCGAACCTCTTCGCCATCCGTCAGCGCAACATCAAGCGTTTCTTCGCCTTTTCGTCCATCTCGCAGGCCGGATACCTGTTGCTGGGCATCATCGGCGGCACGGCCGTCGGTATGGCCTCGCTGATCTACTACCTGCTGGTCTACGTGGCGGCGAACCTCGCAGCCTTCGGCGTGATCTCGATCATCGAGCAACGCTCGGGCAAGGTCTCGATCGACGACTATGCCGGATTGTACAAGACCAATCCGCATCTGGCCGTGGCGATGATGTTCGCGCTCTTCTCGCTGGCGGGTATCCCGCCCTTTGCGGGCTTCTTCAGCAAGTTCTTCATCTTCCGGGCCGCTGCCGGTGCCGGATACTACGTGCTGGTATTCATCGCCCTGCTCAATACGGTCATCTCGCTCTACTACTACCTGCTGATCGTCAAGGCGATGTTCATCACGCCGAACGAAACGCCCATCGCCCCGTTCCGTTCGGATAACTACACGCGCGTGAGCCTGCTCGTCTGCGTGGCCGGCATCCTGTTGCTGGGACTGGTGAGCGCCGTGCAGAACGGTATCTCGCTCCTCAGTTACGGTATGGAGTAAGTGTGGGGAGCCTCTTGAGGACCGCTGGCCGGGCGGAGCCTCCCGTGCGGGCCTCCCGTGCGGCAATTCCGTGCGGCACCGGCTTGGCTACAGAGAGGGTGCTCCTTGGTTTGATGTCCCGATCCGACCCGCATGTGCGGGTCGGATCGGGATGTCTTTTGGCCTTTGCCCGGTGGCGGGCCGGTGAAAAAAGAGGCGGCAGATGTTTGGCTGTTCCTCGCGTTGTGTTTATTTTTGTGGAGGATAGCTCAATGTATAAACCTAAAACCACACCCAACTTATGACGAATCGCATGGTCAAACTACTCTGTGCCGGATTGTTCTTTGTCGTTTCGCTCCTGGCGGGTCCCGCAGCCTTCGGTACCCCGGAGGAGTCTCGGCCTTCCGCGCAGTCCGAACTCAAGGAGGAGCGGCGTACCTATACGGTCAACGAGGAGTATCTCGAACGCAAGGCGGCCGAAGAGGCGGCGCATCCCTCGATGTTGCGCGTGTTTGTCGAACTGCATCTCGGGGCAGATCAGAGTCTCGTGCACAAGTTCTATTTTGTACTCTACATGTTGTTCCCGTTCGTGATCCTGGGCGTGAGCCTCTGGATCGAGTTTACGCGCGGATGGGAGAACCTGCAGAAACTCTTTCTGCTCGGTCTGTCCGAGCTCCTCTTCTCGGTCGGTAATGCCGGTGTAGGTGCCGACGTCTTCCCGTGGTTCTGCAACTACGTCGTGGTGGGGTGGATCGTTACGATAGTCTGCTTCTGCTACATGCTGCGGATTCTCGTGAAGCAGGGGCTCTTTTTCCTCGGCTTCGTGAGCGGATGCTGCGGCTCCAGTCGGTTGAAACGGCTGCTCTTCTATGTGATGTACAGCGCCATTGCCCTCTCCGTGACGGCGCTGCTTGCGGCCAAGTCGTTCTTCTGGCTGGCGCCGATCGTCGTGGCCGGCGTGTGGTACTACTTCTACCGTTTCGAACGCATGGAACCGGCTCAGGCCACCCGTACGCTCTGGTATTCGGGTGTGATCTTCGGGGGATTCCTCATCTTTTTCCTGCAGGTGATCGGCATGATCCTGATTGTGGCGCTGTTGTTCTTCCTGCTTCAGGGCTTTGCCAGCATCAAGACCTCGCCCGTCTCCATGGAGGGGAGCTCCGGCGGCGGAGATATGCTTGAGCGCAGTGCCGACGGCACACCTTTTGTGCGGCATTCGGATGGCTCGACCACGCAGCTGCGCGATCTTGGGAACGGTCGTTTCGAGGGTCTGGACGGTACGCCCTGGCACGACAACGGATCGGGCCATCTGTTCCGTTGAGTTGCCGATCGGAGGCGAGGATCAGGTCGGGGGAGATTATTGCTCCGGTCTGTTTGCAGACAACCGGAAGGGGTCGTGGACTCCTTCCGGTTTTTTGTGGGCAGGTCGGGTGGGCGGGATAAAGAAAAAACCCTCGAAACATTGTTTCGAAGGTTTGCCTCGTCGGACCTCATTGCTTCGGCCCTCTGGAGCGGAAAACGAGACTCGAACTCGCGACCCCAACCTTGGCAAGGTTGTGCTCTACCAACTGAGCTATTTCCGCAGTAGTGTTCCTTGAACTAAGGGACAGCAAAGATAGAGGGTTATTTTGAATAATCCAAATATTTTTCGCTATTTTTGTAAAAAAATAATCCTACCCATGGAAGAGTTCTCCCTGACCACGCCGGCCCTCTTGTTTTCGGCCGTGTCGCTCATCCTGTTGGCCTACACCAATCGGTTCCTGGCCTATGCCCAGTTGGTGCGTTCGTTGCACGACCAGTACCGCGAACATCCGTCGCACGTGACCCGTGCCCAGATCGATAACCTCAGACGGAGACTCTATCTGGCGCGTACGATGCAGATTCTCGGTGTGTCGAGCCTTTTCCTCTGTGTGGTGACGATGTTTCTGATCTATGTCGATCTGGAACGTGTGGCGGCCTATGTCTTCGGCATCGCCCTTCTGATGTTGATCGCCTCGCTTGGGGTGTCGATCCGTGAGATCCAGATCTCGGTGCGGGCACTGGAGCTGCATCTGCACGACATGGAGGAGGAGCAGTAGCAGTAGCAGCTTCTCCCGGCCGGGTCAAGAGCTGCCGCGACAGGGCGGTGGTGCGGGGTGAGACAAAAAAAAGATGCTGCGACAATCCGTGTCGCTGCACCTCACACTAACCTGCTTATCTACCTAAAACCAATTGAAAAACTTGTACCCTTTTCTTTTTTGTTCGCTGCAAAGATAGGGGTTGGGTGTTGCATGGGTGTTTCGCCCGTATTGCAATCGTGTGATATTCGCTTCGCATGAAAAAAACCTGCGATTCCGGTGTCTGTGTGCCGGAATCGCAGGTTCGTTTGCTTTTTATGAAGGGGTTGTCTTTATTGCTTCTGTTGCAGGAAATATTGCTGCGACTTGAGCAGGTTGCGGGCCTGGAGTACCATGGTCTTGGTCTCGTTGAGGATCGTCAGGTAAAGCAGGCCGGCCTTGGTGCTGGTCGTGGGGTCGTTCTGGATGCGGGCCAATTGGTGTTTCGTGGCCTCGACGATCGTGTCGAAGAGCGCGTCGCGCATCTCCAGCACCGTCTCCAGTTCGGAGAAGTCCTTCGAACGGAGCATCTCGTTGATCTTGGCAAAGATCGCCTCCACCTCGTCGTTCACGCGCATCAGGTCGACGATCTGCTCCTTCGAGAGGCCCGAGTGGTTGTTGTCGATGTGCTCGAAGGCCGGATGGGTGATGTGGTTCAGGGCCTTCGTCGCCTCCGAGAGGTAGTCGACCACCTGCACGTAGAAGTGTCCCGTATTGATGTCGTTCTTCTGCAGGCGGCGCAGCGTCGGCATCAAGCCGTATTTGCGTGAGCGCGCTTCGGAGAAGAGGGCTTCGGACGAGGTGACCATCTCCTTCAATACCTTGCGGTTCTCCTTGAAGACCGCCACGAGCGTACGGTTGTAGATCTTGGTCACCTGCTCCATCGTGGCGCACACCTCCTCGACGCAGCTGTAGAGCACGTCGTCGGCCTTTTCGGCATCGGTGATAACCGGTTTGGGGGTGTTGTTCTCCTTCTCGGCGGGCGTCTTGCGGTGGCTGCGGATCAGCATCCAGGCGCAGAGCAGCGTCAGGGCCACGGCGGCGATCCAGCCACCCCAGAGCAGGAGGGCCGTGACGGCGAGGGCGATCAGAAAGCCGCCGAGCGCCGTGATGAACCAGCCCGAGATGACGGCCATGACGCCCGTGATGCGGTATACGGCGCTCTCGCGTCCCCACGAGCGGTCGGCGAGCGACGAACCCATGGCCACCATGAAGACGACGTAGGTGGTCGAGAGGGGCAGTTTGTACGACGTGGCGATCGAGATCAGGATGGCCGAGGCCGTGAGGTTCACCACGGCGCGGATCATGTCGTACGGTGCCGACGAGCGCTCCTCGGGGGGCAGCTGCTCGAAGCGGCGGTTGATGGCCTGCTGCATGCGGGTGGGGACGATGCTGGTCCAGAGGTTGTTCAGCACGAGCGTCGAGCGGACCAGACCGCGCGAGAGGAAGGTCGAGCCGAAGCGTTCGTCACCCTCGTGCTGCGAGGCGAGCGAAAGCTCGGTCTCGGTCACGTGGCGTGATTTTTTCGAGAGGAAGAGCGTCAGGATCATGATGATGCCGGCGCCCAGCAGCAGCACGAAGTTGGCGCGGGCCGGATGCATCAGGGCGCCCATGAGCATCGACTCGTCGCCCGTGGCGCTGGCGATCTGATAGGAGTCGTAGCCGGCCAGCGGTACGCCGATGAAGTTCACGAGGTCGTTGCCTGCGAAGGCGAGGGCCAGGGCGAAGGTGCCGGCGAGGATCGTGGCGCGGATGATGTTGATGCGCAGCCGCTGGAGAATCCACAGGATGAACGAGCAGATGATCCACAGGCCGAAGAGCGTCAGGAAGACGTGCTCCTTCACGTAGGCGAGGATATCTTCCGGGATGAGGCCCGAGTTGTTCAGCCCCTTGAACAGCGCGAAGTAGAGGATGCCGGCGAACGAGATGCCGCACCACAGGGCGCCGTAGCGGCGGAAGACGGGCATGTAGCGGAACGAGAAGATCAGTCGCGAGATGTACATGAAGAGTGTGCCTGCGAGAAAGGCCATGGCGACCGAGAGCAGGATGGCCGAGATGATGACCATCGCCTTGCCCGAGTTGATGTATTGCGACAGGTCGGCCAGACCGATTGCCGGGTCGATCGAGATGCGGTGCAGCGCGGCGGCGACGGCGGCGCCCAGCAGTCCGAAGACCATCGACACGGTGGTCGAGGTGGGAAGGCCCAGGGTGTTGAAGATGTCGAGCAGGATGACGTTTCCGAGCATCATGCCCAGGAAGAGCATCATGATCTCGCTGAAGGTGAACTGCGCCGGATAGAAGACGCCGCTGCGGGCGACCTCCATCATGCCCGACGAGGTCAGTGTGCCGACCAGGATGCCGGCTGCAGCGACCGAGAGGATCACCTTGCGGGGGGCGACCTTCGAGCCGAGGGCGGAGTTGAGGAAATTGACTGCATCGTTGGCCACGCCGACGACGATGCCCATGACGGCGAGCAGGCCGAGGACGATGACCGTAAAGGTAAAGATGGGACTCATACGCTCTGTTTTAATAAAAGCTTTGGTTTGGTGCCGCAAAGAAACGAAACGTATGTTACAAAACCGTTACACGACCGTTACGGCCCTGCTAAGGTTTTGATCCATGCTGCAAAGGGGGGCTTTGTGCCGGGCGAGCCGGCTGTTCGTGACGGGGCCCTCAGGCTCGTTTGTTGAGGGTGAAGCGGAACTCCAGGCCGCCTGTTTCGCGGTTGTGTGCCTCGATGGTGCCTCCGTGGAGCAGAATGGCGTTCTTCACGATCGAGAGCCCGAGACCCGTGCCGCCCATTTTGCGAGAGCGACCCTTGTCGACGCGATAGAAGCGTTCGAAGAGGTGGGGCAGGTGTTCCTCCTCGACACCGATGCCGTTGTCGGCGAAGAGGAAGGTGTATTGTTTCTCGTCCTCGCCGATCAGTTCGATGTAGATGTCGCGTCCCGACGAGTAGGCCGTGGCGTTGTCCGTGAGGTTGCGGAAGACCGACCCCAGCAGGGCGGCGTTGCCTTCGATCGGGAGCGGTCGCGGGAGACGGCAGTGGACGCGCATGCGCCGCTCTTCGGGCAGCAGCTGCACGTCGGCACGGATCTCGTCGATGAGTTCATCGAGGTGTACGGGCTCCTTCTGGATCAGCTGGCTCGCCTCGTCCATGCGGGTGATGGTCGAGACGTCGATCAGCAGGCGCCGCAGGCGGTCGGTTTGGGCCAGGCTCTTTTCGAGGAACGAGGTGCGTTGGGCCGCCGGCATGGTCGGGTTGGCCAGGATGGTCTCGAGGTAGCCCTGGATGGCGGCGACGGGCGTTTTGAGCTCGTGGTTGATGTTGTTGGTGAGCTGTTTTTTGATGCGGATCTTCTCCTGCTCCTGGTGCAGGGCGAGGGCATGCTCGCGGTCGCGATCGGCCGTGGTGCGTTGCAGTTGGGCGTAGAGACGGACGATGTTGGCCGAGATATCGCCCAGCTCGTCGTGCGGGAACGACTCTCCGTTGCCGATCTCCTCGCCGCGCTCGGCCCGTTCGGCGAAGGCCTTGAGGCGGGTGATGTTGAGGCCCAGCCGGCGCGTCACGAAGTAGCCGACGAGACACATCAGCAGGGTGATGCCCAGCATGAACCACAGAAATTCGCGATCGGCGGCCAATACCTCGTGCAGCGGCAGTGAGTAGGGAAGGGCCGTGCGTACGATGTATCGTTCGCCGGCCATGGCCGAATAGAAATAGGTCTGGTGGGTGCTCTCCGAGAGGCGTCGGATGGTGTATCCCGTTCCGTGGGCGACGGCCGCGGCGACCTCGGGACGGTCGAGGTGGTTGGGCAGCAGGGCGATCGAATCGCGCGGTTCGGCCGAGTCGTAGATGACGCGGCCGCCGGGTTCGATGACGGTGATGCGCAGCCCTTCGGCACTCAGTTTGTGGCGTGCGGCGAAGAGGCTGGGATCACCCCCCTCGTCGAGCTGGTCGAGCAGACGCAGGTTGAGCAGCTGCAGCTGCGAATTGAGGCTTTCGGCCTTGAAGTAGCGTTCGCGGCCGTACTGGAAGCCGACGAAGCAACCCACCAGCACCCACGAGAAGATGAGCAACAGCAGGAAGAGCCGTCGGTGGAACGAGAACTTACTCCTCAAATCCATAGCCGTATCCCAAACGGGTGACGATGTGTTCGCCGTAGGGTCCGATCTTGCGGCGCAGGCGTGTGATGTTGACGTCGATCGTGCGGTCGAGGACGATCACCTCGTCGCTCCAGATGCGGTGGAGGATCTCCTCGCGCGAGAAGATCTTGCCGCGATTCTGCAGGAAGAGCGTGAGGATCTCGAACTCCTTCTTGGTGAGTTTGACTTCGGTCCCCTCCAGCGTGCAGATCTTGCGGGCGAGGTCGATGCGCAGCGAGCCGTATTCGAGCACCTCGCCAGCCGGAGTGTCGGGGCGGGAGCTGCGGCGCAGGACGCTCTTCACGCGGGCCAGCACCTCGCGGATCGAGAAGGGTTTGGTGATGTAGTCGTCGGCACCGAGATTGAGGCCGACGACCGTGTCGTCCTCGGTATCCTTGGCCGTGCAGAAGATGATCGGCACGTGGGCCGTTGCGGGGTTCTCTTTCAGGATGCGGGCCATGCGGAATCCGCTCATCTCGCCCATCATCACGTCGAGCAGGATGAGCGAATAGCGTTCGGGATGGAGCGTGAGGGCCTGTTCGGCGCTGTTGGCCGTATCGACTTCGTAGCCCTCGACCTCGAGGTTGAATTGCAGGATTTCACACAGGGACTCTTCGTCGTCCACCACCAGAATCTTGTGTTTGTTCATGGCACGTTTTCGGTTTTACACGCCCAAAAGTACGCAACAATTGCCACGATTACAATTGCCGACGTGGTTTTTTCATCGAAATGTAACAGTCTGAGGCCGTCCTTCTTACTCGTCCGAGAGCTCCATCTGTTGGCGTACGGACTCCTCGTGTATGGCTTGCAGCACGGCCTGCATGAAGGCGGCGCTCATGCCCGCGCGTTCGGCCTGGGCCGTGCGTCGGGCGAGCAGCTCCTCGTAGCGTCGGGCCTGAAGTACGGGCATGGTATGGGCGCGTTTGTAACGTCCGATTTCGCGGGCGACCTGCATGCGGCGGGCCAGCACTTCGAGCAGTTCGTCGTCGCACTCGTCGATTCGGCGGCGCAGCGCGGTGAGACCGTCCGAGGCATCGTCCGTGCGACGGATGACCAGTCGGGAGAGGATGTGTCGAAGTTCCTCGGGGGTGACCTGCTGTTCGCGGTCACTCCACGCCTCGTCGGGACGGCAGTGCGCCTCGACGATCAGGCCGTCGAATCCGAGGTCCATTGCCTGCTGGCACAGGGCGGCGATTCGATCGCGTCGGCCGCCGATGTGGCTGGGATCGCAGAGCAGGGGCAGCTGCGGCAGGCGTCTGTGCAGCTCGATCGGCAGCGACCACTGGGGCGGATTGCGGTAGAGCGAGTGGTCGAGGGCGCTGAAGCCGCGGTGGATGGCTCCCAGACGGCGTATGCCGGCCTGGGAGAGGCGTTCGAGGGCTCCGATCCAGAGATCGAGATCGGGGCTGAGCGGATTTTTGACCAGAATGGGGAGGTCGCATCCGGCCAGGGCGTCGGCAATCTCCTGTACGGCAAAGGGGTTGGCCGTGGTGCGAGCGCCGATCCACAGCAGGTCGACGCCCGCTTCGCGTGCGGCCCGGGCGTGTTCGGCCGTTGCCACTTCGGTGGCGGTGCGCATGCCCGTCTCGCGTTTCACGCGGGCGAGCCACGGAAGACCTGCGGCACCCACCCCTTCGAAACATCCCGGTTTGGTGCGGGGCTTCCAGAGTCCGGCACGGAAGAGTCGGATGCCCTCTTGTGCCAGGGCATGAGCCGTGGTGAGGAGTTGCTCCTCGGTTTCGGCGCTGCAGGGGCCGGCAATCAACAGCGGGCGCTGGGATCCGCTGTCGGGAAAGAGGGGGAGGGTGGGGAGGTTCATCGGGATTGCGTCGGTTTGTCGGTAGGGCGGGTCGACGAGAAGGCTTCGGGGCCTGTCACCATGGACAGGGTGTGCATATCGTTCGGCCCGTGCAGGGGCAAAGGTACGGAAAGAATCCCGAGAACGTGTCGTCAGTGTCGTTGTTTTTTTGCGTTGCGGTGACGCTCCTTGATTTCGGACTTGATCTGTTGGCGGCGTTCAAACAGCAGGCGTGAGAGGATGCCGCGCAGCAGGTTGTCGTCGACATTCCAGCCGCGGGCGGCGGCATAGTGGCCGATGATGTAGAGGAAGGGTTCGGCCGGGCAGCTCAGCCGGCGCAGGTTGGTGATGCAGTCGCGTCGCGAAGCGCGGCGCACGAACGACATGCGGTTGGTGTCGATCAGCTGGAATTGCACCGAACCGTCGGGTGCAAGATGATAGAGGATGTTGTTCTGGTTGAAATCGTGGTGCAGGATGCCCCGCTCGTGGAGCGTGGCGGCAAAGCGGGCGAAGGCCTTCAGGATGGTTTCGGCTTCGGGTTGCGGGTAGGCTGCTGCGGCGTGCGTGAGCGGCAGGTAGTCCGTGTAGCGCGAGACGAAGTAGCTCGTGCGGACGATCTGGTATCGGTCACGGCATTCGACATAGGCCACGGGGGCGGGGGAGTCGATGCCGAGTGCGCGGAGTCGCTCGGCGTGTTCGAAGGCACGGCGGGCCTTGCCTTTGCGGAAAAAGGAATATACATAGGTATTCAGCCGGTTTGGTTTGCCGTAGCGTTTGACGACGACTCGTCCGGCGGGTGTGTCGAACGCCTTCAGGGTGTTGCGTCCCTGATAGAGGGGCGTGCCCTCCGTGTCGAAGGTTCGCGGCAGCGACTCGATGAATGGCTGCAGGGACACGACTTCCGGATGAAGGTGCGTATGTGTGGTGAGCGGTTGCTTCATGACAACAAAGGTAGTGGATGGAGGGCGGAATGGCCATGCCGGGATAGAGGCGAAGTTGGTTGAAAGGGCGATAGCTTGTTGTCTGAAATGCAAAATCGGATCCTCCGTTTCCGAAAGATCCGATCCCTTGTGAGCTGTTTACGAGACTTGAACTCGTGACCTCTTCCTTACCAAGGAAGTGCTCTACCACTGAGCTAAAACAGCAACTGCTCGTTTAGAGTGATGCAAAAGTACACAAGAAAAATGAATTTGCAAAAAAAATGTTCATTTTTCGCAAAAATTCCCTACCTTTACTGACAATTTAAACCAATAACCGAATGAAACGTATATTGATTGTAGGCGCAGGTGGCCAAATCGGTTCCGAATTGACAACCTACCTGCGTAAGATTTACGGCGGCGCAAATGTAGTCGCTACCGATGTCCGCGAATGCAAGATGCTGGCCGAAGAGGGCCCCTTCGAGACCCTCGATGCTCTCGATATGGCTGCCATGGCTTCGGTGGTGTCGCGTTACCGCATCGATACCATATTTAACCTCGTGGCCCTGTTGTCGGCCGTGGGTGAGAAGAATCCCCAGTTGGCCTGGAAGGTCAACATCGGCGCGCTGACCAATTCGCTCGAGGTGGCCCGCGACCGCAAGTGTGCCGTCTTCACGCCGTCGTCGATCGGCGCCTTCGGCCCCTCGTCGCCCAAGGACAAGACCCCGCAGGATACGGTCATGCGTCCGACGACCATGTACGGCGTCTGCAAGGTGACCGGTGAGCTCATGGGGGACTACTACCACACGCGTTTCGGCGTGGATGCCCGTTCGGTGCGCTTCCCGGGTCTGATCTCGAACGTCACGCTGCCCGGCGGCGGTACGACGGACTACGCTGTGGAGATCTACTACGAGGCCATCCGCAGCGGTCACTTCACCTGCCCCGTGCCGTCGGATGTCTACATGGATATGATGTATATGCCCGATGCCCTGCGTGCCTGCGTGGAGCTGATGGAGGCCGATCCCGCCAAGCTCGTACACCGCAACAGCTTCAACATTGCGTCGATGAGCTTCACGCCCGAGATCATCTATGCCGAGATCAAGAAGCGCATGCCCGAGTTCACGATGGACTACAACGTCGATCCCGTGAAGAAGGCCATCGCCGAGAGCTGGCCCAACTCGCTGGACGATACGTGCGCCCGTGAGGAGTGGGGTTGGAAGCCCGAGTGGGATCTGTCGCGCATGACGGACGATATGCTGGAGCACATCCGCACGAAGCTCGCAAAATAAGTACGCGGCGTGCAATGACGTGGGCCGTCCCAAGGTGGTGAGGCGGCTCCTGGAACACTCCGGAATACTGTGGTACCTGTGAGGGGTGCGCAGTATTCCGGAGTTTTTTTTCGATCAATAAAAACGATGAATATGAGTCAAGACGAGAAAAAATCCCAGGCCGCAGAGGCGGCGCAGGTCGTGCGCACGGTGGTGGCCGACGGGGTGGAGTGCAGTTGGGACGGGGCGCCGCTGCCGGCCTATCCGGTATCGAGGCCGCAGATCTCGGTGGTGCACTATGTGGTGCCGCCGCACGCACGTCTGTCCATGCACAGTCATCCGGTAATCAATGCCGGGATGGTGTTGCGCGGTGAGTTGACCGTGGTGGCCGCCGACGGAGCGGAGCGTACGTTCCGGGCTGGCGAAGGGGTGGTCGAGATGGTTGGCCGGAGGCACTACGGAGAGAACCGCGGCGACGAACCGGTCGAACTGGTGATGTGTTACGCCGGAGCTGGGGCGCTGCCCCTTTCCGAACCGTAGCGGAGGGCGCGAATGCGGGCAGGTCTTGTTGAGGCCCCGAGCCGATCCTGGCGGGCGGCGCGAGTCACCCGTGCAGGCGGTTACTGTTCCGTTGCGGAGGAGGTGCCGGCGGCACTCTGTTGCTGCTTTTCGAGATCGGCCCGGCTGCGGCTCGAGGTGACGAGCCATACGCCGCCGAAGATCAGGGCTACGGCAATCCCTTTGGCCGTGTTGAACGAATCCATGCCCAGAGAAACGGCCACGATGCAGGCCACGAGCGGTTGGATGTAGTTGTACATGCCGGCAACGGTCGGACGCAGCCTCTTCTGGCCGATCACTACCAGCATGTAGCTCAGGAAGGTGGCCCCGACGACAATGAAGCAGAGGGCGCCGATCGTCGTGGCATCGAGTGTGGTCCAGGGGGTGGCGGCGAGCGAGCGGGCCGAGAAGGGGAGCATGCAGACGAAGGCGTAGGTGAACATCCACTTCATGATGGTGATGAGCGAATAGCGGTTCACGAAGTTTTTGAACAGCACGATGTAGAGGGCGTAGTTGACCTGGGCCAGCAGTACCAGCAGGTCGCCCCAGATGGCGTTGTTGCCTGCGGCTGCGGAGTTGGCTGCGGCGGCGGGTTGGCCGCTCAGGATGAGCAGCAGGGCGCCGCCGGCGCCGGCGGCTATGCCGGCCACTTTGCGCGAGGTGATGGGCTCCTTGAGGATGAGGGCGGCGAGAATCATGGCCCAGAGCGGCATGCTGGTGGTGATGATCGAGGCGTCGCCCGGAGAGGTGAGGCCCACGCCGAAGACGAAGCAGCCCTGGTTCAGAACGATGGCCAGCAGCGAAGCGCCGAAGAGTTTGGCAAGGTCTCTGGGGGGGACATGTTCCTGTTTGCGGAAGAGCGAGGCGATCCAGAAGAGGATCATGGCTCCGAAAATGCGCAGATCGGTGACCAGTAGCGGGGTTATGACGCCGCCGGCGACGACCAGTTTCACGAGTGGGGACATCAGGCCCCACATGGCATTAGCTCCGAACATGGCGGCATGACCCTGCCAGCCCTCTTTCGATCCGTTGTTCATGGGTGATGATTCTTGTTTTGCGCCGCAAATTTAGGAAAAGATTGCTTTGGGTGTACTCCGGGAATGGAGGAACGTTTCGTGGCGGGATGCGTGGGCGGTGGTGCGGAAGCGACGGTGAGGCCGCGGGCGGGCTATTGGGGGCCTGACAAAAAAGAAGCGATCCTTGCGGGGATCGCTTCTTTCGTATAGACCGCTGCAACGCCGTTGGGCGTGCCGTGTCGTCAGGCCTTGCCGGCCGAGCCGAGCACGTTCTCGCACTTGTGCATGTAGAGCTTCTTCAGCTCGTCGCGGGCCGGACCCAGGTATTTGCGCGGGTCGAATTCGGCGGGCTGGTCTACGAAGACCTTGCGGATGGCTGCCGTCATGGCCAGACGACCGTCCGAGTCGATGTTGATCTTGCAGACGGCGCTCTTGGCGGCGCGACGCAGCTGATCCTCCGGAATACCCACGGCATCCTTCAGCGCACCGCCGTGCGTGTTGATGATGTGGACGTACTCCTGCGGTACGGACGACGATCCGTGCAGCACGATCGGGAAGCCCGGGATACGTTTCTCGATCTCCTCGAGGATGTCGAAACGCAGGGGGGGCGGAACGAGGATGCCGTCGGCGTTGCGCGTGCACTGCTCGGGCTTGAACTTGTTGGCGCCGTGCGACGTGCCGATCGAGATGGCCAGCGAGTCGACGCCGGTCTTCTTCACGAAGTCCTCAACGTCCTCCGGACGCGTATAGGTGTGGTGCTCGGCCGAAACCTCGTCCTCGACGCCGGCCAGCACGCCCAGCTCACCCTCGACCGTAACGTCGTACTGATGGGCGTAGTCCACAACCTTCTTGGTGAGGGCAACGTTCTCGTCGTAGGGGAGCGACGATCCGTCGATCATCACCGACGAGAAGCCCATGTCGATGCAGCTCTTGCAGAGTTCGAACGAGTTGCCGTGGTCGAGGTGCAGCACGATCGGAATGTTCTTGCCCAGCTCCTTGGCATACTCCACGGCGCCCTGAGCCATATAGCGCAGGATGGTCTGGTTCGCATATTTGCGGGCGCCCGACGACACCTGCAGAATCACAGGCGACGAGGTCTCCACGCAGGCCTGGATGATGGCCTGCATCTGCTCCATGTTGTTGAAGTTGAACGCGGGAATGGCATAGCCGCCCTTGATGGCTTTGGCGAACAGCTCGCGCGAGTTCACAAGGCCCAAATCTTTGTACGATACCATACTAAATAATTTTATAGTATAACAAATGAAGTAATCGGGTATTACTCTCAATAACCGCACAAACATAACGAAAAAATCGTGAAACGCCATACTTTTTCTTAAATAATCTGAAATAATCTGAGCCTGAACCTCTTCTTTGGTTGCGGTCTTTTTAGGGGGGGCGGGTTTGGAACGGGGGACGGATGGGGCGGTCGACCCGCCTGCGGCGCGGTTGCGGGGGCTGATGTCGCGGGGGGGCTGTGGCGCGGAACGCGGGGCGAATGTCGGGACGGAACCGGGCGATGTGAAAAAAATAACAGCATGCGGCGGTGAATCTCTGTTTTTTGAATAGTTTTTTGTAATTTTGCATGGTTTCCCGGCCCTGCATCGGCCGGAAGGTTAGGGATAACTCACGAAAACACATACAAATAACCATATTGCGCTATGTCTGAATTCATCTATCAGGAGCCGTTCCCCGTCGGGGAGGACAAGACCGAGTATCGTCTGCTGACGAAGGATTACGTGAAGGTCGTCGAGTGCGACGGGCGCAAGATCCTGAAGGTCGATCCCAAAGGTCTGGAGCTGTTGTCGAAGGCCGCTTACAGCGACGTGTCGTTCTACCTGCGCGCCGCGCACCTGCAGAAATTGCGCAACATCCTCGACGATCCCGAGGCAACCGACAACGACAAGTTCGTCGCCTACACCATGCTGCTCAACCAGGTCGTGGCCGCCGAGGGCGAACTGCCTACCTGCCAGGATACGGGTACGGCCATCTGCATCGCCCACAAGGGTGAGGACGTCTGGACCGGTGCCGACGACGCCGAGTGCATCGCACGCGGTGTTTACGAGACCTACAAGGAGCGTAACCTGCGCTATTCGCAGGTCGTCCCCTTCACGATGACCGACGAGAAGAACTCGGGTACGAACCTCCCCGCACAGATCGACATCTACGGCGGCAAACCCGGCATGGAGTACGAATTCCTCTTCATCACGAAGGGCGGCGGTTCGGCCAACAAGACCTTCCTCTACCAGCAGACCAAGGCGCTGCTCAACGAGGAGTCGCTCACGAAATTCATCCAGCAGCATATCTTCGACCTCGGCACGTCGGCCTGCCCGCCCTACCACCTGGCCATCTGCATCGGCGGCACGTCGGCCGAGATGTGTCTCTCGACCGTCAAGAAGGCTTCGGCCGGCTACCTCGACGAGCTGCCCACGTCGGGCAACGAGGGCGGCCGCTGCTTCCGCGATCTGGAGTGGGAGGAGAAGGTGCTCAAGATCTGCCGCGAAAGCGGTGTGGGCGCCCAGTTCGGCGGCAAGTACCTCGTCCACGACGTGCGGGTGATCCGCGCACCGCGTCACGCCGCCTCGTGCCCCGTGGCCATCGGCGTCAGCTGCTCGGCCGACCGCAACATCAAGGCCAAGATCACGCCCGAGGGCATCTTCCTCGAGGAGCTGGAGAAGAATCCGGCCCGCTTCCTGCCGGCCGAGGCTCCGGCCATGTCGCCGGCCGTCGATATCGACCTGGACGAGGGCATGGACAAGGTGCGCGAGATCCTCACGAAATACCCGATCAAGACGCGTCTGAATCTGCGCGGCACGCTCATCGTGGCCCGCGACATCGCCCACGCCCGCATCAAGCAGATGCTCGACGAAGGCAAGCCGATGCCCGAATACTTCAAGAAACACCCGGTCTACTACGCCGGTCCGGCCAAGACGCCGCAGGGCATGGCCTCGGGATCGTTCGGCCCGACGACGGCCGGACGTATGGACCCCTACGTGGATCTGTTCCAGAAACACGGCGGTTCGCTGGTGATGGTGGCCAAGGGCAACCGCTCGCAGGCCGTCACGGATGCCTGCAAGGCCAACGGCGGATTCTACCTGGGTTCGATCGGCGGTCCGGCCGCCATTCTGGCCAAGAACTCGATCAAGTCGGTCGAGGTGGTCGACTTCCCCGAACTGGGCATGGAGGCCGTGCGCAAGATCTACGTCGAGAACTTCCCGGCGTTCATCATTGTGGACGACAAGGGCAATGACTTTTTCGCCGACTTCAAGCACTAAATCGCGAAGTCGTGCGTTCGTAAGACGATGAGTAGATTGTTTGCCAAAATAACCCTTACGGCACTCTGTGTGCTGACCCTTTTGCGGGCTTCGGCGGCCGACAAGGTGACCTTCGAGGCCGACGCTCCGATGATCGTGGCCGTGGACGAAGTCTTTCGCGTGGAGTTCACGGTCAACGAGTCGCCCGACGACGGTTCGTTCGTCGCTCCGTCGTTCGAGGGGTTCGACCTGCTGGCCGGCCCGGTGCTCTCGACCCGACGGTCGTTTGAATCGATCAACGGCTCGATGACCTCGTCGCTGAAAATCTCCTACACCTATACGCTCGTGTGCCACGAAGTCGGCACGCGGACCATCGGTGAGGCGGCGATCGATGTCAAGAAGCGCACCTACCGCACACGGCCCCTGCCCATCGAGGTGGTGGCCGAGCGGAACGACGCCCAGTCGGGCGGAGGGGGAGGCGGCGGTGCCACGGCCCAACGGCCGTCGTCGCCGGAACGCGGACGTGTCGCCAAGGACGACCTGTTGCTGCAGGCCTCGGTGTCGCGTGCCTCGGTCTTCAAGGGCGAGCCGCTGCGGGTCAGCTTCAAACTCTGTCAGCGGGTCAATGTCGTCGGATTCGAGGATGTGAAGCTGCCGTCGTTTGACGGTTTCTGGGCTCAGGAACTCTCGACCGACAACGTGCGCCCCGTGCGCGAGACGATCGGCGGCAAGATCTACGAAACGGTCGTAATCAAGGAGTATCTGCTCTATCCGCAGCAGGCTGGTGAACTGGTGATCGATCCGGCGCAACTGACGGCCGTCGCTCAGGTGGTGGTGCCGGGACGCAATCCGGACCCCTTCTTCGGCGGCCCGGAGGTCTACAACGTGCGGATGCCGTTGCAGACGCGACGAATTACCGTCACGGTGAAGGATCTGCCGGCCGGTGCTCCCGAAAGTTTCAGCGGTGCCGTCGGGTCGTTCACGATGGAGACGACGCTACCGTCGGATCGCCTGGCGGCCAACTCGTCGGCCACGTACGTGGTCAAGATCTCGGGTATGGGCAATCTGACCTTTGTACAGGCCCCCAAATTGAATCTGCCCGGATCCTTCGAGCAGTACAACGTCAAGACCATCGAGTCGATCAACTCGTCGGCATCCGGAACGTCGGGGTATCGCCAGTTCGAATACCCGTTCATCGCCCGTGCCGAGGGTAAGTATGAGTTGCCGCCCGTGGAGTTTACCTACTTCAGCCCGGCACAGAAGTCCTATGTAACGCTCTCGTCGAAAGCCTTGTCGCTCGAGGTCGAGGCCGATGGCTCGGCATCGGGCGCTGCGGGGCCCCTGGTGGTCGGCGGTCGCGGCCTTTCGAAGGAGGAGGTGAAGCTGCTCGGACAGGACATCCGTTTCATCAAGATGGGAATGCCGCGACTGCAGATGCGTACGGCTCCCTTCTTCGGCAGCGGCCTCTATTGGGGCCTGTTCGGCGGGGTGCTGCTCCTCTTCGCCGGCGTATACGGGGGACTGCGCAAGCGCATCCGCGAATCGCAGAATCTCGCACTTGTGCGCGGCAAGCGCGCCAACAAGGTGGCCGTACAGCGCTTCCGGGTGGCAAAACGCTATATGACCGAACAGAACCAGCGCGCTTTCTATGAGGAGATGTTGCGGGCGATGTGGGGATATATGGGCGACAAGTTCAATATCCCGGTGGCCAACCTGACCAAGGAGTCCGTGCGCGAGGAGCTGCACAAGCGCGGCGTGGCGGCTGAGGAGTCGCAACGTTTCACGACGATCATCTCGCAGTGCGACGAGGCGCAGTATTCACCCGTGGCTTCGGTGCGGATGAGCGATGTGTATGCGGAGGCATTGGATTTCGTGTCGCGGATCGAGGCGGCGATTAGGCGATTAAAAGATAGCTGATGGATATGTGCGGAACGAGTTGCATGATCAGAAAAATAGGTGTCGGCCTTCTGTGGCTGGCGTTGCTCTCGCCCGGGGTGGCGTGGAGTGCCCCGCAGGCTGCGGCCGGGACGGCTGTCCCGGCGCCGCAGACGACGGAGGCGCCGCAGGCGGATTCGAGTCTGCATGAACCGGCGGTTGCCGGCCCCGTGTCGGACGAAGCGGTGGAGCCGGTTGACGCCAGCTCGCTGCAGGCGTTGTGGGACGAGGCCAATACGGCCTACCTCAACGGCGACTACCGTGCGGCCATCGAGGTCTATGAGCAGATCGTCGACCGGGGATACAGTTCGGCCAAACTCTGCTACAACCTGGCTAACGCTTACTTCAAGGAGGGGAGTATCGGTCCGTCGATCCTCTACTATAACCGTGCACTGCGTCTGCAACCCGGTGACGAGGATGTGCGCTACAACCTGGCGGTGGCCGAGGCCCAAACACGCGACCGGATTGAGGAGATTCCCGAGTTTTTTGTTGCCACGTGGCTCCGGGCACTTCGTCACACGATGGGATGCACGGCCTGGAGCGTCGTGTCGCTTGTGTTGTTGGTCGTGCTGCTCGGACTGTTGCTGCTCTATCTGCTGGCGCAGCGGATCGGACTGCGCAAGGTGGGGTTCTATGGTACGTTGGCTGCCTTCGTGCTGCTGGTCTGCACGATGTGGTTCGCTGCACTCGAGCGCCGCGAGATTCTGCGTAGCGACGAGGCGATTGTCATGGTGACGGCCTCGGCCGTGAAGAGTTCGCCCGACCATGCGGCGACGGATCTCTTTGTGCTCCACGAGGGAACGAAGGTGACGGTGACGGCCGAACTGGATGAGTGGCGTGAAATCACCCTGGCCGACGGCAAAAAAGGGTGGATCGAGAGCCGCAAGATCGAGGCGATCTGAGCGGGCTCCGGTGCGTCGGATCGGGCGTTGGTGCGGCTCGTGTGAAGGGTTTGCGATGGCGCAGATCGATGCGGCGTGTGGAGAAGTTGGTAGTGAAAAGAGAAGCAGAGGAGGAGAAACAGCGATATGTCCCGGTTGTTGCAGGATGTGGTGGGCGAGTTGTCGAAATTGCCCGGTATCGGACGCCGTACGGCGCTCCGTCTGGCCATTCATTTGTTGCGCATGGAGCCCGAATCGGTGGGCGAGATGACGCGCAGCATCGACCGGTTCCGCAACGAGGTGAAGCACTGCGCGCAGTGCAACAGCCTCTCGGACGAAGAGATCTGTCCCGTCTGTGCCGACCCCGAACGCGATCACTCGACGATCTGTGTGGTCGAGCAGGTGGCCGATGTCCTCTCGATCGAAAACACGCACCAGTACCGCGGCCTCTATCACGTGCTGGGTGGGGTGATTTCGCCCATGCAGGGTATCGCACCGTCGGATCTGAAGATCGACCTGCTCTGCGACCGCATCGCGGCCGGAGGGGTCAAGGAGGTGATTATCGCCATATCGGCCTCGGTCGAGGGCGAAACGACGCTCTTCTATCTGATGAACCGCCTGCGTCCGTTCGAGGGGCTGAAGGTGACGGCCATTGCCCGCGGTATCGGTTTCGGCGACGAGTTGGAGTATGTCGACGAACTGACCATCGCCCATGCCCTGATGAACCGCCGCGTGGTGGAGTAGCATGTAGGGCCCTAACGGGGGGGAAAAGTGGTGGCGGAGGAAGACAAGTGGAGATGAAACAGACTGAAAAATATAAATAAATGTACAGAACGCGGTCCGGACGCATTCCGCTGTCTGTTTGCGGGGCGCGAGGGTCGTTCAAAAAAAGTTAGTGTTATGGAATTTCTCACGAATGAAAAGTTGGTCATCGTCGGCGCAGCCGGCATGATCGGTTCGAACATGGCCCAGACGGCCATGATGATGCGGCTGACGCCGAACATCTGCCTGTACGATCCCTTTGCTCCGGCATTGGAGGGCGTGGCCGAGGAGCTCTACCATTGCGCCTTCGAGGGGATGAATCTCACCTATACGTCCGATGTGAAGGAGGCCTTCACCGGTGCCGGCTACATCGTTTCGTCGGGTGGCGCCGCCCGCAAGGCCGGTATGACCCGCGAGGATCTGCTCAAGGGAAATGCCGCCATTGCCGAACAGCTCGGTAAGGATATCAAGAGCTACTGCCCCAATGTGAAACATGTGGTGGTGATCTTCAACCCGGCCGACATCACGGGCCTCGTGACGCTGATCTACTCGGGTCTGAAACCGTCGCAGGTGACTACGCTCGCCGCATTGGACAGCACGCGTCTGCGTTCGGAACTGGCCAAGTACTTCCACATCTCGCCCGACAAGATCGTCAACTGCCGTACGTACGGCGGTCACGGTGAGCAGATGGCCGTATTTGCGTCGACGACCATGGTCGACGGCAAGCCTCTGTCGGAGCTGATCGGTACGAAGATGCCGCAGGCCGACTGGGATGCCCTGCGTCAGCGTGTGATCCAGGGTGGCAAGCACATCATCGACCTGCGCGGCCGTTCGTCGTTCCAGAGCCCGGCCTATCTCTCGATCGAGATGATCGCTGCGGCCATGGGTGGCAAACCGTTCGGATATCCGGCCGGCGTGTATGTGCACACGGACGAGTTCCGCAACATCATGATGGCCATGGAGACTTCGCTGACGAAGGACGGCGTGGCCTACAAGACCGTTGCCGGCACGCCCGAGGAGCACAAGGAGCTCGAGGCCAGCTACAAGCACCTCTGCACGCTGCGTGACGAGGTGATCTCGCTCGGCATCCTGCCCGCCATCGAGGAGTGGGGCAAGATCAACCCCAACCTGAAATAGGCTGATTCGCACCTGATCGAAAGGGACGATCGCCATGCATCACGCAGTAGGCTGCAGGTGGTGTGACGCGGAGTCGTCCGTTGAATGAAGGGGCGGTCCGACCATTTGGTCGGACCGCCCCGCTGTTTTGCGGTGCCGTGGTGGTGGGGGGGGAGAATCCCTTCAGGCCGGACTCGGATCCTGTCTTCCGGGAGCCTTCGCGCAAACTGCCGCGTATTATGCGGCCGGATCTCCGATGGGCGGAGCGGAGGTTGACCTTCTGCCGACGTTCCCCGCCTCGTTGCGCATGAGAAACATGAAAAAGGAGCAACCCACTCCACGACAGGTGGACGATGGATCGCTCCTTTTTTCCGTTCGGATGGGCGGAACAGCCTATTTTGCCGTCATGCGCTTCTCCTTGATGCGGGCCTTCTTACCGGTCAGGTTGCGCAGGTAGTAGATACGTGCGCGACGTACGACACCCACCTTGTTCACCTCGATCTTGTCGATGTGGGGCGAGTAGAGCGGGAAGATACGCTCGACACCCACGCCGTTCGATACCTTGCGGATCGTGAACATCTTCGTCTTGCCCGAACCCTTGATCTGGATCACCACGCCGCGGAAGCTCTGCATACGCTCCTTGTTGCCCTCGATGATCTTGTAGGTTACGGTGATCGTGTCACCGGCCTTGAACGACGGAACGTCGGCGTCCGTCTTCGGCCACAGCTGCTCGTTTACGAGCTTGATGATTGCATCTTTGTTCATTGCTGCAATGATGTTTGGATGATTTCCGCGCTCAACATTCCCGCTGCAGCTCCGACTACCATACGGGGACCTTTGCTCCGTAATCCCGAATCCCGGATGTCCGCGATGCCGCATCCGGTGTACGGCCGTAGCCGTTGTCCGAAGGTGTGCATGCACGGGGGATTCCGTGTCGCGCTGCCCAATGAAAGAGGTTGATACACGCCCTTTTCGGGGGAGGCAAAGGTAACCATTTATTTTCAAACGGCCAAACTCCGGCCGCAAAATCGTGCGTCGTGCGTCGTGTGTCGGGCTGTGGACGGACGCTCGGTGTGCTAAAGTGCATGGATGCGTGGGGCGGCTGTTGGATTCCTTGGCGAAAAATCGTATCTTTGTCGATGAAGTTTATGGAACAGAAAGACGATCGTAAATTGATTCTCGTAACCAACGACGACGGTTACAATGCCAAAGGCCTGCGTGCCGCCATCGAGGTGGCACGACGTTTCGGACGTGTGGTGGTCGTGGCCCCCGAATGCATGCAGAGCGGCATGAGTCAGGCCATCACGATGTTCAATCCGCTCTATCTGCGGCGCGTGTCGCACGACGACGAGGTCGAGGTCTATGCCTTCTCGGGGACGCCGGTCGACTGCGTGAAACTGGCTTTTGACTACCTGCTCAAGGATCAGCGGGTCGACCTGGTGATCTCGGGGGTGAATCACGGCTCGAATTCGGCCGTGAACGTGCTCTACTCCGGTACGATGGGGGTTGCCATCGAGGGCAGTTTCTACGGATGCCCCTCGGTCGGGCTCTCGTTGTTGGACCACAGTGCCGATGCCGACTTCGAGGCGGCCGTCGTCTACGGTGAGCGGGTCGTGAGGGCGGTGCTCGAAATGCCGATCGACCGGCCGCTCTGTCTGAACGTCAATGTGCCCCAGGGCGAGCCGCGCGAGATCCGCGGCATCCGCGTCTGCAGGCAGAACCGCGGCTTCTGGCGCGAGGAGTTTTTCCGGCACGAGGACCCGCATGGCCGTGAATATTTCTGGCTGTCGGGCGCCTTCATCAACCACGAGCCCGATGCCTCCGATACGGACGAATGGGCCCTGGCCCACGGATACGTCTCGGTGGTGCCCGTGCAGGTCGACCTGACGGACTATGCACGGATGCCGCTGCTGCGTCGGGCGCTCTTTACCGAACCGGAGCATTGAGCCGGAGGCGGATGCCGGGGTGTCTTGGTGCGTGCAACCTGTCATAGTGAGATAGTGATATGTTATGATGATGATAAAGATCCTGTTAATCATTGCGATCGCCGTCCAGACCGTGGCGACGATCTATGCCCTGAAGCTGGTCCGGACGACCAAGTACAATTCGGTGTGGATTCTCTTCATCGTGGGCTTCTCGCTGCTCTCGGTCGAGCGCGTGATTCAGTTCATGTTCGTCAACGGCCGGCCGATCTCACCCGATACATTCGCCTATCTCGGGGTGGTGATCTCGGTCTGCCTCTCGATCGGAGTGGTCTATGCCCACAAACTCTTCAAGTACATCAACCGGCTCAACCGCCAGCGTCAGTTGCTCAACAAACGCATCCTAACGGCCGTGCTGCGAACGGAGGAGAAGTCGCGCTCGCGCTTCTCGAAGGAGTTGCACGACGGACTGGGGCCGTTGTTGTCGTCGGCACGCATGTCGCTCTCGGCTCTGGCACGCGAGGGGCACAGCGACGAGCAGCGGGAGATCATCGCCAATACGACCTACGTGATCGACGAGGCGATCCGTTCGTTGCGTGAAATATCGAATAACCTTTCGCCGCACGTACTCAATGACTTCGGGCTGGCACGCGGCGTGCAGAACTTCATCTCGAAGAGCGCTGCGATGCACGACGTGAAGCTGCGCTTCACGACCAATCTGCGCAACGAACGCTTCGATCCGGATGTCGAGGTGATCATCTACCGTGTGATCTGCGAGCTGATCAACAATTCGCTCAAACACTCCGGATGTACCGAAATCAACCTTTCGCTGTCGCAGAACGGCGGGGCGTTGTCGCTCGACTATTCGGACAACGGACGCGGCTTCGATCCGCAGGCCATGATGGATTGCGGCATGGGGCTCTCGAACATCCAGTCGCGCATCAATTCGCTGGGCGGCACGCTCGATATCGAGAGTGCCAAGGGGAAGGGCATGCGTGCGTCGATCCGCGTGAGCACGCGGCAGGAGACGGCCGTGCCGCATGCGGCGGATCGTAAAAAGAGAGGGTAGGTGATGCATATGATGGAGGAACCGAAACCATTCGTCGAGGCGCCGCAGTGCCGCATCGTCCTTGTGGACGACCATTCGCTCTTCCGCAACGGGTTGCGCGGCCTGTTGGACCGTTGTCCGGGGTATCGTGTCGTGGCCGAGGCGGGAAGCGGCGAGGAGTTTCTGGCCATGCTGCCGGAGTTGGAGGCCGACGTGGTCTTCATGGATATTGCCATGCCCGGAATGAACGGCGACGAGACGACCGAACGGGCCCTGCAGTTGCGGCCCGATCTGAGGATCATCACCCTTTCGATGTTCGGCGACGAAAACTACTACACGCGCATGGTCGAGGCCGGAGCAAGGGGTTTTCTGCTGAAGGATTCCGACATCGAGGATGTGATCCGTGCCATCGAGGCCGTGCGCAGCGGGGGCAGCTACTTCAGCGCTTCGCTGTTGGCGTCGCTGGCCGGGCGGATGCGCACGCGTGACGATCTGATGCCCGAAGAGGAGGCTCTGTCGGTCCGCGAGCGCGAGATCCTGGTCGCCGTATGCCGCGGGCTGTCGAACCAGGAGATTGCCGACGAACTCTTCATCTCGAAGCGTACGGTCGACAAACACCGGGCGAATATCCTCGAAAAGACCGGCTGCAAGAATACGGCCAGTCTGGTGGTGTATGCCATCAAACACGGCATTGTCGAGATCTGAACACGCTGCCGGAAATGTGTTCCTCGAAAAACGAAATCAAGTTGTCAAGCGGTGAGGGGTGTTGCAGCGTGCTGGAGAATGCTCGCTCGCCGGAATCGTCTGTCGAAAAATGAATCACGCAAAACATTGGATCGTGACCCTGCTGGGTTGTGTGTTGCTCGGGGTGCTGTGGCCCGGGCACGTGGCGGCGCAGTCCGACCGGAGGTATCGCGAGGCGCTGGTCGAGATGCTCGATGCCTCACAGGCGCTCGGAACCCTGGAGACCATGTTGCAGCAGATGCTGCCCGAATGGCGGCAGAGTGCCCCTCAGGTGCCGGCGGCCTTTTGGCAGAAGATGGAGGAGCGTTGGTCGTTCGAGCGGCTGAAGGAGCGGCTGATCGATCTCTACGTGCCGATCTATCGTGCGCGCTTCTCGGTGGATGACTTGCATGCAATTACCGAATTCTACCGGACACCCGTAGGGGCGAAACTGGCGGCAGCGACCCCGACGATGACCCTCGAGGCCATGGCAGCCGGGGAGCAGCTCGGGTGGGAACTCTTGTCCGAATTGCAACACGAACTGAAAGCGGCTCTCAACGAGGCATCCGAGGAGGAGGGTCCGGCAGACAACAGCGCTCGGCAGGCCGCCGGGGAGTCGAAATCGGGCGATTAGAGCAACGGCGAGAAGAGACGCATGAAGGATTCGGCGTAGCGTCGTGCGCGTGGACGCCTGAACCATTCCGAGGCCGTGATGTGGCGACAACGGGCGTGGTCCGTTTGGTAGATCTTCGACATGCGGGCGTTGAACTCCGGGTCGTAGACGAAGGCATTGATCTCGAAGTTGTGTTCGAAACTGCGGAAATCCATATTGGCCGATCCGACCAGGGTGAGCGTGTCGTCGATGATGAGCAGTTTCGAGTGGAGAAACCCCGGCGTGTAGAAGCTCACCTTGACTCCGGCGCGGATCACGGCGTCCAGAAACGAGTGCGAAGCCAGCCCTACGATGCGTGAGTCGCTCCTTTCGGGCAGCATGAGCCGCACCTCGACGCCGCCCAAAGCGGCCGTTTGCAGCGCCGTTTGCAGCCCTTCGGTCGGTAGAAAGTAGGGCGTTTCGATCCAGATGCGCTGCTTGGCGTTGGCAAAGAGGTAGCTCACCCCCTGCAGCAGCACGCGCCACTGTCCCAGCGGTCCGCTCGGGACGATCTGCAGCAGGTTGTCCGTGAGGCGCGGTGCGGCCGGGTAGTAGGTTGCGCCGATCAGACGCTGGCGGGTTGTGGCCGACCAGTCGCTCAGAAACGACGCCTGAAGTCCATGCACTCCGCTGCCTTCGATCTTGAAGTGCGTGTCGCGCCAGCACCCCCAACTGGTCCCCTGAACATAACGGTCGGCAACGTTCATTCCGCCGAAGAAGCCTACGCGGCCGTCGATCACCACGATCTTGCGGTGGTTGCGGTAGTTGACCTTGCTCGTGAGCAGCGGAAAGCGCACGTGCAGGAAGGGGCGCACCTCGATACCGGCGGCGCGCATCTCGTCAAAAAAGGCCCGTTTCACGCCGCTGCAACCCACATCGTCGTAGAGTATGCGCACGTGTACGCCGTTGCGTGCCTTGGCAATCAGGGCCTGCTGCAGCTGGCGTCCGACGGAGTCGTCGCTGAAGATGTAGTACTGCAGGTGGATGTGGTGGCGGGCCCGGGTGATTTCGGTCAGCAGCGCGGCCATCTTCGAGGCACCGTCCGTATAGGGGGTGAGGCGGCTGCCGTAGAGCGGCGTGGCTCCGATCGTGTGCTGGAGCAGGCGGGCAAGCGGCTGGAAGTTGGCCGGGATGTCGGGCCGTGTGCCTTCGGTCCCGGGGCTGGTGGTCATGCGGCGGCGCGTGCGGTGCGAGATGATCTTTACCTTGCTGAGGTTCTGCCCAAAGAAGAAGTAGAAGACGAGTCCGACCACCGGGACGAAGAGCAGGATCAGGATCCAGGGCATCGTCTTCAGCGGGTTGCGGTTGTCGGTGATCACCACGAGGATGATGCCGAGCGTCGTCGCGGCATAGATTCCGAAGAGCAGCGTAGTCAGCAGTTGGGACATGGCACCGTGCGGTCGGTTAGCGGGTGGTCGGAGGGGTTGGGGTCGACGAGGCGTCGTCGGCCGGGAGGTGGATCAGATAGAGCAGGTGTTCGACGCCGCGCAGGAAGTTGCGCTTGTGCAGCTTGGGGGAATAGACGTAGCCGTCGAAGGTGAAGATGCGGTTGGTTGTCTGGTCGATGGTGGTGTAGCTGACGAACGGGCCGCCCATGAAGTCTCCGGCCACGTCCCAGAAACCGCGCATCTCGATCCACAACCGGCCCTCGAGGCGAAACATCCGCACGTCGGGCGTGAAGGCTTCGGAGGTGGTCATGTACGAGCCGTCGGAGGGACCCGGAATGCGGCTCACGAAGCGGTTGCGGGCAGCCAGCAGTGCCTCGGGCGTGAGGGATTCGCGCCCTTCGTAGGGGTAGCTGTAGAGGCAGAAACCCTGGCTGGCGGTCGGGTATTCGTAGCGGGCCCACAGAAAGTCGGGTTCGGATTTGGCCAGCAGGTAGCCTTTGGGCACCTCCATGCGGACGCCGAACGTGTCGTAGATGACCTGATCGAGGTGTTGCTCAGTGAAGCGTTCGGCATAGGCGATGGCGCGGTCGCGTTCGGCCTTCTCCAGCACGTAGACCAACTCTTTGCCGTGGTCCGTGAGGTAGCGCGTCAGCGCTTCGTCCGAGGGCCCCTGAAGGGTGAGGACGATCTGTGGCGAGGCGTTGACGTCGTATTGGGCCGTGATGCCCGTCTGAGTCTCATCCATGTCGGGGTCGAGCTCCACGAGCAGGATGTTGCGGTGGCGGGTGGCTGTCGTGGTGTAGCCGCGCGGCAGGATCCGCAGCACGTCGAAGAGGGGCTCCGTCTGGTTGATGTAGGCGACCGGAGCGCAGAGAATGTTGCGCAGGGTGTCACCCACGGCTCCTTCCCACTGGGGCTGGGTGCAGACGAGGATGACTTCGTAGGGTTTGCCGAGTGAGGTATTGGCGTTCTGGTCGGCCAGTGTGCGGAAGGCGTCGCAGCTGCTCAACGTGAAGAGGCTGAAGAGAGCGACCAGCAGGGCCGCGCCGAGTTGCTTGGTTCTCATGAACGGAAAACGGTTAGGTGAAAAATGTGGATATTTTTGCCAAATATAGCGAATTTTCCGGGGAATGCGGGGCTTGGACGGGCGATTTTTTCGCCGGCTGTCGAAAAAAACATTACCTTTGCGCGACGATACGGTACGATCATGCGACTCAAACCGCCGAAAATAATCCGACGTCTGTTGCCCGATCTGATCTGGGAGATCGACGACCCCGACGGGGTCTTCCTCACCTTCGACGATGGGCCGACGCCCGGAATCACGGAGTGGATTCTGGCCACGCTCGACAAGTACGAGGCCAAGGCGACCTTTTTTGTCCTGGGGAAGAACGTCGAGATGTATCCCGACCTCTTCGAACGGATTGTCGCGGCCGGACACAAGGTCGGCAACCACACCTATTCCCATCAGAAGGGATGGGGCATGAGTCTCGAACGCTATACGGAGGATGTGGACTTTGCCAACGACTTGATCCACAGCGACCTGTTTCGTCCGCCCTATGCGCGGATCACCCCGGCGCAGGCTCGCCTGCTCGGGCAGCGCTACAAGCTGGTGATGTGGGACATCATCTCGCGCGATTACAGCCGCAACCTCTCGCCGCGGGCCTGCCTGCGCAACGTGACCAAGTACCTCGAACCGGGCAGCATCGTCGTCTTTCACGACAGCGTGAAGTCGTTCCGAAACATGCGCTATGCCCTGCCCCGTACGCTGGAGCGCATCCGGCAGATGGGGCTGCGCTGCAAGGCCATCGATCTGTAACTCGTTCGAATATCCGCGCCGGTTGCAAACGTGCAAAGACGTATTTCGAAGGGCGGATCGTTGCGCGTTGGAAAATTTTTGCTAAATTTGCGCCGCGAATATCAAAATAATAAGCATATTACACACCTATTATGGCAACAACTGCAGACATCAAGATCGGTATGTGCATCGAGCTGGACGGCAAGACCTTCCAGATCGTCGACTTCCAGCATGTGAAGCCGGGCAAGGGCCCCGCTTTCGTACGTACGAAACTGAAGAACCTCGAGAACGGCCGCGTGCTTGAGAATACCTTCTCGGCCGGCGCCAAGATCGAGCCCGTACGCGTGGAGCGTCGCCCCTATCAGTTCACCTACGAGGATGACCTGGGCATGCACTTCATGCACACGGAGACCTTCGAGGAGATCAACATCGACAAGAACCTGATCAACAACTACGACCTGATGGCCGACGGCCAGATCGTCGAGGTGATGTTCCACACCGAGAAGGAGACCGTCCTTTCGGCCGAGCTTCCCCCGATCGTCGATATGGAGGTGACCTACACCGAGCCGGGCATCAAGGGCGATACGGCCTCGACCAACTCGCTCAAACCCGCAACCGTGAATACGGGTGCCACGATTCGTGTGCCGCTCTTCATCAACACGGGCGACAAGATCCGCGTCGATACCCGCACGCGCGAGTACTACGAGCGCATCAAGTAGTGCGGCGTGTAAGGCACAAACAGTAAAGTGAACACGGAGCGATCCGACCGCATACCGGTAACGGTGCGGTCGGATCGCTTTGGTTTTGGAGGGTGCGCGCGGTACGAATCTGCCGGGGAAAAGGCTGGCGCGTGTGCGGGAGGCCCTCCTCACGCGGCTTGGCCTGCGCAGATGAGGTCGCTGCTGTCACCTTGCTGTCGGGGCCGGCATCGCTGCAGCGGAGGGTGCCGCATGCGTGGCTGCCGGTTGATCCGGAGCCGGCGTGGCGGTCGGATGGGCCGATGCGGGAGTGTGCGGAACGAAGCGGACGAAGCGCCACGACGGGGTGAGGCAGCTCGGACAGGAACAGATGTTGGGGTCGTTGTGGAGAAGCAGCCCGCAGGCTGGGCAGAGTATATAGCCGCCTGTGGTATCGGCTCCTTGCAGCCGGGCGGTGATCAACTCGACCTGCCGCCTTTCGCAGTCGGATAGGTGGGCCAGCTGGCGGGCGGCGTAGCGGTGTCCGTGGTGCAGGAGGTCGCTGATGGCGTCGCAGGACGCGGCCTGTTGTGCGCAGAGTCGGTCCCGTGTGTAGCGAAGCGCCTCCTCCGGCGTGGCGAGCCGGATTACCCGGGAGGTGCTTGGTGAACGATAGGTGCCTCCCAGATTGTTGATTGCCTCGGCACAGCTCCATTCGTGCAGCCGGTCGGCGTGGGCCAGCGCGCGAAAAAGATTGGCTGTTGCTGGGGCATGACGGGCGTCGGCGTCGGTGGCAAATTGAAGATGTTGTGCGGAACTGGCGCGTTTGCGGGTGGCCACCTCGTCCATGTAGCGGATGGCCAGGGCGCGTGCGGCTGCCACATCGGTCGTGTCGGACGGCGAGGTGTGCGCAATGAGGCGGGCGGATGTCTCGCGATCGAGTCGGTTCGTGTACCAGATCAGTGCGATGCCCCCCGCCAGAAGCAGTAAAAAAATAATCGGCATAGACTTTTTCATGTCTATGCCGATTGCATATTTGATGCCGAACTCGTGCGTCAGAGACGTGCTTTGATCGCTTTCGTGGCCTCCTCATAACCCGGCTTCTCGAGCAGGGCGAACATGTTCTTCTTGTAGGCCTCGACACCCGGCTGGTTGAACGGATTGACTCCCAGCAGGTAGCCGCTGATGCCGCACGCCTTCTCGAAGAAGTAGATCAGTGCACCCAGTGCATGGGCGTCGATCTGCGGAATCTCGACCCGGATGTTGGGTACGCCGCCGTCCGTGTGGGCCAGTTGCACGCCCAGTTCAGCCATGCGGTTCACCTCGGAGATGCGTTTGCCGGCCAGGTAGTTCAGTCCGTCGAGGTTCTCGGCGTCGGACTCCACGGTGAGGCGGTGGTGCGGTGCGGCCACCGAGACGATCGTCTCGAAGAGGTGGCGTTCGCCCTCCTGAATGTACTGCCCCATCGAGTGCAGGTCAGCCGTGTAGGTGACACTGGCCGGGAAGATACCCTTACCCTCCTTGCCTTCACTCTCGCCATAGAGCTGCTTCCACCACTCGTTGAGGTACTGCAGTTTGGGCTCGTAGGAGCCGAGCAGTTCGATCTTCTTGCCTGCGTCGTAGAGCAGGTTGCGTGTGGCGGCATAGATGGCCGACGGATTCTCCGCAAAGGGAACCTCGGGGCCCGTGGCCTGCTCCATCTCCTGGGCACCGCGCACCAGTTCGGCGATGTTCACGCCAGCCGTGGCCAGCGGAAGCAGACCGACGGGGGTCAACACCGAGTAGCGGCCGCCGACGTCGTCCGGAATGACAAACGTCGGGTAACCCTCGTTCGTGGCCAGCGTCTTCAGGGCGCCGCGTGCCTGGTCCGTGATGGCTACGATGCGCTGGGCTGCTTCGGCCTTACCGTAGCGGCGTTCGAGTTCGGCCTTGAGCAGGCGGAACGCAATGGCCGGTTCGGTCGTCGTGCCCGATTTCGAGATGACGATCACCGCAAACGAGTGCTCCTTCAGCGCCTCGAGCAGTTCGCATGTATAATCTTCCGAGATGTTTTGGCCGGCGAAGAGTACCGTCGGGCCGTCGAGCTGTTTGTGCAGCAGACGGAACGGGTCGCTCATTGCCTCCAGCACGGCCTTGGCGCCGAGGTACGAGCCGCCGATGCCGATGCAGACAATGACGTCGGACTTGGCGCGCAACCGGGCTGCCTCGGCCTCGATGGCCTCGAGCGAGGCCGGCGTGATCGACGACGGCAGGTGTACCCAGCCCAGGAAATCGTTGCCTGCACCCTGTTTGTTGTGTAACAGGGCATTGGCCGCCTCGGCGCGCTCCTGCATCGCGGCGGAGATCGTGACGCCCGACTTGCTGATGTCGAGCTTGATGGTTTCGTTCTTCTTCATCATGATAACTTAACTAAACTAACTGTATAACCTTTGTGTGTTGTGTATGTCTGTGTGTGTGCGGGGTCGCGTCAGATCAACTTCGAGGTCAGCTGTTTCATCGCCTTGCGGGCCGAGGCTCCCCGATAGAGGATGTCGTAGACCATGTCGGCAATGGGCATCGAGACCTTGTGATGCGTGTTGATGTGGCGGATCGTGTCGGCCGCGAAATACCCTTCGGCCACCATCGTCATCTCGTTCAGTGCGCTCTTGACCGTCACGCCGTGGCCGATCATCAGTCCCAGCCGGCGGTTGCGGCTGTAGACCGAGTAGCACGTCACGAGCAGGTCGCCCAAGTAGGCCGAGGCCTGCGTGTTGCGCTCGGCCGGGAAGCTCTGGTCCAGAAAACGCGAGAGCTCCATGGCGCTGTTCGAGATCAGCACCGCGAGGAAGTTGTCGCCGTAGCCCAACCCCACGGCAATGCCCACCGCGAGGGCGTAGATGTTCTTCAGGATGGCGGCATACTCCACGCCGTAGAGGTCGGTCGAGTAGCTCAGGGCAATGTAGCGTGTGGCGAATTTTGTGCCCAGCAGGTGGGCATTCTCCAGGTCGTCGCATACCACCGTGAGGTAGGAGAGCCGCTCGAGCGAAACCTCCTCGGCGTGCGACGGACCCGAAACGATGCCGAACTGTTTGTAGGAGAGTCCGTAGCGCTCGCATACGTACCCCGCAACGGTCTGGTATTCGCCCGGAATGATGCCCTTGACGGCCGAGACCACGAATTTGTCGGTCAGCGGCACGGTCAGCGGAGCCAGAAAATCCTTCAGGTAGGCCGACGGAGCGGCCAGCACCACGATGTCGGCTTCGGCAACGACGGCGTTGAGGTCGTCGGACGGGGCGATGCGCGCCGTGTCGAACTGTATGTCACGCAGGTAGCGCGGATTGCGGCCTTCGCTGCGCAGGGATTCGAGCACCTCGGGGTTGCGGACGTACCATCCGACGCGGGCTTCGTTTTCGGTGAGCACCTTCACCAGTGCGGTCGCCCAACTGCCGTAGCCGATGACGGCGCAACGAGCCTCTTTTCCAATTTTGAATTCGGTCATGGGGGTTGTATTTGCAAGACAAATGTAGTCAAAAAAAATTAAATCGGATTGCAAAAATATCCCTATCTTTTTCGTACCTTTGTCCGAATCCCGATCCCTGCGTCGGGCACGTGTTTGGAGGGGCCTCGTCAAACCTTCGTGTGGCAGTGCGGATCGGATTGTGAATCAGGAATAAACAGACGACATTTCGATATGGGACTTTTTTCATTGACTCAGGAGCTGGCCATCGACCTCGGTACGGCCAACACGCTCATCATCTACAACGGCAAGGTGGTGGTCGACGAGCCGTCGATCGTGGCCCTCGACGTGCACACGGGCAAACTCGTCGCCATCGGGCAGCAGGCCCAGCAGATGCACGAGCGAACGAACCCCAATATCAAGACCATACGTCCGCTTAAGGACGGCGTGATCGCCGACTTCAATGCGACGGAACTCATGTTGCGCGGCATGATCAAGAAGGTGAAGACCTCGGGCAGCCTCTTCTCGCCGTCGCTGCGCATGGTGATCTGCATCCCGTCGGGATCGACCAATGTCGAGATTCGTGCCGTGCGCGATTCGGCCGAACATGCCGGCGGCCGCGAGGTCTACATGATCTACGAGCCGATGGCTGCGGCTCTGGGTGCCGGACTCGATGTCGAGGCCCCCGAAGGAAACATGGTGATCGATATCGGCGGCGGTACGGCCGAAATCGCCTGCATCTCGTTGGGTGGCATCGTCTGCTCGGAGTCGATCAATGTGGCCGGTGATGTCTTCACGGCCGATATTCAGAACTACGTGCGTCAGCAGCACAACATCCGCATCGGCGAACGTACGGCCGAGGCGATCAAGTGCTCGATCGGTGCGGCTGTGCCCGAACTGGAGGAGGAGCCCGAGGACTTCGTCGTGACGGGCCCCAACATGCTGACGGCCCTGCCGCAGACCGTGACGTTGAGTTACGGCGAGATTGCCTATGCTCTCGAAAAGTCGCTCGTGAAGATCGACGCCGCCTTGATGAAGGTGCTTGAGTCGATGCCCCCCGAGCTCTATGCCGACATCGTGAAGAACGGCATCTATCTGGCCGGCGGCGGCGCCCTGATCAAGGGGCTGGATCGCCGACTCTCGGAGAAGACGGGCCTGCCGTTCCACATTGCCGAAGATCCGTTGCGTTCGGTGGCCCGCGGTACGGGTATCGCCCTGAAGAACATCAACCGCTTCTCGTTCCTCATGCGCTGAGAAGGGTCCGGACCCGGGTGCAGGGCCGGCCGGAGTGCAGGTGCGGGGACCGAAGTGCAGGTGCGGGGACCGAAGTGCAGGTGCAGGAGCCGAAGCCCGGGTGCGGGTGCCGGAGTGCAGGTGCGGAGCCGGAGTCGGAGTCCGGATGCGGCACGGGGCCTGTGCGGACGAGGCGGACGGATTGCTCGGCCGGCGGCAAGATGCAATATATAATGAATTGATTTACAGCGATGCGGGCTTTATGCCCGCATTCGCGGCATAACAGACTTAACTGTCAGACATTGAACAAACTCCTGGAGTTTATCCGCAGCACCTATGTCGTGCTGCTGTTCGTGGTGATCGAGGCGCTCGCCCTGCATTACTATGCGAACTCTTCGCCGTATACCCAGGCTCGGCTGCTTGCGCAGTCGACCCGCGTGGCCGGTGGCGTGCACGGTCTCTTCTCGGGCGTCAAGCACTTCTTCGGTCTCGGCAGGGAGAATCGCCAGCTCATGGCGCGTGTCGCGGAGCTGGAGTCCGAACTGGCGGCCTGGCGGCGTACGGCTTCCCCCCTTCCGGCCGACAGCACGCAGGTGGTGATCGGTGAACGACAGTTCCGGATGACTCCGGCAACGGTGGTCTCCAACTCGATCAACAAGCTGCGCAACTTCATCGTCTTCGATCGCGGCCGTCGTGACGGGGTGGAACGCGATATGGCCGTGCTCTCGTCGACGGGGGCTATGGTCGGTTATGTGGTCGAAGTCTCGGAACGCTATGCCGTGGCCATCTCGATCCTCAATACGGCCTTCCGCGCCAGTGGCAAGGTGCGCGGCGACACCTATTCGGGATCGATCCTGTGGGAGGGAACCGACGCCCGGACGGTGACGATGACCGAATTGGCTAAATATGCACGGATCGAACCGGGTGACACGGTCGTTTCGACCGGATTCTCGCAATACTTCCCGGCCGACATCCCCATCGGGACCGTGGTGCGTGCCGACCTCAACGAGGCCCAGACGGCCTACACGGTGCAGGTGCGACTGATGGCCCACATGTCGGGCCTCGGCCCCGTGATCCTCGTGAAGAACAACGACCTGCCCGAAGTGCGCTCCCTGCTGGAGTCCGAACGGGTCGAAGAATTGAAGAACAGACCATGATGCACAGAAGTTTCCGTTTCATACTGCTCTTCGTCGTGACGCAGTTGCTGCAGGCCTACCTCTTCAACAACCTCACGATCGGAGCCTGGTTCAATCCGTTGGTCTACGTGTCGTTTCTCGCACTGCTGCCGCTCGAAATGCCGCGCGGCGTACTGCTCGTTAACGGCTTGGCAACGGGTCTGGTGGCCGACTGGTTTATGGGTACGGCCGGTCTCAATACGTGTGTGGCGGTCTTCGCCGCCTTCACGCGCCCGTTCCTGCTCGATCTGCTCTTCGGCAAGGAGAACATCCGCGACGGCGGCGTGCCTTCGCCCGAACGTTTCGGCGAAGGGGGCTTTCTGCGCTATGCCGCCTCGCTGGTCGGTCTGCATCACCTGCTCTTCTTCCTGCTTGAGGCCCTGAGCTGGGCCCAGATTGGGCAGATGCTCGGACGATGGCTCGTCAGCAGCTTGGTCTGTGTGGGATTCACGTGGCTGATGGCCCGAGTGTTCACTTCGAAACTTACGGTACGCGTATGAATGGCGGTGCGGATGGATTCATGCGGATGAGAACCCTGCAGGTCGTGGTGCTGCTCGTTTTCGGCATCCTGGCCGCAAGGCTCTGCTATCTGCAACTCTTCGATACGAAGTACGACGAACTGGCCAAGGGAAATGCCCTGCGGCGCGAGGTGCTCTATCCGCCGCGCGGCGAGGTCTATGATCGCAATGGAGAGTTCCTGGTCCAGAGCCGCGAGTGCTACGACCTGATGGTGGTCGCACGCGATATGGACCGGCGCGGATTCGATACGGCCCTGCTCTGTTCGGTGGTGGGTATCTCGCGCGACAAACTCGAACGCGAACTGCGCAAGGCGGCCTCCTATCCGCGTGCACCGCACATGATCACGAACTACATCTCGAAGGAGGAGAAACTCCGCTTCGACGAGTGCAATTTCCGTGGGTTCTATACGGTCTACCGCACCGTGCGTCAGTATCCACGCAAGATCGGCGGCAACCTGCTGGGCTATGTGGGAGAGGTGAATGCCTCGATCCTGCGGCGCTATCCCGACTACCAGATGGGGGAATACGTCGGCGTGAGCGGCGTGGAGTCGGCCTACGAACCCGAACTGCGCGGCCGAAAAGGGGTGCGCATCGAGGAGAAGGATGCCCATGGCGCCATCAAGGGCTCCTATATGGAGGGACGTTTCGATACGGTGCCCATTCCCGGCAAGGCGATTGTCTGTACGATCGATGCCCGCCTGCAGCTCTTCGCCGAGGAGCTCATGAAGGGCAAGGTGGGGGCGGCCGTGGCCATCGAACCCTCGACGGGCGAGATCCTGATGATGGTCTCCTCACCCACGTACGATCCCGATGAACTGGTCGGCCGCGAGCGCGGCAACAACTACGTGCGGATCATGAACGATCCGCGCCATCCGCTCTTCAACCGTGCCGTAAGTGCCCGCTATCCGCCGGGCTCGACCTTCAAGATCGTCCAGGGACTGATCGGCATGCAGGAGGGGGTGCTCAAACCTTCGGACCGCTATCCCTGCAACGGAGGATATCATGTGGGTCGGCTCTCGATGAAGTGCCACGAGCACCCCTCGCCGCTCGATCTGCGCTTTGCCGTTTCGACCTCGTGCAACGCATACTTCTGCTATGTCTTCCGGGATATTCTGGATAATCCGAAATACGGCAGCGTGAAGGAGGGTTTTGACGTCTGGAAGGAGTATGTCGAGAGCTTCGGCTTCGGCCGCAAACTCGGCTCCGACTTCCTCAACGAGACCAACGGCTATGTCCCCGACCGGGCCTTTTACGACCGTCGCTATCGCGGTTCCTGGAACTCTCTTACGGTCCTTTCGCTGGCCATTGGTCAGGGCGAGCTGGGCTGCACGCCGTTGCAGATGGCCAACCTGGCTGCCATCGTCGCCAACCGCGGCTATTACTACATCCCGCACATCGTGCGCCACGTCGAGGGGCAGGACTCTCTCGACCGGCGTTTCTATGAGAAACACTACACGAAGGTGGATCCCAAGTACTTCGAACCGATTGTCGAGGGTATGTGGAGCAGCGTCAATGTCGACGGCTCGTCGCGCGGGGCGCAACTGCCCGGACTCGACGTCTGCGGAAAGACCGGCACGGCGCAAAATCCCCGGGGCCGCGACCACTCGACCTTCCTGTCGTTCGCCCCGCGCGACAATCCGAAGATCGCCATCTCGGTTTATGTCGAGAACGGCGGTTGGGGCGCGTCGGCCGCCCTGCCCATCGCCAGTCTCATCGAGGAGTATTACCTTACGGATACCATACGCCGCCCGTGGCTGGTCGAGCACATCAAAAACATGAACATATATTATCCGGTCTATGACAAGTAACCGACATTTGATGCGTATCTTCGACGGGGTGGACCGTTGGACGGTGCTGCTCTATCTGCTGATCGTGGCGGCCGGATGCCTGTCGATCTTCTCGGCATCGTACGACCCCGAGGCGGCCGACCCCTTCTCGTTCGACCATTTCTACATGAAGCAGATCGTCTGGGTCGGCTTTGCCTTCGTGGTGGGACTCGTGGTGTTGCTGCTCGACGACCGGTTCTACCACATGTTGGCCTATCCGGCCTATATCGGCGGTTTGTTGCTGCTGTTGCTGGCCCTGGCTGTCGGCAAAGAGGTCAACGGTGCCAAAGCCTGGTTCGAATTCGGTTCGTTCCGCGTGCAGCCGGTCGAGTTCGCAAAGATCGCTACGGCCCTGGCCCTGGCCCGGGTCATGAGCGAATATTCGTTCTCGATCTCGCGCCCGGGCGACCTGATGAAGGTCGGGATGGTGATCTGCATCCCGCTGGGAATCATCATCCTGCAGAATGATACGGGGTCCGGTATCGTCCTCTGTTCGTTCCTCTTCGTGCTCTACCGCGAGGGACTCAACAAGTGGCTCTGTATCCCGGTGTTGTTGATCGCTGCGCTCTTTATCTTCTCGTTCCTGCTCACCCCCCTCACGCTGCTGGTGGTGCTGATCCTGGTCTGCACCCTCTCGGAGGTGATGATGAACGGCATGTGGCGTTCGCGTGTGGTCTTTCTGGCGGGCATCGGACTGACGGCCGGGGTGCTCTTTGCCGTCGCGGCCCTCATCGCTCCCGGAGCGATCGACTTCTACCATGCCCTGCTCATCGCTACGTTGCTGGCTGTGGTCTTTGCCTTGGTGTATGCCCTGCGGGCCAACCTGCGCAACATATATATCATGTTGGCAATCTTTGTCGGATCGCTCGTCTTCCTGCCTACGACGGGCTATATCTTCGAGTCGATCCTCAAGGAGCACCAGCAGAACCGCATCCTGAGTTTCCTCGGACTGCGCAGCGATCCGCTCGGTGCTGACTACAACGTGAATCAAGCCAAGATCGCCATCGGTTCGGGCGGTCTTTTCGGAAAGGGACTGCTGCAGGGTACGCAGATCAAGTACGGCTTCGTGCCGGAACGCCACACCGACTTCATCTTCTGTACGGTGGGTGAGGAGTGGGGCTTCGTCGGGACGATGACCGTGCTGGCCCTCTTTTGTCTGTTGATCCTGCGCCTGATGCGTATGGGCGAACGGCAGGAGGAGCCATTCGGCCGCATCTACTGTTACAGCGTGGCAGCCATCCTGCTCTTCCATGTGCTGGTCAACGTCGGAATGACCATCGGTCTGATGCCCGTCATGGGTATCCCGCTGCCGTTCATGAGCTACGGCGGTTCGTCGCTCATCGCCTTCACGATTCTGGTCTTTATCGCCATACGACTCGACGCCTCGACCCGTCAATTCTCCTGGACAAACCACTATTGATAACCTATGATAACGTTTAATCCGAAAGGCCTCTCTGCGGAGGAGGTCGCCAAAAGCCGCGAACGGCATGGCGAAAATGTGATCACGCCCCCGAAGGACGACTCCGTCTGGAAACTTTTCATCGAGAAGTTCAAGGACCCGATCATCCGCATACTGCTCGTCGCAGCGGTGTTGTCGCTCGTCATCGCCTTCATCGAGAAGGAGTTTCTCGAACCGATCGGCATCATCTGCGCCATCATCCTCGCCACGTGCGTCGGCTTCCTCTTCGAGTGGGACGCCATGCGCCGCTTCCGTCGCCTGAACCAGGTCAACGACGACATCCCCGTGAAGGTCATGCGCGACGGCGCAATGTGCGAAATCCCGCGCCGTGAGGTGGTCGTCGGAGACGTAGTCTGCATCGAAAACGGCGAGACCGTGCCGGCTGATGGTGAACTGGTCGAGGCCGTGTCGCTCAAGATCAACGAGTCGACCCTCACGGGCGAGCCCGAAGTCGACAAAACGGTGGTCGAGGCTTCGTTCGATGCCGAGGCGACCTATCCGTCGAATGTGGTGATGCGCGGTACGACCGTCGTCGATGGGTACGGCATGATGGTCGTGACGGCCGTGGGCGATGCCACCGAAGCGGGACGCGTGACCGAACAGTCGACCGTCGAGAGCGACGAGCAGACGCCGCTTAACCGTCAGTTGACACGTCTTTCGCGGATGATCGGCCGTGTGGGCATCGGGCTGTCGATCGTCATCTTTGCCGCCATGCTCCTCAAGGCGGTCTTCATCGGTCATCTGTTCGAGCAGGGGTGGTTGGAGATTGCACAGCAGGTACTCCATATATTTATGGTCTCGGTGGCTTTGATCGTCATGGCCGTGCCCGAGGGCCTGCCGATGAGCATCACCCTCTCGCTGGCGATGTCGATGCGCCGCATGCTCAAGACCAACAACCTCGTGCGCCGCATGCATGCCTGCGAGACGATGGGTGCCGTGACGGTGATCTGTACGGACAAGACCGGTACGCTCACGCAGAACAAGATGCATGTCAACGAGGTGGTGCGCTACGGCGACCAGCCGCTGCATGAGTTCGCCGAGATCGTGGCGGCCAACTCGACCGCCTTCCTCGATGCGGAGGGACATATCATCGGGAATCCGACCGAGGGGGCCCTGCTCGAATGGCTGCGCCGCGAGGGTGAGGACTACGTCGCACTGCGCGACGGGGCCGAGATTGTCGACCGTCTGACCTTCACGACCGAGCGTAAATACATGGCCACCATCATCCGCAGCGGGATCTCGGGCCGACGCCTTCTCTGTGTGAAGGGTGCACCGGAGATCGTGCGCGCGATGTGCACCGACGACGGCCGCGCGGCCGAAGTGGCCGAACGCCTGCTCGGATTCCAGAACCGCGCCATGCGTACGCTCGGTGTGGCCTGGGCCGAGACCTCGGCCGACGATTGCGAGTCGGCCGTCAAGGCCGGCGGACTGACCTTTGCGGCGGTGGCTGCCATCTCGGATCCGGTGCGCGAGGATGTGCCGGCTGCCGTGAAGCAGTGCCTCGATGCCGGCATTGCCGTCAAGATCGTAACGGGCGATACGCCCGCCACGGCGCGTGAAATCGCCCGGCAGATCGGCCTTTGGAACGACGCCGTCGACGGCGAACGCAACCACATGACCGGAACGGAGTTCGCCGCCATGAGTGACGAACAGTTGCTCGACCGCGTGCAGGAGCTGAAGATCATGTCGAGGGCCCGTCCGCTCGACAAGCAGCGTCTGGTGCGCCTGCTGCAGCAACGCGGCGAGGTGGTGGCCGTCACGGGCGACGGTACGAACGATGCCCCGGCCCTGAATTTTGCAAACGTCGGCCTCTCGATGGGTACGGGTACCTCGGTGGCGAAGGATGCCTCGGACATCACGCTGCTCGATGACTCCTTCACGTCGATTGCAACGGCCGTGATGTGGGGCCGTTCGCTCTACCGCAACATCCAGCGTTTCGTGCTCTTCCAGTTGACGATCAACTTTGCGGCGATTATTGTCTGCTTCGTCGGTGCGATCTTCGGTTCGGATCTGCCCCTCACCGTGGTGCAGATCCTCTGGGTGAACATCATCATGGATACCTTTGCGGCGATGGCCATGGCCTCGCTGCCGCCCAATCCCGAGGTGATGTGCGACAAGCCCCGTCCGCGTGACGAATTCATCATCACGCCCGGCATGGCACGGACGATCTTTACGTGCGGCATGGTAATCGTGGCCGTACTGCTCGGATTGATGTTCTGGTGGCGGGCCGGCTCGCCCGACGGCGAACTGTCGGTTGTGCAGTTGACGCTCTTCTTCTCGATATTTGTCTTCCTGCAGTTCTGGAACATGTTCAATGCCAAGGGTTTCGAAACGCGCCATTCGGTATTCACCCATCTGCACGGGTGTCGCGAATTTTTCCTTATCCTGTTGGCTATCGCCGTGGGACAGATCGTGATCGTCGAATTCGGCGGGGCGGTCTTTCGGGTGGTGCCCCTCACGTGGGGGCAGTGGCTGGCCGTCATCGGCGGCACCTCGTTGTTGGCCTTCGGCGGCGAGGCGGTGAGGGCATTGCGGCGTCGCGGGCGCAAGTAGCTGTCTGCCTCTGCAGAATCTATCGGCGCGGTCCACTTCCGGTGGGCGGCGCCGATTCCTTTTGCGGGTATGCAAAACGAAAGAGCGGGGTTCCGATCGGAACCCCGCTCCCGTACTTGTTGTTGGGTATGCGGTTGATTAGCGTACCTTGAATCCCTCGTCGGCACGCATCGGAATCGGCAACTTGGCGTAGTAGCCGCTTTCGAGTTTGTCTCGAACCGATTTGAAGGCCTCGATCGTATACTTCACATCCTCGAGCGTGTGGGCCGCCGTCGGGATCACGCGCAGGATGATCTCGCCCTTCGGGATCACGGGGTAAACCACGATCGAGCAGAAGAGGGCGTGGTTCTCGCGAAGATCGACGATCAGGTTCGTGGCCTCGGGTACGCCGCCCTTCATGTAGACGGGGGTTACGGGCGACTTCGTGACGCCGATTTCGAATCCGTTCTCCTTCAGTCCATTCTGCAGCGCGCGGGTGATCTCCCACAGTTTCTCCTGATATTCGGGGTGGTTGCGGATCAACTCCAGACGCTTCATGGCGCCGATCACCATCGGCATCGGGAGCGACTTGGCATAGAGCTGCGAACGCATGTTGTAGCGGAAGAGGTTGATCAACCAGCGGGGACCGCTGACGAAGGCTCCGATGCCGGCCATCGACTTGGCGAAGGTGTTGAAGAGTACATCCACACCGTCCACCACACCGAAGTGTGCTGCCGTACCGCGGCCGCCGGGGCCCATCGTACCGAAGCCGTGGGCATCGTCCACCAGCAGGCGGAACTGGAAGTCCTTCTTCAGGGCTACGATCTCGTCGAGTTTGCCCAGGTCGCCCTTCATGCCGAAGACACCTTCGGTGATGACCAGTACGCCGCCGTTCTGCTCCTCGGCCAGTTCGGTGGCGTGTTTGAGCTGCAGACGCAGCGACTCCATGTCGTTGTGGCCGTATACGAAGCGCTTGCCCTTGTGCAGGCGCAGACCGTCGATGATGCAGGCGTGAGCCTCGGCATCGTAGACCACCACGTCACGCGGCGTGAGCAGGCAGTCGATGATCGAGAGCATGCCCTGGTAGCCGAAGTTCAGCAGGAAGGCATCCTCCTTGCCGACAAATTCGGCCAGCTGACGTTCGAGTTCCTCGTGGTATTTGGTTTGACCGCTCATCATGCGGGCGCCCATCGGGGCGGCCATGCCGAATTCGGCGGCACCTTTGGCATCGGCCTCACGCACCTCGGGATGGTTGGCCAGACCCAGGTAGTTGTTGAGGCTCCAGTTGAGCATCATCTTGCCGCGGAAGCGCATGTGAGGACCCAGTTCGCCCTCGAGTTTCGGGAATGCGAAGTAGCCGTGCGCATAGGCCATGTATTGCCCGATGGGGCCGCCCGCGTTTTTCTCAAGACGTGCAAAGATATCGACCATAGTTTCTATGAGTTTTTTTGAAGTTTAGACTCCGTTATTGCTGTTTCGGTCGGAGCGTGTTGATGCAATCCGGCTGAATTTTGCCGTCAAAAGTAACACTTTTTCGGTAGTCGGGAGTACGCTTTAATACTTATTTTTATCACTCGTTGGGTCGTTATCTCGAGGCATGTCGGGCAGCGGTGCCGATGCGTTGTGTGGCGTGTGGGGGGTTGGACGTGTGGGGTGCGGTTGTTGCTCTGCGGGGGGATCGTCGCGTTGCGAGCGGCTGAGGCGGTCGACGATCACGGCCACGGCGCCGTCGCCCGTCACGTTGGTGGCGGTGCCGAAGCTGTCCATGGCGATGTAGGTGGCGATCATCAGTCCCACGAGTGTGTCGTCGAATCCGAGGATCGACTCCAGCAGTCCGACGGCCGCCATGATGGCGCCTCCCGGGACCCCCGGAGCGGCGACCATCGTTATCGAGAGCAGCAGAATGAAGCCGGCGAAGGTTTCGCCGACGATCGGGTGCCCCGAGAGCATCGAGACGGCCAGCGCGCAGGCCGTGATCTTCATCATCGAGCCCGAGAGGTGGATCGTGGCGCAGAGCGGGATGACGAAGCCGGCGAGTTCGGGGCGTACGCCCATCTTGACGGTCTGGGCCAGAGTGACGGGGATGGTGGCTGCGGAGGATTGTGTGCCGAGCGCCGTGGCGTAGGCCGTGAGCATCGTGCGCAGCATCCGCAGCGGGTTGCGGCGTGCGACGAGTCCGGCAACCGAGAACTGGAAAAGCAGCAGCACCACCGTGAGGCCGAAGATGACCACGATCAGCTTCACGAAGACTCCCAGGACGCTGGCTACCTGGCCCGACTGGGTCATTGCCAGGAAGATGCCGAAAATGTAGAACGGCAGCAGCGGGATGATGATGCCGGCGATGACGCGGTCGATGATGGCCTTGAAGTCGTCCAACATCCCTTTGAGGTGGCGGCTGTGTGTGTAGGCCATGCCGAGTCCCAGAACGAAGGCCAGAATCAGGGCCGTCATTACGCCCATTACCGGCGGCATGTCGATCGTGAAGTAGGGGGCCGGAGTGACGGCGGCCGTGGCGGCCTCGGTGAAATGCGAGCCGGCCAGCAGCGACGGCAGCAGCAACGTGCCGGCAAAGTAGGTGCCGAAGCCCGAAATCAGCGTAAAGAGCCAGGCCAGCAACGCCGTGAGGGCCAGCAGCCGTCCGGCGCTCTTACCCAGGTCGGCGATGCCCGGGGCGACGAGCCCCAGGATCAGCAGCGGAATGATGAAGCCCAGAAAGTTGCCGAAGAGCGAATTGAACGTGGCGGCGAGGCGTGAGAGCCACTCCGGAAAGAAGAAGCCGCAGACGATGCCGGCGGCGATGGCCACGAAGATTCGCGGCAGAAGTCCGAATTTCAGTTTTTTCATGGCGCGTAGATGTTATTCACTGTGTGTGTGCAGGTTGGTTGCGGGAATGACGTCCGCCTTGCGGGTCAGAATTCGACCGTGATGCCGAGTGTCGGCAGCAGCGTGCCGCTCTCTTGGCGCAGGCGTTTCATCACGTAACGCTGTTCGGAGGCGGGAGCGTCCGGGTTGGCTATCTGTCCCGTGCTCATCAACACGTCCGGTTGGCGGAGTTTGCTGGCGGTGATGTTCTGCAGGTCGATGTAGAGACCCAGCATGCAGCGGCGGAAGTAGAAGGTCTTGTCGAGGCGCAGGTCAAGTTGCCAGAAGGCGGCCAGACGTTCGGTGTTGTAGCGTGTGTAGTCGTAGTAGGGGCGTCCCTGTACGTCCCATGCGGCGACCAATGAACTCTTTGCCTCGTCGTACGGCGTATAGGGGGCGCCGCCCACGGCGCTCAGCTTGGCGCCGAGGCTCCAGGCGTGCGGAAAGTCATACGTGCCGCTGACGTTCACCACGAAGCGGTTGTCCCACGCCGAGGCTACGTAGGGCGCATGGCGGTCGTTGCGGAATTCGCTGTGGAAGAGCGTCACCGACCCGACGAGTGACAGTTGGCCGTCGATCTGCCAGCGGGCCATCGTCTCGATGCCGTAGGAGCGGCCCTGGGCCGTCGAGACGAGCGCCTCGCCACCGACGGTGCCGTAGTCCGCCCCCTTGCATGCCAGGGGAATCCCGTCGGCCAGCGAGAGCGGCATCCGTCCGTACGCCTTGTAGAAGCCCTCGACCGAGACGATCACGCGGTCGCGCCACCGCCAGTCGAACCCGACCGAACTTTGTGCCACGTGCATGTAGTCGAGGGCGTGGTTGACGAGCGTGCCGTCCGTCGCGGCGAAGCCCAGCGAGGTGTAGGGCGGCAGCTGGTAGTAAAGGCCGCTGTTGGCGCTGAGCGACCAGGCGTCGCTCAGCGCATAGGAGATCGAGACGCGCGGTGAGGGGCGTTTCCACAGGCGGGCCATATCGGACGAGTAGTCGCAGCCGTCGGCGCGCACGCCCAGGGAGAAACTGAGGCGTTTGTTGGCCGACGTGTAGTCCGCCCCCACGAAGAGTCCCCAGCCGACGAGCCCCAGCCGGGTGCGGTAGTCCGTCGTGACGGATTCACCCACGTAGAGGCGTTGGAAGGTGGCGTCGGTGTAGTGCATGTAGTTCAGTTCGGCTCCGGCACGCAGGCTCCACAATCCCAGATAGGAGCGGTTGTCGGCCCGCAGCGTGCTCTTCTGTTCGACGGCCCGCAGACGGAGGGTGAGGTTGGCGTCGGACGAGTCGTCGTTGTTGCGGTACTTGAGGTTGCGGTTGTTGAGGTAGTTGTGGCTTATGGAGAGATTCTGGGTGTGGCGTCCGGCGTAGTGCCGCCACGTGGCTCCCACGGTGAAGGTCTCCTGTTGGATGCGGGGCAGGTAGCTGAGCATGTATTCGGCCGATTCGCCCTTCTGGTCGGTATTGAGCCGCATGTTGTCGATGCCGGTCAAACCGAGAAAGATCAGTTCGTCGTGCTCGCCGAGCCGGCTCTTGATCTTGAGCTGGCCGTCGATGTAGTTCGGCAGGAAGGGGAGACCCAACATCTTGAAGAGCAGCTGAAGATAGGATTGACGTATGGAAAAGAGATAGGTCGTGCGGTCGCTGATCGGGCCGTTGCCGCTGAGCGACACCTCCGAAGCACCGAGTGTGGCCTTGAAGGTGTGTTTTTCGGGGTCGCCGTCGCGCAACTGGAAGTCGAGCACCGAACTGAGTGCGCCGGAACGGTCGGCCGGGAAGGCTCCCGTGTAGAAACTGATTTCGCGGATCAGGTCGGCATTGACGATGCTCACGGGGCCTCCTGTGGCACCCTGGGTGGCAAAGTGGTTGATGTTCGGGATCTCGATGCCGTCCATGTAGAAGCGGTTCTCCGAGGGGCCGCCGCCGCGGACGATCAGGTCGTTGCGGTAGCCGACCGGGGAGAACGATACGCCCGGATAGGAGCGTACGATGCGTGAGATGTCGCGGTTCGATCCGGGGCTCTTCCCGATCTCGCGCACGCCGATTACGTGCATGCTTACGGGGCTTTCGACCGAACTGCGGAACGGGGACGGGGTGACCGAGACGGCCTCGAGCTCCTCGGCCGAGGGCGTCAGTTCGATCTCGATGAAGGGGGTGCCGGCCGAGACGAGGTATTCGGGCGAGAGGGCCGACTCGTAGCCGACGGACGAGATCGACAGACGGCAGATGCCCGGCGGAACGCGCGGAATGGTGAAGAGACCGGTCGAGTCGGCCGAGGCACCGAGTGTATTCTGGCCGAAGACCACGACCGAGGCATAGGCGACGGGCTGGCGTGTCAGGCGGTCGATTACCCGCCCGCGGAGCGGATAACGTTCCGGTTCGGCATGCAGCGGCGCGTGGAGCAGAACGAGAAGCAGGGTGCAGAGCAGAACCGGAAATGTGGTATGTCGGGGTAGGGAGTGAGCCATTGGTTGTGTGAAGTTTTGAGGTTGATGCGGACAAAGATACAAAAACCGGGGGATTGTTGTGCTTCGTGGTGGCGCCGGAGCAGGGCGACGGGCTGTTTGCAGGATGGATGGGATGTTTCGGAGTGCGGGGAGCCGGGACGGTGGGAGGCCGTCGGACGGCATCGGGACAGAAAGAAAATTACTCAATATATTTAAATATTTCGTAAAAAATTTGCAGATGTCGTTTTTTGCCCCTACCTTTGCATCGAAGTTTTAAGGTTTTATGGAGCTTCCCTGCTCCGCGGGTGTTGACCGCGTTCGCTGGCCACCTGCAAAATGGGAGTCTGTTAGGTTAGTAGTTTTAGGTTGGAAGAGAATCCTCCGAGTTCGGTACCTTGGGTACGAACCCGGAGGATTCTTCTTTTATGCACACTTAAGGCATTGACAGTCGCGCATTTGGGGCCGCATGTGCGTTTCCGTGCCGGGAGGCGGCGTGTTGTGCCCCCTCCTCACGATATTGGATGAGCGGCACCTGTCTTTCGTCGCTCCGCCGCCGTCGGTCTCCGGCCTGTTTTACGGTTCCAACTGGCGCAACTCGTCGCGTGTGAGCGACAGTTCGACGTCACCCAGCGCATAGCATCCGATGTCGTAGGGGTTGTAGTGGAAGGTGAGCCCCGTCTCGGTGCAGGCGAAGTTCTCCGTAGCGCGAATCTCGTCCGGGAAGAATCCCAGGGCGGCCAATCCGGCATCGTCCGTCACCTCATAGAGGTCGTAGAGCCGTTGGCGGATCAATGAATCGAGTCCCGCAAGTTGTGTCGGGGTCAGCAGGTCGCGTAGCGTCAGTTCGTAGCCGCCGCGCAGCGAGTAGTTGTGAATCGTCGTGGCGTACATGCCGTGGGCGCCGCCCGTGTAGCTCGAAGCCGTGATGGTGTAGACCAAAACGGTATCAACCAGTGCGACCTCCGAGTCGACCGATTCCCGGTATTCGTACTGCGGACGGGGTGTGGCGGAGGATTGGGTTGCGGGAGCATAGAAGAGGGCAACCTCCTTTTCGGTCTCTTCGTTCAGTCGCTGCAGGGCGGCCGACGTGGCTTCGCGGGCCGTGCCGATGAAATCCTCGAGGCCGTAGAAGTAGTGGATGTTGGACTCCTCGATAGCCTGCAGGGCGGGTGTCGTGGCGGCGTTGTCGATGCTGGTGAAGCGGTAGTCGACGGCGTAGCGGATCGGGCCGCATGAGAGCAGGGTATCCGTCGTCAGTACGGTGAAGTGCGGACGCGGTGTGCGGGGCTTGCACGAGCCGAGGCCCGCAAGCAGAAGCAGCGCAACGCTGAGTCGGAACAGATTTTTCATGGGTTGCAGTATTGTCGTGTATGAGAACAAATATAGCAAAATTGCCGTGCAGAGGGGCTGATTGTAAAAAAAAATGGTTTTTTTTATGAAAAAGTTTGGAAGTTCAGAAAAAAGCCTTACCTTTGCATCGCAATACCAACAAATACGGTGGATTCATCTAAGGGCTAGGATACATGCCTCTCACGCATGACATAGGGGTTCGAATCCCCTATCCACTACGAAACCTGCTGAAAATCAGCAGGTTTTTTTTGTTTTCTGTCGGGCTCTATTTGTCTGCTTGTGCCCGTGCGCGCTCTCGGGCAGTACCTTTCGGGCGTAGGAAATGCAAAAAACGGACGGCTTCCCGCTGTCGAGAGCCGTCCGTTGTCGTGCGTCGAGGTCCCTGTCGGGGGCGTCGCGGGGCTATTTGTCGAACTTGCCCTTGAACTTGTCAAGCTGGCGCTTCAGGGCGTCGATCGCTTCGTCGACCGACTCCTCGAAGGTCTTGGCCTGGTGTTCGGCTACCAGATCCTCACCCGGCATGTGCAGGGTAATGGTGGCTACCTTATTGCCCTTGTCGTGGTCCTTATCGAGTTTCAGAATGACATCCGCTCCAGTCGAGCGGTCTGCAAAACGATCCAATTTGGCCATCTTGGCTTCGACGAACTCGATGAGTTTGCTGTCTGCGTCAAATTTGACGGACTGAATGTGTACGTTCATGGTGTTTAACGTTTATAAGTTAATTATTTCTTTCCGCGTTTCTCGCGCGGGTGGGCCTCCTCGTAAATCCGGCGCAGGGCAGCGATGCTGTTGTGGGTGTAGACCTGCGTCGCTTGCAACGAGGTGTGTCCCAGAAGTTCCTGGATCTCCCTCATGTCGGCTCCGCCGTTGAGCAGGTGGGTGGCGAACGTGTGGCGCAGAACGTGGGGGCTCTTCTTGCCCTGGACGCCGCCGCGTGTCAACTCGGCCTTCACGATTCGGTACGCTGTGCTTCGGGATATACGTCTCCCTTGCTGAGTTAAAATTAGTGCTTTTTCTGCGGATTTGCAAATTTTTTGCC
>CALUII010000008.1 GCA_944320665.1 uncultured Alistipes sp. | reverse complement strand
AGACCGCCATCGAGCGTCTGGGCAAGGATGTGATCAAGCAGCGTTACGGCAACCTCTTCGACATGTACGAGGAGATTACCGATGTGAACCCCTACGAGCAGCCGATGCAGATCTTCCCCGCCGTGCACTACACGATGGGTGGTATCTGGGTCGACTACAACCTGATGACGACCATCCCGGGCCTCTACGCCATCGGCGAGGCCAACTTCTCGGACCACGGTGCCAACCGTCTGGGTGCTTCGGCCCTGATGCAGGGTCTGGCCGACGGTTACTTCGTGCTGCCGTATACGATCGGCGACTACCTCTCGCACAAGATCCAGGCTCCGAAGGTGAAGACCGATACGCCGGCCTTCGACGAGGCGGAGAAGGGCGTGCGCGAGCGCATCGCCAAGCTGATGTCGATCAACGGCAAGCAGTCGGTGGACGATATCCACAAGAAGTTGGGCCACATCATGTGGGAGAACGTCGGAATGGCCCGTACGAAGGAGTCGCTCGAGAAGGCCATTCGCGAGATTCAGGCCCTGCGCAAGGAGTTCTGGAAGGATGTCCGCGTTGTGGGCAAGGCCGACGACTTCAACGTCGAACTGGAGAAGGCCCTGCGTCTGGCCGACTTCCTCGAACTGGGCGAACTGATGGCCCGCGATGCCCTGCATCGTGAGGAGTCGTGCGGCGGTCACTTCCGCGTCGAGCACCAGACCGAGGAGGGCGAGGCCAAGCGTGATGACGAGAACTTCGTTTATGCTGCCGTTTGGGAGTACAAGGGTATGGATAAGGAGCCCGAGATGACCAAGGAGCCGCTGAACTTCGAGTTCGTCCACCCGGCACAGCGTAACTACAAGGACTAAGCAAATTTTGACGTTGAAACTTTAATAAATCTTGCAACACCATGAAATTTACATTAAAGATATGGCGTCAAAAGGACGCTAAGAGCAAAGGTCATTTCGAGACCTATCACGTCGACAACATCTCGCCCGACACGTCGTTCCTCGAGATGCTCGACATCGTGAACAACAACCTCGTGCACGAGGGCAAGGAGCCGGTGGCTTTCGACCACGACTGTCGTGAGGGTATCTGCGGCATGTGCTCGCTGCACATCAACGGCTATGCCCACGGCCCGGGCCAGGGTGCCACGACGTGCCAGATCTACATGCGCAAGTTCAAGGACGGTGAGACGATCACCATCGAGCCGTGGCGTTCGGCCGCATTCCCCGTGATCAAGGACCTTGTGGTGAACCGCAGCGCCTACGATCAGATTCTGCAGGCCGGAGGTTTCATCTCGGTACGCACGAACTCGGTGCCCGATGCCAACGCCATCCCCATCTCGAAGGCCGATGCCGACGAATCGATGGATGCCGCCGCCTGCATCGGTTGCGGAGCCTGCGCCGCTACCTGCAAGAACGGTTCGGCCATGCTCTTCGTTGCAGCGCGCGTGTCGTCGCTGGCGAAGCTGCCGCAGGGTCGTGTCGAGGGTGCCCGCCGCGCCAAGGCGATGGTGGCCAAGATGGACGAACTGGGCTTCGGTAACTGCACCAACACGGGTGCCTGCCAGGCCGAGTGCCCGAAGTCGATCTCGATTACGCACATTGCCCGCCTGAACCGCGAGTTCCTCTCGGCAAAGTTTGAGGACTAAACTGCGTGCGCAAACAGTTATGAGCAGGAATCCCGCCGTGCATCTGCACGGCGGGATTCCTGTATCTGTAAGGCGTCGATATCCGGCGGTGGTTGCAGCGGTGGGGGCAGAAGCTTCTCTTTCCCCGGGGCGAAGGCATGGGGCGCTTTGCGGTTAACGCCGGGGTGCTGCTGCGGACACAACAACCCCCACCAGGTGTATCTGTCACCAGGTGGGGGTATTTCGTTGCGGTGTGGCGAGCGGTTACTCCTCGACGATGCGGATCGAGAGAATCAGATCTCCCGGGCGGATGTCGTCAATCACGTCGTCGCCTTCGACCACGCGGCCGAAACAGGTGTGGATCCCATCGAGGTGCTTTGTGGCTTCGCGATTCATGCAGATGAAGAACTGTGAGCCGCCCGTATCCTTGCCGCGATGAGCCATCGAGAGCACACCGCGATCGTGGTATTGACGCGGTGCCGAGGTCTCGCACGGGATGGTGTAGCCCGGGCCGCCGGTTCCGTCGCCGATGGGGCAGCCCCCCTGGATGACGAAACCCGGAATGACGCGATGGAAGGTCAGCCCGTCGTAGAAACGTTTCTGGGCCAGGGCGATAAAGTTGGCGACCGTGCCGGGAGTCTCTTTTTCGTAGAGTTCGGCCTTCATGTCGCCCTTTTCGGTGGAGATCAGTGCGTATTTCATGTCTGTCTTTTAGAGAGAATGGTTTGTCGATGAGGGGACGTGCGGTCGGAAGCGGCGAAACGGCAGCCGCAGCACGCCGAAGAAGGCCTCGCCAAAGATGCTGCTGCTCATCTTCGAGACGCCGCGTTCGCGCTCGGTGAAGGTGATCGGCACTTCGCGGATCTTCAGTCCGAGGCGCCAGGCCGTGTATTTCATCTCGATCTGAAAGCCATAGCCCCGCATCTGCACGGCATCGAGGTCGATCGTCTCGAGCGCTCTCCGTGTGTAGCAGACGAATCCGGCCGTGGCGTCGTGCACGGGCATCCACGTGGCCAGGCGCACGTAGAGCGAAGCGCCGTAGGAGATCATCAGTCGCGACATGGGCCAGTTGACCACGTGCCCGCCGCGGATGTAGCGCGACCCCACCACGACATCTGCACCCCGTTCGGTCTCGGCCGCCAGGCGCATCAGGTCGTCGGGGTGGTGCGAGAAGTCGCAATCCATCTCGAACAGCAGGTCGTAGTCGTGTTCGAGACCCCAGCGGAATCCCGTGAGATAGGCGGTTCCCAGTCCCAGTTTGCCGCTGCGTTCGATCAGATGGAGCCGCCCGTCGGGATAGGCGGACTGGTGTTTGCGGACCAGATCGGCTGTTCCGTCGGGCGATCCGTCGTCGATCACGAGCAGATCGAAACTCTCGTGGTCGAGCGAAAGGACATGGGCGATCATCGCCTCGATGTTTTCGCGTTCGTTGTAGGTGGGTATGATGACAAGCTTGCGCATAACTACGAGCAAAGATACGAAAATCCGCAGGAATTGCTGCGCCGTTTTACCGTTTTTTGTCCCGGAGGGCAGGCTCATGCACCCGTCCGTGGCGTGTGCTGCGAAGGGGGCGGGGGACGTCATCGGACCGGAGGGTCGCAGGCCGTGCGGGTCGGGGGCCCTCAGCGGCGGCGCTTCAGCGTCCGGATGTGCTGTTTCGTGGCGGCATCGACGCGGTTCGACTCGATGATTTTCTGCAGGGCCTTGTTGTAGGTCCAGTCGTCGAGTGCCGAGCCGTGGAGATAGGCCTCGGTCCGCTCGGGAAATTTTACGTAGCAGACCGACAGGGCCCAGGCGACCCCCATGCGGGCGTAATAGCCTTCGAGGCGTGCGGAGTCGAGGTGCATGAGCAGCGTATCGAGGTGTTCCTCGTCGACGAAGTTGCCGAGCGACATCACCACGGCAAACCGAAACTCGTACTCCTGTTGCGAGGCAAAGCGGGGCTGTAGGAACTCCCACATCGGTTGCCGTTCGTCGTTGTGCAGGTGCCAGCAGCAGATGTCGCAGACGGCCCAGTTGTCGATCAGCGGCAGAAAGCGCTTCAGGAGGTGCAGCTTTTCGTCGGGAGCACAGCGGGCATAACCGATGACCAATCCCTGTACGATGCGCTCTTCGAGGTAGAGGGATTGGGCGCCGTCGAGCCACGTGCGCCAAGTGGCGCTGCGTGCTATCTCGCGGGCCAGGCGCCGCAGTTGCGGTACACGGACACCGATCAGGTGTTCCACACCCGGAATGAGCGGGCGGGTGAAGTCCCGGTAGGTCGGATCGGCCAGGGCAAAGAGTTGGTCGCGCAGGGTCATGGTCTGTGACGTTTGGGCTGAGGTTCGGGTTGGGAACAAAGGTACGTTATTTCTCCGGAACCTGGGGCCGTTGGTGGTGAAAAAAGATGCACGGATGTTGGAGGTGGCGCCCTGAAGTCGCAGCCGGGAGTTGGCTGGCGTGTCGGATCTCCGTTCGGAATGGGAGGTGAGGGACGGGCATTCGCGGAATGAGAAAATATATTCCGTATCTTTGCCCGTGGAGGTGTGGCCGTTGTGGTCCGCACCGCACAGGGTTGTTATGCAGAAGAAAATTTATCGTATTTCGGGTGTTGATGCCCGGTTGGTTGCGGCTTTCGAACGGCTTATGCCCCAGCTTTCGGCTGCGTTGACCCCGCCCTCGGCCGAACGGCTCGAACAACTGGTGGCCGCTCCGCGGACGGTGTTGTTGGCGGCTGAGGCCGAGGGAGAGGTGGTTGGCCTGTTGTCGCTCGTGTGGTACGATGTGCCCTCGGGCCGCAAAGCATGGATTGAGGACGTGGTGGTCGATGCGGCCTGTCGTGGCGGCGGCGTGGGGGCGGCTCTCGTCGAAGAGGCGCTGCAGGAGGCGCGTGCCGTCGGGGTCGATTGTGTGATGCTCACGTCGAATCCTTCGCGGCTTGCGGCCCACCGGCTCTACCGCAAGGCAGGCTTCGAGGTCTACGACACGAACCTCTTTTGTATGCGTCCGATGCGCTGACTCTCTTCCTCTCCCGCCCTGGAGGCCGGGTGGAGGCACATGCCGCGGAACCTTCGCTTCCGACAACCTCAGTGTCAGTGCGGAGCCGTTCGGCGAGGCGGATTATTGCCCGTCGGCGACGAGTGACGCCCATTCGGGATGGCGCCGGATGTAGGTGATGGCGTAGCTGCACTCGGGTACGACGCGCAGCCCGCGGTCGCGCAGGTCGCTCAGTACGGCCTCGGTCAGTGCGGCGGCGAGACCTTCGCCTTGATGTGATTCGGGAACGTAGGTGTGCGTCAGGTGGCAGACATCGCCGCAGCGTTCGTACTCGATGACGGCGCGCGAGTCGTCACCCAGATCGAAGGCGTAGTATTGTGCGGCCTCGTTGTGCTGGAGTGTGTAGCGATTCATGACGGATCGGTGTTTGTTTGAAGGTTGACTTTTTTACAAAGAAAGCAAATCCGGGGCCCGAACGCTAAAAATCGGATGGAAACACGTAATTTTGTCGGACGATGTCTTCACTCTCTTCCATATTGCTTGCGTGGTACGCCCGTTGTGGGCGCGACCTGCCGTGGCGACGTACGCGCGATCCCTATCTGATCTGGCTTTCGGAGGTAATTCTGCAACAGACGCGCGTGGCGCAGGGGTGGGAGTACTACGAACGTTTTGCAGCCCGCTTCCCCGATGTGCAGTCGCTTGCGGCCGCCTCGCAGGACGAGGTGCTGAAGCTCTGGCAGGGGCTCGGATACTACAGCCGGGCGCGCAACCTGCACGCGGCTGCCCGCCAGATTGTCGAATGCTTCGGGGGCCGGTTTCCGCACGATCCGGCCGACGTGCGGTCGCTGCGCGGCGTGGGCGACTATACGGCGGCGGCCATCTGCTCGGCAGCCTACGACCTGCCGATGGCCGTGGTCGACGGGAACGTCTTCCGCGTGTTGTCTCGGATCTACGATCTGGATGCCCCGATCGACACCGCTGCCGGCCGGCGGCTCTTTGCCCGGCTGGCTGACGAATTGCTCGACCGCACGGCACCCGGGGCCTGCAATCAGGCCATCATGGATTTCGGTGCGTTGGTCTGTACGCCTGCGGCGCCGCGTTGTGGCGAGTGTCCGCTCTCGGACCGATGCCGTGCCCGTGAGGCGGGGACGGTCGATTGCCGGCCCGTAAAGCAGGGGCGTGCCGTCGTGCGCGATCGATGGTTCCACTACCTGCATCTGCTCGACGCGACGGGAGAAGGTACGTGGCTGTGCCGTCGCGAAAGCGACGATATCTGGCGCGGGCTCTACGAATTTCCGATGATCGAGACGGACCGGGCAACCGATTTCGCAGCCCTGGTCTCCGATCCTCGGTTCGGACGGTGGATGGAGGGGTGTGTGTGGCAGCGGCTGAAGTCGCTGTCGTGGCCCGTACACAAGTTGTCGCACCGGCAGATCCATGCCACATTCCACCAAATCGTGGTGACGGAGGGACGGCCTTGTGTGGAGGGCGTGCTGTATGTCGCGGCAGCCGATCTGGGGGATTATGCCGTGCCGCGTCTGATTGAAAGCTATCTGGATCAATACGCCGCCGGAACGGCGGGTCGGCGGCGTTGGCGGGAGTGAAATCAGCCCGCGGACTGACGTGTCGGCCGATGCGGCAGGGGGGGGCTGTGTTAACCCAGCATGAGGAGGCTGACGGCCATCACGGCCATGCCGGCTACGACGCCGTAGATGGCGATGTGTGCTTCGCCGTATTCGCGTGCGGCAGGCAGCAGTTCGTCGATCGAGATGAAGACCATGATCCCCGCCACGCCGGCCAGAACGCACCCCATGAGCGTTGCCGACATGAAGGGCATCAGCACAAGCCACGCCAGCAGGGCACCGACCGGTTCGGCCAGTCCCGAGAGCAGCGACAGACGAAAGGCTTTGAAGCGGTCACCCGTGGCGTAGTAGATGGGGATCGAGACGGCGATGCCTTCCGGGATGTTGTGGATCGCAACCGCCACGGCGATGGCGATACCGAGCGTCTGGTCTTCGAGTGCGGTGGTGAAGGTGGCGATGCCCTCCGGGAAGTTGTGGATCGCGATGGCCAGCGCCGTCAACAGTCCCATGCGCATCAACCGTCGGTTCTTCTGCGGATGGTGCTCCATCTGCTCGACGGGGCGGGCTTCGTGCGGGTTTTCGAACGAGGGGACCAGCCGGTCGATTATCCCGATCACGAGGATGCCGCCGAAAAAGGCCGCCACCGAGATCCCCGAACCGAGCCGTTCGCCCCAGGCTGCCGTGAGAGCCGCCTGCGATTCGCGCAACAGTTCGGCGAACGAGACGTAGATCATCACGCCGCCCGAGAGACCGAGCGAGAAGGAGAGCAGCCGTTTGTTCGTGTGGTGTGCGAAGAAGGCAATGGCGCTGCCGATACCGGTGGCGAGTCCGGCACCGAGTGTCAGCAGCAGCGGAAGAAGCAGCGTGTGGTCCATGTGTGCAGCGGGATTTGGAAAAGTTCGTCGGTGCAAAGATAGTGCTTTTTTTGCGGGCGCACCATACCTGAAAATGGGGATGTCATCGACGAAGGGCCCGGGCACAGCTTGTGGGCGCGGAGGCTCGTCGGACGCAACCCGGGTGCTGTCGCGGCGGAAAAACGGTCGGACGACGCGCCCAAGGAGGCGTTCGCCCTCCTCCGGGTGAAACGTGTGGGGGCAAATGGTAAAATGTAGGGGCGCTTTTTTTTCGGTCCAAAGGTTTGCACGCCCCGCGAAAATGTGCTATCTTTGTCGCCGAATATGGCGATACTGAGACCTATGAATCGTGAACCCCGCAACTTATCGGCGCAGAACTTCTGGCAGCAGGATTATTGGTCGGGTTTCCATTCCTCGACGGGTCTCGGTATTATTGTTTATGTGGGGTAACTGTTTCGGTTGCCCTATTTTTTTGATCCGTATCTCTCATGAAGACACTCTATGTGAATGCCGAAGTCTGGCGCGACGGACGGTTCGTACGCGAAACCGTGGCCGTCGATGCGCAGGGCCGTTTTACGGACGACAAGACGCCCGTCGGGGGCGATCGTGTGGTCGATCTCGAGGGGTTGCATCTGGTACCTGGTCTGGTGGACGTGCATGTCCATCTGCGTGAGCCCGGATTTACCTACAAGGAGACCATTGCCACCGGTACGGCCGCTGCAGCACACGGCGGTTACACGACGGTCTGCTCGATGCCCAATCTCTCGCCGGCGCCCGACTCGCCTGAACACCTGGCCGTGCAGCTCGATGCCATCCGGCGCGATGCCGTGGTGCGTGTCGTGCCCTACGGTTCGATTACGGTCGGACAGCGGGGGTGCGGCGACCTGGTCGATTTCGCGGCGTTGGCTCCCGAGGTGGTCGCCTTCTCGGACGACGGGCGCGGCGTGCAGTCGGCGCAGCTCATGGAGGAGGCCATGCGTCGTGCTGCGGCGGTCGGCAAGGCCATCGTGGCCCATTGTGAGGTGGATGACCTGTTGCGTGGAGGGTATATTCATGACGGCGCATATTGCCGTGCGCACGGACACCGGGGCATCTGCTCCGAGAGCGAATGGGCTCAGGTCAAACGCGATATCGAGCTGGCCGAAAAGACCGGTTGCCAATATCATGTATGCCACATTTCGACGCGCGAGAGCGTCGAGCTGGTCCGTGCGGCCAAGGCCCGCGGGCTGCGCGTGAGCTGCGAGACGGCGCCGCACTACCTGCTGCTGACCGATGCCGATCTGCAGGAGGAGGGCCGCTTCAAGATGAACCCGCCGCTGCGCAGCGCCGAGGATCGCGCCGCACTGCTGGCCGGAATCGCCGATGGCACGATCGACGTGCTGGCGACGGACCATGCACCCCATGCCGCCGAGGAGAAGGCTCGCGGACTGGCCGCGAGTGCCATGGGTGTTGTGGGGCTCGAGTGTGCCTTTGCGCTGATGTACCGCTACCTGGTGCTCGGCGGCACGATCCCGTTTGCACGGCTCATGGAACTGATGTCCGAACGCCCGCGTCAGCTCTTCGGGTTGGGCGGAGGCCGGATCGAACCGGGTGAGGCGGCCGATTTCGCCGTCTTCGACCTCGGGGCCGAATACGAAATAGACCCCGATACCTTCCTCTCGAAGGGGCGTGCCACGCCCTTTGCCGGCTGGAAGGTGCAGGGACGCACGATGCTGACGGTCGTCGGCGGTCGCATGGCCTATCGCGACGACGCTCTGACCCTTTGACCCTCAGACCCTCTGCCCGGACGGCTTGCGGGGATGGATGCCCCCGATGCTGCGAGGCAGCCGGCCTGGCGAAAAGGCCGAAAGTCCGGAGCCTGCCGTTGAGGCGATGCCGCCCGATTGTGGAGGAACGGCCGGAAACGGAAATGGTCCCTGCGGATGCCCGCCGGCCGGGGCGAAGAACCAACCACATGCAACCAAAAATCAAAAACGAGGGGCTGCGAGCGCCCCGCACTGCTGAAACATATATGAAACCTTACACGAAAAAGATCGTTCTCGAAAACGGCGAAGAGTTCTACGGTTACGGCTTCGGTGCCAACCGCGAGGTCATCGACGAGATCGTCTTCAACACCTCGATGGTCGGGTATCAGGAGATCCTGTCGGACCCCTCCTACACGGATCAGATGGTGGTGATGACCTATCCGCTGATCGGCAACTACGGTACGGCCGAGGAGGATTACGAAACCAAATTCCCGACCATCGGCGGCATGATCGTGCGCGAGTACAACGACACGCCCTCGAATTTCCGCTACACCAAGACGCTCAACGAGGTCTTCGAGGAGCACGGCATCCCGGCCATTTCGGGAGTCGATACGCGCCGCCTGGTACGCATCATCCGCGACGAGGGCAGCCAGAAGGTGATGCTCACCGATGCCTCGACGCCGCACGACGAGGCGATGGCCCGCATCCGCGCCTACGAGCTGCCGCACGACATGGTGTCGCGCGTGAGCTGCCGCAAGCGCTGGTTCTCGCGTACGGCCAACCACCGCTACGATGTGGTGGCGATCGACTGCGGCATCAAATACAACATCATCCGTAAACTCAACGAAAAGGGATGCAACGTGACGGTCGTGCCGTATGACATCTCGGTCGAAGAGCTGCTCGCGTTCCGTCCCGACGGCGTCTTCCTGTCGAACGGTCCGGGCGACCCGTCGGATGTGACCCCCGTGATCGAGAAGATCCGCGCACTGCGCGGCCGGGTGCCGATGTTCGGCATCTGCCTCGGACACCAGATGATCTCGCTTGCCTACGGCGCCCGCACCTTCAAGATGAAGTTCGGACACCGCGGCGGCAACCACCCCGTGAAGTGTCTCGAGACGGGCAAGATCGAGATCACGAGCCAGAACCACAGCTATGCGGTCGATATCGACTCGCTGAAGGATACGCCGCTGCGTCTGACGCATGTCAATCTGCTCGACCAGACGGCCGAGGGGGTGGAGTGCCCGGAAGACCGCGTCTTTTCGGTGCAGTATCACCCCGAGAGCGCCCCGGGTCCGCAGGACAGTACCTATCTTTTCGACAAGTTCATTAAAATGATGGAGGAGCACAAAAATGCCTAAGAGAACGGATATCAACAAAGTGATGGTCATCGGCTCGGGCCCGATCGTGATCGGTCAGGCCGCCGAGTTCGACTATGCAGGCACGCAGGCGTGCCTCGCACTCAAGGAGGAGGGTTACGAGGTGGTGCTCGTGAACTCGAACCCCGCTACGATCATGACCGACACGCACATCGCCGACAAGGTCTACATGGAGCCGCTGACGCTCGAGTACGTGGCCAAGATCATCCGTTACGAGCGTCCCGATGCCATCGTGCCGGGACTGGGCGGACAGACGGGCCTCAATCTGGCGGTGCAGCTGGCCAAGAAGGGCATTCTGAAGGAGTGCCAGGTCGAGATTCTCGGTACATCGTTCGACAGCATCGAGCGGGCCGAGGACCGCGAACTCTTCAAGGAGCTGTGCCAGTCGCTGGGCGAGCCGGTGCTCCCCTCCGAGATTGCCAACACGATGGAGGAGGGTCTGGCGGCGGCCGAGCGGATCGGCTACCCCGTAGTGCTGCGTCCGGCCTTCACGCTGGGCGGCACGGGCGGCGGTTTTGCCGACAACGAGGCGGAGTTCCGCGAGATCATGCGCAATGCGCTCTTTCTCTCGCCCGTACACCAGGTACTCGTCGAGAAGAGCATCAAGGGCTACAAGGAGATCGAATATGAGGTGATCCGCGACAGCAACGATACGGCCATCGCCATCTGCAACATGGAGAACATCGACCCCGTCGGCATCCATACGGGAGACTCGATCGTTGTGGCTCCGAGTCAGACGCTCACCAACCGCGAGTACCAGATGCTGCGTGACTCGGCCCTGAAGATCATCCGCGCACTGAAGATCGAGGGCGGCTGCAACGTGCAGTTCGCACTGGACCCGCTGTCGTTCAAATACTACCTGATCGAGGTCAACCCGCGCGTGTCGCGTTCGTCGGCCCTGGCGTCGAAGGCGAGCGGCTATCCGATCGCCCGCGTGAGCGCGAAGATTGCCGTGGGGCTGCGTCTGGACGAGATCCGCATCGCCAATACGCCGGCCTCGTTCGAGCCGACGCTCGACTACGTGGTGACGAAGATCGCCCGCTTCCCCTTCGACAAGTTCAGCGACGCGTCGAACAAGCTCGGCACGCAGATGAAAGCCACGGGTGAGGTGATGGCCGTGGGCCGTACGATGGAGGAGTCGCTCCTGAAGGCGGTGCGTTCGCTCGAGACGGGCGTCTGCCACATCTGGCACCGCAAGTTCGACGATTGGACCGAGGACCAGCTGCTGCTCTACATCAAGGACGGTACGGACGACCGCCTCTATGCCATCGCGCAACTGATCCGCATGGGTACGGACCTCTCGCTGATCTACAACAATACGAAGATCGACCTCTTCTTCCTCGAGAAGTTCAAGAACATCGTCGAGTTCGAGCGCACGGTGCGCGAGCATCCGATGGACGTCGAGACGCTGCGCGACGCGAAGCGCATGGGATTCAGCGACAAGTACATCGGCATGCTGTGGGGACTGTCGCAGCACGAGATGTATCGTCTGCGCGAACAGAACCAGATCTTCCCCGTCTACAAGATGATCGATACGTGCGCCAGCGAGTTCGCGTCGTACGTTCCCTACTTCTACTCGACCTACGAGCAGGAGAACGAGTCGATCGTGAGCCCCAAGCGTAAGATCGTGGTGCTCGGTTCGGGCCCGATCCGCATCGGTCAGGGCGTCGAGTTCGACTATTCGACCGTGCATGCCATCTGGTCAATCCGCGAGGCGGGCTATGAGGCGATCATCATCAACAACAACCCCGAGACCGTATCGACCGACTATACGACCAGCGACAAGCTCTACTTCGAGCCGCTGACGGTCGAGGATGTGATGAACGTCATCCACCTCGAACAGCCCGAGGCGATCGTCGTCTCGCTCGGCGGACAGACGGCCATCAACCTGGCCGAGCCGCTGGCTGAACTGGGCGTGCGGATCATCGGCACGGATTGCGAGGCGATCCGCAACGCCGAGGACCGCGGCTGCTTCGAGAAGATCATGGAGGAGTTGGGTATCCCGCAGCCCGAGGCCGAGGCCGTGACCGACATTGAGGCCGGTGTGCGTGCCGCGGCACGCATCGGTTATCCGGTGCTGGTGCGCCCGAGCTACGTGCTGGGCGGCCGTGCCATGCAGATCGTCTCGAACGAGGAGCGCCTGCGCCACTACCTGCAGACGGCCGTCGAGGTGAACGAGGATTCGCCCGTGCTGGTCGACCGCTACATCATGGGCAAGGAGCTCGAGGTCGACGCCATCTGCGACGGCCGCGATGTCTTCATCCCGGGTATCATGGAGCACGTCGAGCGTACGGGTATCCACTCGGGCGACTCGATCAGCGTCTATCCGACCTTCAGCGTGAGCGACAAGGCCAAGCAGAAGATCATCGACTACACGGTGCGTCTGGGTCTGCGGATCGGCATCGTCGGTCTCTACAACATCCAGTTCATCGTGGCCGGTGACGACGAGGTCTATGTGATCGAGGTCAACCCGCGTTCGTCGCGTACGGTGCCCTTCCTGTCGAAGTCGACCGGCGTGCAGATGGCCCACATCGCCACGCAGGTGATCCTGGGCAAGAGCCTGCGCGAGCAGGGCATTACGGAGGTATATGGCCGTGAGAAGAAACGCTGGTATGTGAAGGCTCCGGCCTTCTCGTTCGCCAAGATCCGCGGCATGGATTCGTACCTCTCGCCCGAGATGAAATCGACGGGCGAGGCGATCGGTTACGACGACAAGTTGACCCGTGCGCTCTACAAGGCGCTCCAGGCCACGGGTATGAACGTCTGCAACTACGGTACGATCTTCGTGACGATTGCCGATCCCGACAAGCAGACGGCCCTGCCGCTCGTTCGCCGTTTCTACGACCTCGGTTTCAATATCGAGGCGACGACCGGTACGGCCGAGTTCCTGCGCAGTCACGGCATCCGTACGCGTACGCGCCGCAAGCTGAGCGAGGGCAGCTCGGAGATCATCGACGCGCTGCGTCAGGGACACGTCAGCTACGTGATCAATACGATCGACATCAACCAGCACAACACGCGTCTGGACGGATACGAAATCCGTCGCACGGCAGTCGAGAACAACGTCACGGTCTTCACGGCCCTCGAGACCGTGAAGGTATTGCTCGACGTGCTGGAGGAGATCACCTTCAGCGTTTCGACCATCGACGCGGAGTAGGTGGGCGTAGATACCACGATGTGACGGGGAGAGCGGCGCCGGAAAGAGGCCGTATGCCGGGTGCATACAGGCCGGACCGTGGCGCCGCTCGCCAAAACACCCGGTCCGGAAGGTTGGGACAACGATTGAAACGGAATATATGTATAAGAACGATATTTACGAAATACGCTCGAACGAGCCGTTGACCGCCACGGTGTGGCGCATGGTGCTCGCGGGCGACACGCAGTGGATCACGGCGCCGGGGCAGTTTGTCAATATCGCCCTTGAGGGGCGTTACCTGCGCCGTCCGATCTCGGTGTGCGACTGGGATGCCGGAACGCTGACGCTGATCTACAAGGTCGTGGGCGACGGCACCGAGCAGATGAGCCGCATGCGTCCGGGCGAACACCTCGACCTGCTGACGGGACTCGGCAACGGTTTTCGCACGGCGGTCGATACGCAGCGTCCGCTGCTGGTGGGGGGCGGTGTCGGTGTGCCGCCGCTCTACAACCTGGCCCGGCAGTTGCTGGCTCAGGGACGCAAGGTGACGGTCGTGCTGGGATTCAATACGGCCGATGAGATCTTTTACGCCGACGAGTTTCGCGCACTGGGCGCCGAGGTGCTGGTGGCAACGGCCGATGGCTCGTGCGGCACGCGGGGATTCGTGACGGATGTCCTCACGCAGTGCCGCCCCGATTACGACTATTTCTATGCGTGCGGTCCGCTGCCGATGCTGCGGGCGCTCTGTGAGGCGACGCCGGTCAGCGGCCAGTTGAGCTTCGAGGAGCGTATGGGTTGCGGCTTCGGCGGCTGCATGGGCTGCTCGTGCAAAACCAAGTACGGCAACAAGCGCATCTGCAAGGAGGGCCCCGTACTCGAAAAGGAGGAGATCATATGGTAGAGGTAGATACTTCGGTCAATCTGAGCGGATTGCATCTGGACAATCCGGTGATTCCCGCCAGCGGGACATTCGGCTACGGCAACGAATACAAGGATTTTTACGATATCAACATCCTGGGGTCGTTCTCGTTCAAGGGTACGACGCGTGAGCCGCGCTTCGGCAATCCTACACCACGCATCGCCGAGTGCACCGAGGGGATGATCAATGCCGTCGGGCTGCAGAATCCGGGCATCGACGCCGTGATTGCGGAGGAGTTGCCGCGTCTGCGCACCTTCTTCCACAAGCCGGTGATTGCCAACATCTCGGGCTTCTCGATCGAGGAGTATGCCTACTGCTGCGAGCGGATCGACAAGGAGGAGCAGGTGGGAATCATCGAGGTGAACGTCTCGTGTCCCAACGTGCGCCACGGCGGCATGTCGTTCGGCACGTCGCCCGAGGCGGCGGCCGAGGTGACACGTGCCGTGAAGGCCGTGACGACCAAACCGGTCTACATCAAGCTGTCACCCAATGTGACGGACATCGTGGCGATTGCCCGGGCGTGTGAGGAGGCCGGTGCCGACGGCATCTGCCTGATCAACACGCTGCTTGGCATGCGGATCGATGTGCGGCGCCGCAAGCCGGTGATCGCCAACGTGATGGGCGGATTTTCGGGTGCGGCCGTCTTCCCCGTGGCCGTGCGTATGGTCTACCAGGTGTCCAAGGCCTGCTCGGTGCCCGTGATGGGTTGCGGCGGCGTGCGCTCGGCGCGCGACGTGATCGAGATGATGATGGCCGGCGCCACGGCCGTGCAGGTGGGCGCCGAAAACCTGCGCAATCCCTATGCCTCGAAGCAGATCGTCGAGGCGCTGCCCGTGGAGATGGAGCGGCTCGGAATCGAGCGTTTGAGCGACATCATCGGCATCGTCGGTTAAATCGAGTGGAGGGACGTCGGGTTTTTCGGCGTTTTTCCGTATATTTGTACTGCGGCTCGTCAACCAACCCGGTGGACCGGAGCGGGCGGCTGGGCCGCAGTTGCTTGTTTTTCGAACGAATAGTTAATTTAGAGACATACACCATGCAACGTGACGTAATCATTGCCTGCGACTTCAAGAGCGCCGAGGATACCTTCCGTTTCCTCGATCTCTTCCGCAACGAACCCCGCAAACCCTTCCTGAAGATCGGTATGGAGCTCTTCTATGCCGAGGGCCCCGAAATCGTGCGCGAAATCAAGCGCCGCGGTCACCGGATCTTCCTCGACCTGAAGCTGCACGACATTCCCAATACGGTGAAGAAGGCGATGGCCGTGCTGTCGCGTCTCGACGTCGATATGTGCAATGTCCATGCGGCCGGTACGGTCGAGATGATGAAGGCGGCGCTCGAGGGGCTGACGCCTGCCGCCGGTACGCGGCCGCTGCTGATCGCCGTTACGCAGCTCACGTCGACCAGCGATGAGCGTATGCAGCGCGAGCTGCTGATCGATGCGCCGATCAACGACGTGATCGTGAAGTATGCGCAGAATGCCCGCGAGGCGGGGCTCGACGGCGTGGTCTGCTCGCCGCTCGAGGCCGGTATGGTGCACGAAGCGTGCGGCCGTGAGTTCCTGACCGTGACGCCCGGCGTGCGTTTTGCCGACGGCGACGTGGCCGACCAGGTGCGCGTGACCACCCCGGCCCGTGCCCGCGAGATCGGTTCGGACTACATCGTTGTGGGTCGCCCCATCACGGCGGCCGACGACCCCGTAGCGGCCTACCGTCGCTGCGTGGCCGAATTCTGCGACTGACAACCTTCGGAGTCGGGTCGACGGTGCGCGGCACGGAGTGCGTCGTGCACATTGTGGCGGGCTTCTTGCAGGTGATGTCGGCAAACGAAGGTGGGGTGGAACTCCATCCCGCGTGAAGAAAGGAGGATAACAAGATGAAACCGGTAAAACTGTTCTATCTGAAGACGTGCCCCTTCTGCAAGAAGGCGCTGCGTTATATCGAGGAGGCGAAGGCCGCCCATCCCGAACTGGCCCCCATCGAGATCGAGATGATCGAGGAGTCGGAGCAGCCCGACGTGGCCGAGCGGTACGACTACTACTATGTGCCGACCTTCTACATCGACGGTGTGAAGGTCCACGAGGGGGGTATCTATGCCGACGAGGTGGTCGATGTGCTGCGCAAGGCGTTGGATTGACCGCTTGTATGGCCCGACGGAGTGTGTGCCAGCGGCCGGGAGGCGGTATCGCTGAATGGCATGGAGAATGTGAGCGGCCGTCGGTTTGTCTTCCCGCGTTATCCGGACTGCATGTGTCGCTCGTTTCCCGAATCCGGTGTTGCAGTCTGGAGGCGGAGCGTGAGGAGCCGTCTTGTGGCGGAGTGTGAAATGAAAACAACTGAAAACGAACAACAAAATATGATGGAGAAATCAATCGCAAAAGACCTGCTGTCGATCGGAGCGGTCTTCCTGCGTCCCGAGGAGCCGTTCACGTGGGCGAGCGGCATCAAAAGCCCGATCTATTGCGACAACCGTCTGACGCTGACCGCACCCGAGGTGCGCAAGCACGTGGAGGCCGGGTTGGCCGAGATCGTGCGCACGAAGTATCCCGAGGCGGAGGTGCTGATGGGTACCTCGACGGCTGGCATTGCCCATGCCGCCATCACGGCCACGATCCTCGACCTGCCGATGGGCTACGTGCGCAGCGGCTCGAAGGACCACGGCCGCGGCAATCAGATCGAGGGCCGTCTCGAAAAGGGGCAAAAGGTAGTCGTGATCGAGGATCTGATCTCGACGGCCGGCTCGTGCATCGAGGTGGTCAATGCCCTGCGCGAGGCGGGTGCCGAGGTGCTCGGCGTGGCGTCGATCTTCACCTACGGCATGAAGAAGGGCCTCGACCGTCTGCGTGAGGCCAACGTGGTGAATTACAGCCTGTCGAACCTCGATGCACTGGTCGAGGTGGCGGCCGACGAGGGGTATATCAAACCCGAGGACAAGGAGCGTCTGCTGAAGTTCCGCGACAATCCGTCGGACGAAAGCTGGATGAAGAAATAGCTTTCGGCCACAGGGCCCGTGCCGCCGTCCGTGTCACCGTGACCGGGCGATGGGACGGTCCCGTAGCGTAAAACCCACATACGACCCATGAAACATCTGATTGATCCCACGGATCTGACGGTGGCCGAAACCGAGCAGATCATCGCCCTGGCCGAGGACATCATTGCCCACCGTGCCCGCTACAGCGAGGCGTGCAAGGGAAAGAAACTTGCCACGCTCTTCTATGAACCCAGTACGCGTACGCGTCTGAGTTTCACGTCGGCCATGCTCGAGTTGGGCGGTACGGTCATCGGCTTCTCCGATGCCGCGTCGTCGTCCGTTTCGAAGGGCGAATCGGTGGCCGACACCGTGCGGGTGATCCGCTGCTTTGCGGACATCATCGCCATGCGCCACTTCAAGGAGGGGGCGCCGCTCGTGGCGTCGCAGTATGCCGGCATCCCCGTGATCAACGCGGGCGACGGCAGCCACTCGCACCCGACACAGACGCTCACCGACCTGCTGACCATCAAGCGTGAAAAGGGACGTTTCGACCACCTGACGATCGGCTTTTGCGGCGACCTGAAGTTCGGCCGTACGGTCCACTCGCTCATCAAGGCGCTGTCGCGCTACGAAGGGGTGCGCGTGGTGCTTATCTCGCCCGAGGAGCTGCGCCTGCCTGACTACATGCTGCAGGAGATGAGCGCCAATTCGGCCATCGAGTTCCGCGAGGTGCGCACCATCGAGGAGGTGATGCCCGAGTTGGATATCCTCTATATGACGCGCGTGCAGAAGGAGCGTTTCCTCGACGAGGAGGAGTTCAACCGCGTGAAGGACAGCTTCGTGCTCGATCCCGAGAAGATGAAGACCGCCAAACCGGACATGATCGTGCTGCATCCGCTGCCGCGTGTGAACGAGATCACGCGCGAGGTGGACAACGATCCGCGTGCCGCCTACTTCCGTCAGGTCGAGAACGGTAAGTTCGTCCGCATGGCGCTGATCTACACGCTGCTGAAGTGGGCCGACGAGAACCGTCCGTTCGAACATACGCCCGTTTTTGCCGAGCCCTATTCGGTGAACGAGATGGAGTGCCCGAACCGCCGCTGTATCTCGGCTACGGAGGATGTCGACCAACTCTTCCGCCAGTCGGCCGACGGATGGCGTTGCGCCTACTGCGAGAGCCGTCCGAAATAGAGGGGCTGGCTGCCGGGGACGGCAGGGGCCCGAGGAGGGTCGCGAATGTTCAAAATTTGTCGATAGAATCTTGCGATAAGTTTGGCGTTATCGCGGAAAGTTGCTACTTTTGTACGGTGTAAAGGCAGCACCTACGATGGCACATTCCGCAGCGACGATACCTCATTGGATCGGGCAGGTAAAGGCACCTGCAGCATCGCCGGCGACTTGGTGCGAATGCGTGTGTACGGTGCCCGGTTACTACGAATACGGCGTGTGCCGCCGGGCCGGACGAAGCCTGTCCGGTGGGTGGATGCGCACGCGGAACAACAGATGAATAAAGAGAAGAGATGTCGCCATGACCCGTCGTGTCGTGGCGGCTTCGCTTTTTCCGGTTCGGATCCAAAAGTGAAAAACAATATGAAGAAAGTTGGCGTGATCATGGGCTCGACGAGCGACTGGGAGGTGATGTCCGAGGCGTGCGCGATGCTCGAACGTTTCGGCGTCGAATACGAAAAACGCGTGGTGAGCGCGCACCGTACGCCCGATCTGATGTGTGAATATGCAAAGACCGCCCGCGAACGCGGTATCGGTGTGATTATCGCCGGCGCCGGCGGTGCGGCCCATCTGCCCGGCATGACGGCGGCCATGACACCGCTGCCCGTGATCGGTGTGCCGGTGAAGTCGCGGGCACTCAACGGTCTCGATTCGCTGCTCTCGATCGTGCAGATGCCCGGCGGTGTGCCCGTGGCCACGACGGCCATCAACGGTGCAAAGAACGCCGCGTTGATTGCCGTATCGATCCTCGCTTTGGGGGATGAGGCACTGGCCGAAAAACTCGATGCCTTCCGTGCGGCGCAGACGGCCGACGTACTCAAGGCCGAATTGTAGCAATGGGGGCAAGCCCGGGAAGCACCGATGTGGCGCATTACGCCGGGTCGGAGCCCTGAGGATGGATTGAATGAGTTAAATACGTGGAAAACAAAACAATAGGAATTATTGGCGGCGGCCAGTTGGGACTGATGATCGCCGAACAGGCCCGTCTGCTGGGCGTTCGTACCGTGGCGCTGGATCCGGCGGCGGATGCCCCGGCATTCCGGGTGACGGACGAGCATATGGTGGCGGCGTTTGACGATGCGGCGGCTCTCGAAGAGTTGTGCCGTCGGTGCGATGCCGTGACATACGAGTTCGAAAACGTCCCCGGCGAAATTCTGGTGCCGCTGTGCGAAAAATACAACATCCCGCAGGGCTGTCAGCCTCTGTACGATTCGCAGGACCGCCTGCGCGAGAAGACCAACGCCCGCAACCACGGACTGCAGACGCCCGACTTTGCGGCCGTCGACGACGAGGCGTCGTTGCGCGAGGCCGTGCGCCGCATCGGCCTGCCGGCCGTGCTGAAGACCCGCACGCTCGGCTACGACGGCCACGGGCAGCGCGTGCTCCGGTCGGAGAGCGACCTGGAGGGGGCACGCGAGTTGCTCACGGTGCCCTGCATTCTGGAGGCTTTCGTGCCGTTTGACTTCGAGGTGAGTGTGGTGACGGTCAACGACGGTCAGCGGGCCGTCACCTTCCCCGTCGGGCGCAATATCCACCGCGACGGCATCCTCGATCTGTGTGTGGTGCCGGCGGCAATGAGCGAGACGCTGCACCGACGGATCGAGGCAGAGAGCCAGCGCTTCATGCGCGAGTGCGGCTATCGGGGCATCCTGGCCATCGAGTACTTCGTGCGGGGCGAGGAGATCTACTTCAACGAGATGGCCCCGCGTCCGCATAACAGCGGCCACTATACGATCGAGGGATGTACGACCAACCAGTTCCGCGAACTGGTGCGCTACCTGATCGGCGAGCCGCTCGTGGAGCCGCGGCTGGTGGCACCGACCGTGATGAAGAATATTCTCGGTCAGGACCTCGAGGCGGCCGAAGCGGTTGCCCGTGAGGGGCGCGAGGGGGTCTACGTCCACCTCTACGGCAAGACGGAGAGCCGCCCCAAACGCAAGATGGGCCATATCACCTTTGTCGGGATGGATCTGCCGCGCTACGAGGCGGAGTGGTCCGCACGATTTGTGAAATAGATGGGCCCGAAGTTCGGAGAAAACCACATAAGCAATAAAAAACATACTTTTTCAAGACATACCTACACTCATCTCATCATGAAGAACTACCGCATTTTCGTCGAAAAGCTGCCCCGTTTTCAGGTCGAGGCCGAGAGTCTGCGCCGCGAACTGAACACCAACCTGGGGCTCGACCTGCGCACGTTGCGCCTCGTGAATGTGTACGACCTCTTCGGATTCTCGGAGGAGTTGCTCGAAAAGAGCCGCTATGCCGTCTTCGGCGAGGTGGTGACCGATCAGGTGACCGATACGTGCGATCTGGCCGGCACGAAGTATCTGGCCGTGGAGTATCTGCCCGGGCAGTTCGACCAGCGTGCCGCGTCGGCCGTGGATTGCGTGCGGCTGATCGACCCGTCGGCTCAGGTGCGGATTCGCTCGTCGAAGCTGCTTATCTTCGACGGCGATCTGTCAGACGAGGCGATGGCCCGCATCCGTCACTACTGCATCAATGCGGTCGAGGCCCGCGAAAAGGACCTCTCGCAACTCAATGATACGGAGCAGGCCGAGGTGAAACCCGTGCCCGTGCTCGAAGGGTTCCGTCAGATGGCTGAGGCCGATCTCGAACCCTACTGCAAGGCCCAGGGGCTGGCGATGAATGCCGACGACCTGCGCGAGGTGGTCAACTACTTCCGTGCGGAGGGGCGCGATCCCTATGAGACGGAGCTGCGGATTCTGGATACCTACTGGAGCGACCATTGCCGCCACACGACCTTCACGACCGAGTTGGAGCGCGTGTCGGTGGCCGACTCCTTCGTGCGCGAGGAGATCGAAGGGTCGATGGCCCTCTACCTCTCGATCCGCAAGGAGCTGGGCCGCGAGCAGAAGAGCCTCTGCCTGATGGATATCGCCACGATCGGCGCCCGTTACCTGCGCAAGCACGGCATGCTCGACGACCTGGAGGTGAGTGACGAGAACAATGCCTGCTCGGTTTATGTCGACGTTGAGGTCGACGGCCGCACGGAGCGCTGGCTGCTGCAGTTCAAGAACGAGACGCACAACCATCCGACCGAGATCGAGCCCTTTGGCGGCGCGTCGACCTGCCTGGGCGGCGCGATCCGTGACCCGCTGTCGGGCCGTGCGTATGTCTACCAGGCGATGCGTGTGACGGGTGCCGGTGACATTCACCAGCGTGTGGAGGATACGCTGCCGGGCAAGCTGCCGCAGAGCGTCATCTCGAAGAAGGCGGCGGCAGGCTATTCGAGCTACGGCAACCAGATCGGCCTGGCTACGACCCACGTACGTGAGGTCTATCATCCGGGCTACGTGGCCAAGCGCCTCGAGGTGGGTGCCGTGGTGGGCGCCGTGAAGGCCGAAAACGTGCGTCGCGAACGTCCCGAGAAGGGCGACGTGGTGCTGATGTTCGGCGGTCGTACGGGCCGCGACGGCATCGGCGGTGCGACGGGCTCGTCGAAGGAACATACGGACAAGTCGCTCGAGACGTGCGGCAGCGAAGTGCAGAAGGGAAACGCTCCCGAAGAGCGCAAACTCGAACGCCTGTTCCGTCGTCCGGAGGTGACGCGTCTGGTGAAGAAATCCAATGACTTCGGTGCCGGTGGCGTGAGCGTTGCGATCGGTGAGTTGACCGAAGGTCTCGATATCTATCTGGACCGTGTGCCGGTGAAGTACAGCGGTCTGAATGCCACGGAGCTGGCCATCAGCGAATCGCAGGAGCGCATGTCGGTGGTGGTTGAGGCGAAGGATGAGGCGGAATTCTGCCGCTATTGCCGCGAGGAGAACATCGAGGTGACGCACGTGGCCGACGTGACCGACACGAACCGCATGCGTATGTACCACAAGGGGGTGCTGGTGGTTGACCTGGCGCGTGAGTTCATCGACAGCGCCGGTGCCAAGCACTATGCCGAGGCACGGATCGGTGCCGTCGAGGAGCGAAATCCGTTCCGCCGCGAGGTGGCCGGTGCCGACCTGCGCGAGAAGATGTGCCGCTGCCTGAGCGACGACAACGTCGTTTCGCAGAAGGGACTGATCGAGATGTTCGACTCGACGATCGGCGCCTCGACCGTGCTGCTGCCTTTCGGCGGCCGCACGCAGGAGTCCGAAACACAGGTCTCGGTGCAGAAACTGCCCGTCGAGGGACAGACGGATCTGGCCAGCATCATGGCTTTCGGCTATAACCCCTATCTGGCGATGTGGAGCCCTTACCACGGGGCGGCCTATGCCGTGGTGGATGCCGCGGCGAAGGTGGTGGCGGCCGGTGCCCGCTACGAGCGCATGCGCTACTCGTATCAGGAGTACTTCGAGCGCATGACCCGGCAGCCCGAGTCGTGGGGCAAACCGCTGGCGGCGCTGCTCGGTGCGCTGAAGATGCAGGTCGAGTTGGGACTGCCGTCGATCGGCGGCAAGGACTCGATGAGCGGAACGTTCGAACACATCAACGTGCCGCCCATGCTGATGGCCTTCGGTATCACGACCGTGGGGGCGTCGCACGTCATCTCGACCGACTGGAAAACGGCCGGCAGCTACCTCTATGTGGTGCGTCACACGCCGAAGAAGAGCTATATGCCCGACACGCAGCAACTGAAAGAGAACTTCACCTATGTGTCGGATCTGATCGAGTCGGGCCGCGTACGTTCGGCCTGGGCCGTGGGCTTTGGCGGTATTGCCGAGGCGTTGGCCAAGATGTCGTTCGGTAACCGTATCGGCGCCGAGGTGCGCATCGACGAGCAGCAGCTCTTCGACTATGCCTACGGTTCGATCGTTGTCGAGTGCGACGGCGAACTCGACTACCCGCGTGCCGAACGGCTCGGACGCACGGTGGCCGACGAGGCGCTGACGATCAACGGCGTGCGGATGCCGCTCGAGGAGCTCCTCCGTGCCAATACGGAGCGCTACACGGAGGTCTATCCCGACCGCGGCCCCGGACGCGGTACGGTGGCCGAACCCGAGCCGCTGCGCCGTACGTTCACCTATGCCGGTGAGGCGGTGGAGCATCCGGTGGTCTACCTGCCCGTCTTCCCGGGTACGAACTGCGATTACGATACGGCTGCTGCATTCCGCCGTGCCGGTGCGCAGGTTACGACCAGCGTGCTCTGCAACCTCGGGGGCGACGACATCCTGCGTTCGATCCGTGAGATGAAACAGCGGATCTCGGAGTGCCATATTCTGGCCTTCTGCGGTGGCTTCTCGTCGGGTGACGAACCGGACGGAAGTGCCAAATTCATTGTCAATGTACTCAACAACAGCGATATTCGCGAAGAGGTGCACCGCCTGCTCGATCGCGGCGGTCTGATCCTCGGTATCTGCAACGGTTTCCAGGCCCTCGTGAAGTCGGGCCTGCTGCCTTACGGACGTCTGGGCATGGTGACCAAGGAGTCGCCGACGCTCTTCCGCAACGACATCAACCGCCACATTTCGCAGATCGTCACCACGCGCGTGGCGGCCGTCTGCTCGCCGTGGCTGAGCAGTTTCGAGCCGGGCGAACTGCACTCGATTGCCGTGAGTCACGGCGAGGGCAAGTTCGTGGTGAGCGAGGAGATGGCCCAAGAACTCTTTGCCAACGGTCAGGTGGCCTTCCAATATGCCGGTCCCGACGGACACGCCACGGCTACGGCTCCGTGGAACCCGAACGGCTCGTCCTACGCAATCGAGGGTATTGTCTCGCGCGACGGCCAGATCCTCGGAAAGATGGGGCACACGGAGCGTTATGCCGAGGGCCTTTACCGCAACATTGCAGGCAATCGCGAGCAGTCGATCTTCCGCAATGCGGTGAACTATTTCAGAAAGAAGTAACGTCACGCGTCAAGAACATCAAGGAATCATGAAACAGCTCGAATTGCTTTACGAAGGCAACGGCAAGGCCCTCTACCGGACGGACGATCCCGAACGGATCATCGTCCGCTACAAGGATACGGCAACGGCCTTCAACAACATCAAGAAGGCAACCATCGAGAACAAGGGCATCCTGAACAATGCCATCTCGACGATCCTTTTCCGTGAGTTGGAGCGTGCCGGTGTCAAGACCCACTACATCGAGACACTTAACGAGCGCGACCAACTGTGCCGCCGCGTGGAGATTATCCCGCTGGAGGTGATCGTCCGCAACGTGATTGCCGGATCGATGGCCCAGCGTCTGGGAATCGAGGAGGGTACCAAACCGTCGAACGTCATCTACGACCTGTGCTACAAGCGTGACGATCTGGGTGATCCACTGATCAACGACCACCATGCCGTGGCACTGGGTGCAGCGACCTACGAGGAGCTGGCTCAGATCTATGCAATGGCCCAAAAGATCAATACGGTGCTGCTCGATCTTTTCGGCCGGATGCGGATCAACCTGATTGACTTCAAGGTGGAGTTTGGCCGGACGTCGGACGGCGAGATCGTGCTGGCCGACGAGGTTTCGCCCGATACGTGCCGCCTGTGGGATCGGGATACCAACGAGAAACTCGACAAGGATCGCTTCCGTCGCGATCTGGGACATGTGCGCGAGGCATATGGTGAGATTCTCTCCCGTCTGAAGAAGGTTGTAAACGAATAAATGACACGAGATACTACTACGATGAGTGAGTTGATTTGGGATCGTGAATTGCACGAGGAGTGCGGCGTATTCGGCGTCTACGGCGTGCCGGATGCCGCGTCGCTGACCTACTACGGCCTGCATGCCCTGCAGCACCGCGGACAGGAGGGGGCCGGTATCGTCAGCGTGGACAACGGGGTGTTCCACCGCATCAAGGGCGAAGGCCTCGTAACGGAGGTCTTCAAGGAGGGGGCCCTCCGCTCGCTGACGGGCGACATGGCCATCGGCCACGTGCGCTACTCGACTACGGGCGGCGGCGGCATCGAAAACGTGCAGCCGTTCCTTTTCCGCCACAATACGGGCGATTTTGCGTTGGCTCACAACGGCAATATCGTCAATTCGAACCAGTTGCGCACCTACCTTGAGAATCGGGGCAGCCTGTTCCAGTCTTCGTCCGACAGCGAGATTCTGGCCCACCTCATCAAAAAGGAGGCGTGGAACGTCAACCGTCCGCGTATCGATGCGATCATCGACGCGCTCAACATGCTTGAGGGGGCTTTCGCCTTCCTGATCATGACGGCCAACCGCATCTACGCCTGCCGCGACAAGTATGGCCTTCGTCCGCTCTCGATCGGGCGTCTGGGCGACGGTTATGTCATCAGCAGCGAGACCTGTGCCTTTGAGGTGATGGGCGCGGAGTTCGTACGCGACGTGGAGCCGGGCGAAATCGTGACGATCGACCACCACGGGCTGCGCAGCCGCGATTACTCGATGTACAAGCGCCACGAGATGTGCGCCATGGAGTACATCTACTTTGCACGTCCGGACAGCGACATCGAGGGGTGCAACGTTCACGCCTTCCGTAAGGAGACGGGACGTCTGCTCTACGAGGAGTCGCATGTCGATGCCGATATCGTGGTCGGTGTGCCCGATTCGAGCCTCAGCGCCGCGATGGGCTATGCCGAGGCGAGCGGCCTGCCTTATGAAATGGGGCTGATCAAGAATAAATACATCGGCCGTACCTTCATTCAGCCGTCGCAGGAGATGCGCGAGAAGGGGGTGCGGATGAAACTCTCACCCGTTCGTTCGCTCGTCAAAGGGCGGCGCGTGATCCTGATCGATGACTCGGTGGTGCGCGGCACGACGTCGCGGCGCATCGTCACGATGCTGCGTGAGGCCGGGGCCACGGAGGTGCACCTGCGTATTGCCAGTCCCCCGATCAAGAGCCCCTGTTTCTATGGTGTCGACATTTCGACCTACGACGAACTGCTCTGCGCCCACAAGAGCGTGGAGGAGGCACGTGAGGTGATCGGCTGCGACACGCTGGCCTTCCTCTCGAAGGAGGCGTTGTTCCGTGCGGGCGGCCGGTCGGAGTTGTGTCTGGCCTGCTTCACGGGCCGCTATCCGACGGCGCTCTACCAGCGCATCGAGGAGGCGAACAAGGATGGTAAATTTTAGAAATTCGAAAAAACAACAAACGATATGGCAGAAAGTTATGAAAAGGCCGGCGTAAACCTCGAAGCCGGATACGAAGTGGTGCGACGCATCAAGAAACACGTGGCATCGACCGCCCGACTCGGTACGATGGGTAACATCGGTGCCTTCGGCGGCATGTTCGACCTCTCGACGCTCGGCGTGAAGGAGCCCGTGCTGGTGAGCGGTACGGACGGTGTGGGTACGAAACTGAAGTTGGCCTTCGCCATGGACAAGCACGATACGATCGGTATCGACGCCGTGGCGATGTGCGTGAACGACGTGCTGGCACAGGGGGCCGAACCGCTCGTTTTCCTCGACTACGTGGCTGTGGGACACAACGAACCCCGAAAGATCGAGGCGATCGTGGCCGGTGTGGCCGAGGGTTGCCGTCAGGCCGGCTGCGCGCTGGTGGGTGGCGAGACGGCCGAGATGCCGGGCATGTACGGCGACGGCGAGTACGACATCGCGGGCTTCACGGTGGGTGTGGTCGAGAAGTCGAAACTGATCGACGGTTCGAAGGTCAAGGCCGGTGACGTGCTGGTGGGTATTGCCTCGACGGGCGTACACTCGAACGGTTTCAGCCTCGTGCGCAAGATCCTTGCGGACAACGGGCTCGATCTGAAGAAGGTCTACCCGGAGCTGTCGCAGAAGATGCTGGGCGAGGTGCTGCTGACGCCGACGCGCATCTACGTGAGGCAGGTGCTCGACGTGATCCGCACGTGCGACGTCCACGGCATCAGCCACATCACGGGCGGCGGTTTCGACGAGAACATCCCGCGCATCCTCCACGAGGGGCAGGGTATCGAGATCGACGAGGGGTCGTGGGAGATTCTGCCCGTCTTCCAGTTCCTCGAGAAGTGGGGCCGTATCCCGCACCGTGAGATGTTCAATATCTTCAACATGGGTATCGGTATGGTCATCGCCCTCGACGCATCGGAGGCACAGCGTGCCATCGATCTGTTGGCCCAGCACGGTGAGCGTGCATCGGTCATTGGCCGCGTAACCGATCAGGAGGGTGTCGTAATCCGTCCGGCACGATGAAGCGCATCGCGGTATTTGCCAGCGGCAACGGCTCGAATTTCGAGGCCATAGTGGGGGCCTGCGAGCGGGGTGAGATCCCGGCCGAGGTGGCTCTCGTGGTGTGCGACAAGCCGACGGCCCGTGTGGTGGAGCGTGCGGCGAATCATGGAGTCGCCTGCTTTGCCTTCGATCCGAAGAGCTATGCGTCGAAGGCCGATTTCGAGCGTGAGATCGTGCGCCGTCTCGACGAGGCGGGGGTTGAATTGGTCTGCCTGGCCGGTTATATGCGCATCTGCGGCGAGGTGCTGCTCGGCGCATACGGCGGCCGGATCATCAATATCCATCCGGCGTTGCTGCCGGCGTTCAAGGGGGCACATGCCATCCGCGACGCCTTTGAGTACGGTGTGAAGGTCTACGGCGTGACGATCCACTATGTGGATGCGTCGCTCGACGGCGGGCGCATCATCGCGCAGCGGGCCTTCCCCTACGAGGGTTCGGACCTCGATGAACTGGAGGCGATGGTCCATGCGACGGAGCATCCGCTCTATATCGAGACGATCCGCAACCTGTTGAACAATCAGAAATAACAAACATAATCGAGCACATAGAGATACGATATGCGAGCATTGATAAGCGTAAGCGACAAGCGGGGCGTGGTTGATTTCGCCCGCGGACTGCGTGCCCAGGGCTGGGAGGTGATTGCCACGGGCGGTACGCAGAAACTGCTGCACGACAGCGGTGTGGAGACGTTGAACATCAGCGACATCACGGGCTTTCCGGAAATTTGCGACGGCCGCGTGAAGACGCTCCATCCGGCCGTGCACGGCGGCCTGCTGGCCCGTCGCGACGATCCGTCGCACGTGCAGGCACTCAAGGAGAACGGCATCGAATACATCGACCTGGTCTGCGTGAACCTCTACCCGTTCCGTGAGACGATTGCCAAACCCGGTGTGCAGATGGCCGACGCGATCGAGAACATCGACATCGGCGGTCCGTCGATGTTGCGCAGTGCGGCCAAGAACTGGGCCGACGTGACGGTGGTGTGCGATCCGGACGACTACGCACAGGTGCTCGACGAGATCCGCGCCACGGGCAACACGCAGCGTGAGACGCGTCTGAAGCTCTCGGCCAAGGCCTATACGCACACGGCCGAATACGACGCGATGATCGCTACGTACATGCGTGCGCAGGCCGGTCTGAACGAGAAGTTGTTCCTCGAGTTCGACCTCGTGCAGTCGCTGCGCTACGGCGAGAACCCGCACCAGAGCGCCAAGTTCTACCGCGAGGGCGAAGAGGTGCCCTATTCGCTGGCCTTTGCCCGTCAGCTGCACGGCAAGGAACTCTCCTACAACAACATCCAGGATGCCAATGCGGCACTGAACATCGTGCGCGAATTCGACGAGCCGTTCTGCGTCGGTCTGAAGCACATGAATCCCTGCGGTGCCGCTACGGGACGCGATGTGGTCGAGGCCTGGACGCGTGCCTACGAGGCCGACAAGGTGTCGATCTTCGGTGGTATCGTGGCGGTGAACCGTCCCGTGACGCGTGAGGTGGCCGAGCTGATGAAACCCGTCTTCCTGGAGATCATCATGGCGCCGAAGTTCGAGCCCGAGGCCCTCGAGGTGCTCGGTACGAAGAAAAACCTGCGTCTGATCGAGGTGCGCATGGAGCCGAGTGATCGCCGTCCGAAGCAGTATGTGAGCGTCAACGGCGGCCTGTTGGTGCAGGATCTTGATACGACGACCTGCGCCCTCAAACCCGAAATGTGTGTGACGAAGGTGAAGCCCGCGGCCGAACGGATGTCCGACCTGGAGTTCGGCTGGCGCATTGTGAAGCACGTGAAGTCGAATGCCCTGGTGGCTGTGAAGGATGGCCGTACGCTGGGCGTCGGTGCCGGTCAGATGAACCGCATCGGTTCGGCCGAACTGGCTCTCAAGCAGGCCCGTGCCGCCGGCTTTACGTCGGGCATTGTGCTGGCGTCGGACGGGTTCTTCCCCTTCGACGACTGCGTGACGCTTGCCGCACAGTACGGCGTGGAGGCCATCGTGCAGCCGGGTGGCTCGGTGCGCGACGAGGAGTCGACCCGTAAGGCCGACGAGGTGGGCATTGCGATGCTCTTTACGGGTGAACGTCATTTCAAACACTGATCCAACCGCGTGCATCTATGAAGGTATTGGTGATTGGCGGCGGTGGCCGCGAACATGCAATTGTCGATGCGCTGTCGCGTTCGCCGCAGGTCGAGAAGATCTATTGCGCGCCGGGCAATGCCGGTATCGCTCGTCAGGCCGAGTGCGTGGCGATCAAGGATACGGAGGTGGAGCGTCTGCGCGATTTCGCCCGCGAGCAGGGCATCGGGCTGACGGTCGTCGGTCCCGAGGCGGCACTGGCGGCCGGTGTGGTCGATGCATTCCGTGACGCCGGGTTGCGCATCTTTGGCCCGACGAAGGCCGCTACGCGCATCGAGTCGAGCAAGGAGTTTGCCAAGGAGTTGATGGCCAAGTACGGTATCCCGACAGCGGGGTACCGTGCCTTTGCCGATTTCGACGAGGCGATGGCCTATGTGCGTCGGCGTCCGCTGCCCGCCGTGCTCAAGTACGATGGGTTGGCTGCCGGCAAGGGCGTCGTGATTGCCGAGACGATGGAGGAGGCCGAGGCGGCATTGCGCGACATGTTGCTCGACGACAAGTTCGGCGAGGGGCGCGTCGTGGTGGAAGATTACCTCACGGGACCGGAGTTTTCGTTCATGTGTTTCGTTTCGGGACACCGGGTCTACCCGATGGTGCTGGCGCAGGACCACAAGCGTGCCTACGACGGAGACAAGGGGCCCAATACGGGCGGCATGGGTGCCTATACGCCGCTGCCCTTCGTGACGAAGGAGGACGAGGCCTTCGCGCTGACCGAGATCATGCAGCGTACGGCCGATGCCCTGGTGGCCGAGGGCGTGCCCTTCACGGGAGTACTCTACGGCGGGTTGATGAAGACGCCGCAGGGAATCAAGGTGATCGAGTTCAATGCCCGTTTCGGCGACCCCGAGACCGAGGTGGTATTGCCGCGCATGAAGTCGGATATTTGCGATGTTTTCTGCGCCGTGGCCGACGGACGCGAGGCGGCGCCGATCGTCTGGGACGACCGGGCTGCACTCGGTATTGTGCTGGCTTCGAAGGGATACCCCGGATCGTATGAGAAGGGGGCTGTGATCGGCGGTCTGGAGTGCATCGACGGAACCGTATACCACATGGGTACGAAGGTCGACGGCGACCGGATCGTGACGGCCGGCGGACGCGTACTCTTTGTGGTGGGACGCGGTGCGACGTTGGCCGAAGCGCGTCAGGAGGCGTTGGCCGATGTGGCTCGGGTCGAGTGCGACGGGCTGTTCCATCGTACGGACATTGGGCACTGCGCCTTCGACGGAGAGTAGAGGGCGTCGGCGGGTGCCGGCCTTCGTACGGAAGGTGAAGATGAAGTATAATTTTTAGTTGTAACATAGAATCATAACGTGTATGATTATCAGCGGTAAAGATTTGTCGGCACAGATGAAGGCCGATATGGCGGTCGAGGTGGCGGACCTCGCTCGGAAATACGGACGTGCCCCGCATCTGGTGGTGCTGCTCGTGGGCGAGGATCCGGGCAGTGTCTCCTATGTCACGGGCAAGGCCAAGGCGTGTGAGGCCATCGGCATCCGCAATACGACGATCCGTCGTCCCGATACGGTCTCCGAGGCCGAAGTGTTGCAGTTGATCGACCAGTTGAATGCCGACGACGAGGTGGACGGCATCCTGGTACAACTGCCTCTGCCGCGTCATATCGACGAGGATCGGGTTATTGCAGCTATCCGCAAGGAGAAGGATGTCGACGGTTTCCATCCGCTGAACGTGGCCTCGCTTTGGCTGAAGCAGCCCTGCACGTTGCCCTGCACACCGAAGGGAATCATCCGTATGCTCAAGTCGGCGGGTGTGCAGCTCGAAGGAAAGCGCGCCGTGGTGATCGGCCGCAGCAACATCGTGGGGCTGCCCGTGGCCAAGCTGCTGCTTGACGAGAACGCGACGGTAACCATTGCCCACAGTCGGACGAGGGATCTGCCCGCGGTCACGCGCCAGGCCGAGGTCCTGGTCGTGGCGATCGGACGTCCGAAGTTCGTGACGGCCGACATGGTTGCTGACGGTGCGGTGGTAATTGACGTCGGTGTGAACCGCGATCCGCAGACGGGCAAGTTGTGCGGTGATGTGGACTTCGCGGCCATCGAGCCGAAGGCCTCGCTCATTACGCCTGTGCCGGGCGGTGTCGGACCGATGACGATCGCCTGTCTGATGGAGAACACGATCGAGTGTTTCGTGCGCAAGATGGAGCGATAGTGCCGAGAAGAGGGGCATGCCGATCCGGTTGGATGGTGGCATGACCTGCTTCACTAGAAAGGAGCGCCCCGTGAAACGATTCGGTTTCACGGGGCGCTCCTCTTATGATATCGTGCGGCTGCACGACCTTTGATTCCTCTTTCTGGCTGCTCAGACCGTCGTGGGGGCTGGCTCCATGTTCGCGAGCCGGTCGACGCCGATTCCTTCATCATCCGTGTGGGCAGCCTCATCGGCCGCCCATTGCAGATGCAACTCCTCGGGAAGGATTATCCCCTCGTGGAGCGGCAACACCATGGCTCGGTTGCGTTGTGGATCTCCCGTGCCAAAATCGAATGCTTCGACACCCGTGAAGGAGGTGGGAATCGACCCTTTGTAGCCACGACGACCGTAGAATTCGGGCAGTCCTTCACCGTCGGGAATCAGCACCAGGGCATCGTCGCCCCGTTCGCGGCAGACCCGTTCGGCCCGTTGCAGCAATTGCGACGCAAAACCCCGTTCGCGGAATGTGCAGGCCGTTGCTACGCCGAAGACATAGGTCGTGCGCCCCAGTTCGCTGGTGAACGGAACCAGATGCAGCATCGAGGCCAGCGCCCCATCGCATCCGACCGAGAGCATCCGGCGGTGGCTGTAGTAGTGCATCAGGAAGGTGTCGACGTAGGCATCCTCATCGCCGAAGGCCTCCTGCCAGAGGGCTTTCACGGCGATTTCGTCCGGATGGAGGTGGATGGCCGTAAACTTGTGCTGGATGACGGCCGGATGATACGAGAGTTTGGCCTGCCGCAGCCCGGGAATGCCCAGATCCTCCTCGCGGTTAATGAGCGTGTATTGCGGGGGCAGGTGTTCGGCAAAGAGCTTGTTGATGATGGTGAAGGCTCCGTCGTACTCCGTGTCGGCCTTTTCGACGTGTGTGTCGAAGGTGTGGTCATTGACCGCCGAACCGAAGGTGAAGGCTACCATCTGATCGCCCACATAGATGCATCCGCCCCGCAGTCCCAGCTCCTCGAAGTGGTCGAAGGCCCGCTGCATGGCTCGTTGTTCGGCACTGAGCTCCGAGTCGGGGTCGTCCCGTCCCTGGCGCCATTCGCGTTCGAGCTGCAGGCATTCGGCAAAGCGGTCCGGCGTGAGTTCCTCGTAGTGGTAATCGGGATATTCGGCCAGGAAGCGGTTGATGTGGTTGCGTTTGGGCTGGTAGTGCCGTCCGGCGAGCGTGCGCAGGTCCTCGGCCCGATAGACGTAATCCTCCAGGGCACGCCTCGACTCGAAGGCAAAGAGCCCGATATGCATCCGTCGGATCATCTCGCACCCTTCGTCCGTCAGACCGATGATGCGCAGGCGTTGTCCGTGGGCGTGTGCATCCTCGCGCAACAGCGGGATCAGCGGGGCAAAATCGCCCGGTCCGACGGGCTGCATGTAGCCGATCTTCTCGCCGCCGTCGATCTGAAAGCGAATGACGAGGAATCCGTCAACCACGGCCCAGGCGCTGTGGTACATGAACTGCCAGCAGTACATGTTGGCGAAGGCCAGGTCGCAGTTGGTGATCTGCGACGGCATCGTGTAGCGTTCGATTTCGGCCCGATCCTCGAGCCGTATGGGTTTGAAGTCGATCATTCTGGAAGGTAATTTTGTGCTGCAATGTGCTTGTAGTACTGTTGTATGAGGGCCTTGAAGCGATCGCCCAGCGTATCGGCTACAAGGGGCGTGCCATCGTCGCGGCGTGTCGTCGTGAGCGTCTCTTCGTCGAAATGGAGGATTCGGTCCTGCAGCAGGGCGTGGAAGCGGTCGTCGTACGAAAGGCTCCACGACGGACGTTCCGGCTCATTGAAGAGGTCGCGGCCGAAGGCAAAGTAGGGCGACGTGCTGGCTCCGCCCACCAGACCCAAGACGGTGGGCATGATGTCGAGCTGCTGCACCACGTCGTTCGATTCGCCCTGCAGGGTGCCGTCCGGTGTGTAGAGGAACCCGATGATGTGGTAGTTGCCCGGGTAGAGGCGGCTTTCGGGGGCAAACTTCTCCGACGAGACGTGGTCGGCCACAAAAACGAAAAGCGTCCGTTGGAACCAATCGGCCGTGTGGAATCGTTGGAAGAAGCGGCGGAAGGCCTGGTCGTCATACGCTACACTCTTGTGTATGCGCGTGTATCCCTCGGGCAGCGAGTCGGCATAGGTCTCGGGAACGTAGAACGGATGGTGCGAACTGATCGTGAAGAGGGTGGCGAAGAAGGGTTCGGGCAGTGCGCCGAACTCTTCGCCGGCATATTGCAGGAAGGGCTCGTCCCAGATGCCCCAATATCCGTCGAAATCGTCGTTGCCATGTGCGGTTTCATAATCCTGGCGGCTGAAGAGGCGGTCGATACCGGCCGAGCGGGCATAGGCATCGAAGCCCATTGACCCGCGGTCCGAGCCGCAGAAGAAAGCGGTGGTGTAGCCCATGTCGCGCAGTATGGCGGGCAGTTGGCGGCTGGCACCGAGTGACTGCGGCATCAGCACGAAGGGGGTCTTGAACGAGGGCATGCTCCCCAGGACCGAGGGCATGGCCTGGATCGACCGGGTGCCGTTGGCATACATCTGCCGGAAGCAATAGCCGTTGCGCATCAGCGAATCGAGGAAGGGGGTGAATCCCTTGATCGGCCGGTCGGCATAGGCTTCGGGCATCAGGTGGAAGGAGTGGTCGGCCGACATGCTCTCCATGATGAAGATGACGACGTTGCGGCCCGAGAGGTCCACGGCGGCCGAGTCGACCGGTTGGTGGGTCGGATTGAAGAGACGCAGCGCTTCCGCGTCGTCGAAGTAGTGCGGAACGCGGTTGCCGCTGCTGCTGCCAACCGTGCGCAGCAGGCAGAAGGGATTGCTCAGGATGAGGTTCGCCTGGGCATTGTCCGAGGTGTAGAGTGCGGCATTCGACAGAGTAATCGGTCGGGTCATGCGGGTGAATCCGCCGCGGACACCCGCCACGCAGAGTCCGCCGGTCAGGGCCAGAAGACACAGACCGCCGAGGTAATAGATCCACGGATTGCGGGGCGAGGGACTGACCGGGGTACGGCGTCGGTAGCCGAGGGCCAGGCCGAGAACCAGCGCCACACCCACGACCACGATGCCGAGATTCTCGAACATGAACTTGCCGATGAGGGGCAGTGTGTTGTCGTTCTCGGCGAAGAAGAGTTCATCGGCCGTGATGCGTTTCTGCGTATAGCTGAAATAGACGGCATCGGCCAGATTGAGTCCCACGATCAACACCGAGTTGAAGAACAGGTAGATGCCGAAGAGCAGGTTGCGATAGACCCCTTTTTCGCGCAAATGCAGCGGTACGAGCGACAGCAGGATGAAGAGGCCGTTGGCATAGATCACCGAGACGGTGTCGAACTTCAGGGCACCGACAAGCAGGGAACCCCAGTCCGTATGTACCGGGGTTCCGAGTGCCGTGGCGTTGTAGAAGTAGAAAACCGTGCGGCACAAGGCCAGCGTCACGTAGACCAGCACGATGCGCCATGCGAGCATCACGAACGGATGTCGGGGCCGGGGCATTGCGGACATGCTATTTGCAGGCTTTGAGCGACATGTCGAGCGAGCGGATCTGGTGCGTGAGGGCTCCGACCGAGATGAAATCGACGCCTGTCTCGGCATAGTCGCGCAGGTTTTCGAGTGTGATTCCGCCGCTGGATTCGGTCTCGCAACGGCCTGCCACCTTGCGGACGGCTTCACGGGTCTGCTCCGGGGTGAAGTTGTCGAACATGATGCGGTCCACACCGCCGGCCTCGAAGACGCGGTCGATATCCTCCAGCGAACGCACCTCGCACTCGATGGGCAGCTGCTTGCCCTTCTGGAGCAGGTACTCCTTCACGCGGGTAATGGCCGGAACGATGCCGCCGGCGAAGTCGATGTGGTTGTCTTTCAACAGGATCATGTCGAAGAGTCCCATGCGGTGGTTCTCGCCGCCGCCGATCTTGACGGCCATCTTGTCGAGTACGCGCATGCCGGGCGTCGTTTTGCGCGTGTCGAGTACGCGGGTATGCAGTCCCTCGAGTCGGGCGACGTAGACGGATGTCTGGGTGGCGACGCCGCTCATGCGCTGCATGATGTTGAGCAGAATGCGTTCGGCCTGCAGCAGCGAGCGTTCGCTGCCCTCGACATAGAAGGCCACGTCGCCCGGTTTCACGCGGTCGCCGTCGTGAAGGACCTGTTCGAACTGCATGGCGGGATCGAGTCGTTGCAGCACGCGTCGTGCCACTTCTATGCCGGCGATTACGCCCTCCTGTTTGCAGAGCAGGCGCATGCGGCCGTGGGCCGAGGCCGGGATGCACGACAGCGACGTGTGGTCGCCGTCACCGATGTCTTCGCGGATGGCCAGTTCGATCAGCTCGTCCACGAACGGGATGTATTTTTCTGGAATCATGGTGCAAATATACACATATTTGGCTGGATTTGCGCATGATCTTTCAGCCGGGTTGCTGTGCGCGTGCGGTTACTGGGCCAGTGCGCCTTCGTAGCTGACGTGGTAGCCCATGCACTCGAAGTTCACGACCAGTTGGTGCGGATCGCTGTTGACTACCGCGCCGTTGAGTCCGGTGATGACGTAGCGTTCATAGGGTGTGCCGCCCATGAGCGGGATGATTTCGTCGCCCGTGAGCAGGGTGGTGCCGGCCACCTGACGCGAGTAGCTGATACCCGGGACCTCCATGGTCAGCTGGGGCATGGCCGGGACGAATTGTGTCTCGATCATCCAGAGGGTCAGCGTGCCGTCGGCCGGATTGTCGATGCGGAACTCCTTGTTTTCGTAGGTGTAGCTCTGGGTCTGGTCGCTCAGCAGGGTGACGGTGAGTGTGCCGGTGTAGGTTTCGTTCGGCGTGCCGTAATCCTTGTCTTCGTCGCAGGCCGTCAGGGTTGCGGCGGCGGCAAACAGGAGCAGAAACAATTTTTTCATAAACTGAGGTTTTCGGGTTATTGATTATTGGAAATGTGTATGTTCAGTGTAATGCCGAAGGTGCGGGGACGGCCTGCCTGCAGGAAGGCGTTGCCGATCGAGACGAAGTAGAACGTGTCGTAGTGGGTTCCCGTGAGGTTCCGGCCCCAGAGCTCAAGAGAGTAGTGTTCGTGTTCGAGCCGGATCGAGGCGTTGAGCAGGGCGTAGAAGGGTTGCACGAGGCTGTTTTCCTCGTTCCACCAGATGCGCCCGGCGGCTCGCACGTCGGCGCCGAAGACCAGGTCGCCCAGCCAGGCGACACCTGTCGGGAGGGTCCATGCCGCACGCAGCGAGCCGGTATGCTCCGGTGCATAGGGGAGACGGTTGCCGCGGAAATCCTGTCGGCCGTTGTCGTAACGGCGGAACGTGGCGTGCGTGTAGCCGTAGGAGAGGGCCAGGTCGAGGTGCTGCCACGGCGAGGCCTGCATCGTGAGTTCACCACCCAGACTGCGTGTGCGGCCGGCGTTGGTCATCATGCGGCCGGTGGTCGTTCCCTCGGGGAAGACCGTGAGCTGCTGGTCGCGGCAGTCGATCCAGAAGAGGGCGAAATCGCCCCGCAGCGCGCCGTTGGCGGCGGTGAAATGGCCGCCCAGTTCGTAATTCCAGCTTTTTTCGGGTTTGTAGCTCACTACCCGGTCGATGTCGTATTCGGCGCCGAAGCCCATGCGTTTCATCAGTTTTTGCTGCAGCACGTCGGAGAACATCTGCGTGTTGAATCCGCCGGCCTTGTATCCCTTGGCCACCGAGACGTAGAGGTCGTTGCCCGTGTCGAACGCATAGCGCACGGAGGCTTTGGGCAGCACCTCGACGAAGGTTTGACGCAGGGTGCCGCCCTCGTCGAGCCGCAGTTCGAGCGGATAGAGCGTGCCGTCGGTGCGGTGGGTCTTCGTATAGCGAGCCACGGTCTCGTTCTCGTAGTGCAGGCGGGCGTGTTCGTAGTCGACGCGTACGCCGGCCGTGAAGGTCCAACGGCCCGTATGGTATTCCGATTCGTGGTAGATTGCCGCGCCGACATCGGGCATGCGAAAGCGGCTGTCGAGCGGCAGCGTGTCATCGAGCCACGTGTAAAGATAGTCCGGATCGTGTGCATTGGCATTGGCCAGGATGAGCCGCTCGATGCCGTCCTGTTTGAAGAGTACGGGAGCATCCATACGCCCGTGCTTGTAGAATCCGAAGGCACCGACGAGCCAGCGGTAGGCTCCCTCCGTGCGGGAACGGATGACCAGATCCTCCGTGAGGGCATGTTCGCGCAGCGACTGCCGCAACGTGAAGTAGGAGAGCGGCAGGAAATCCTGGTCGAGGATCATGTCGTCGTCTGTGTATTGATAACTCGTGATCGAGGCGATGGAGAAGCGTTCGGCGTCGTAGCGCAGCGTGAATCCCTCGGTGAAGGCTGTGCGGTCATACGAGCAGGGGTCATTGTAGGCGATTTCCCCCGGACGGACGAGCACCGTGCCGTCCTCCCCCCGTAGCTCCTCGCCCGCATAGGCATAGGGATAGCCTCCCTGGGCGAGCGACGTGAATGAGGCGGTGTTCTCGATGCGCAAACCGCGCGTGTTGCGCCACTGGAACTTGAGCCGTGCGCCGCCCAGCCGCTCCCAATCGCACCGCTCTCCCGTTGTGCGGTTCGTGAAGAGCCCGTCGCTCTGCGTATACCAGGCCGCGGCGGCCAGCCCCATCCCCTCCTTGAGCCGATGGTAGGTCGAGGCCCTCAGGCGCATCGTCTGCCCCGATCCGTACTCGGCGCCGATGCGGGTGCCCTGCCACGTGAGCGGCGAGAGCGTGTAGACGTTCACCACACCGCCCATCGTGTTGCGGCCGTAGAGCGTACTCTGAGGGCCGCGCAGTACCTCGATGCGTTCGACATCGGCCAATTCGAAGTCGTAGGCGTTCTTGTTCATCAGCGGCACGTTGTCCACGTTCATGCCCAGCACGGGCTGGTCGATGCGGGCACCCATGCCGCGGACGTAGATCGACGAGGTCATGCGCGATCCGTAATCGGGGATGAAGAGGTTGGGAGCCAGTTCCGACAGATCCTTCAGGGCATTCGTCCTGCAGCGTTCGATCGTTGTCTGTCCGAGCACCGTGGCCGCAACGGGCTGTGTGCGGAGTGAGAGTCCCTGTTTGATGGCCGTCACCTGCACGCGGTCGGCCACCACGAGCGTATCCATGAGCCGTCCCTCGTCGTCCGCACGGGCCGGCAGCAGCGGGGCTGCGGCAGCCAGCAGGGCAACGAGCAGGTGGCGGGAGCGGTGAAGGTTCATCATCGTGGGGTTTGAGCGGCACAAAGTAACGCTTTTCTTTCGGGCCGTGCAATCCTAATTTGTGAGGATTCGTCCGAGGTCTTCGGCGTCGACATAGCCCCGCGTGACGGCATAGAGGGTCAGGCCGGCCACGGATTTGATGCCGAGTTTCTCCATGATGTTGCGTCGGTGTGAGATGACGGTCGTCGTGCCGATGTGCAGGCGGTCGGCGATCTCCTTGTTCATCAGCCCGCGGGCGATGAGCGTCAGTACCTCCTCCTCGCGTGCCGAGAGCAGCGGCGGTTGTGCGGGTTGCGTCGGGATGCCGTGTCCCGGGCGGTGAACGCCGTGCTGGAGTCGGAGAATTTCGCGGACAAGTTGCTCCTCATCGGCCTCGACGTTGAGTTGGTGCATCCCCTCCCGTTGTGCGGTGTGTCCGGCGGTCAGCAGAATGACTTTCGTGCGGCGGGGAGCGAAGAACTCCTCATGGCGGAGGAAGAGCGCCTCGTCGACGAAGTAGTGTACGTAGTGTTCCGGCTCTCCTGCAGCGAACTCTTCGAAACGGACGAAGAGCACGACTTCGACCTGCGGGAGCTGCTCGCCGAGGAGGCTCTTGAGCCCCAGTCCGGTGAGCAGGTGCGGTGTGAGGATGGCGATGGCGGGACGATGCATGTGTCGGGACTATTCGTGGTGGTAGGGTTCGTTGCGCAGGATGGTGAAGGCGCGGTAGATCTGCTCGGCGAAGATGGCGCGGACGATCTGATGCGAGAAGGTCATGCGCGAGAGCGACAGCCGGGCGTCGGCCCGCGAATAGACCGCGTCGGAGAAGCCATAGGGGCCGCCGATCACCATCACGAGGCGTTTACGGCCGCTGTTGAGCCGTTTCTGGAGCCAGAGGGCGAACTCCACCGAGCGCATTTCGTCGCCGCGTTCGTCGAGCAGCACCACGTAGTCGCCCTCGGTGAATTGGCGCAACAGGGCTTCGCCCTCAGCCGTGCGTTGCTGTTCGGGCGTGAGGTTCCGCGTGTTGCGCAGGTCGGGCAGCACGGTCAGGTCGAATTTGCAGTAGTGGTTTACCCGCCGGGCGTAGAGGGCGACGAGCGATTCGATCTCGTGGGAGTCGGTTTTTCCGATGACGATCAGTTCGATGTTCATGCGCTGGTTCGGAGGTTGGTTCCGGTCCGTATTCGGACCGGAGTACAGAGTGTGGTTCGATGGCGGGGAAGGGGCGGCGTTTGCTGCACCCGGGGCCGATGCCGGAGAGGAACGAGTCCGAGGCCGGGGACCGTTACAGATCCGAATTCCACTCGCCGTCGGCGTCGCCGTAGATGACGGGGCGCTCCCGTTCGACGGACTTGAGCCACTGGTAGGCCTTGTACATATTGTATCCGTTGCCCGATTCGCCCCCCAGTTCGTAAGCGATCACGCAGGTGAAGTTGCGTGAGCGATAGTACATCGCCTTCACGCGTTCGAGGAACTCCTCGACCAGCGTCGGGTCGTTCGATGGCGTGCCTCCCACCGTGCGGTCACCGCGGCCTGCCGGGGCGTTGAGGTTGGCGCGGTCGATCACGTAAAGCCCCAGTTCGTCGCACAACTCGTAGAACCAGGCCGGTTGCGGATAGTCGGGGCGGATCGTATTCGTGCCTTGTTTCTTCAGGGCCGCGAGCTGGGCGCGTGTGGCTGTCCGGTCGGCACCGGCGTTGTAGCGCGCCTCACGGAGGGTGAGGGGCTTCCCGAAGCTGTAGAAGCGGCCGTCGCGCAGGGTGATGTCGCGGAAACCCACCTTGCGGGGCATGTACTCCTTGTAGGCGCCGTCGCGGCGCAGGAAGAGCATCACGCGGTAGAGGGGCGGGTTCTTCGTGCCGCCGGCCTCCCACTTGTTCTCGTAGGTGTGGTAGATGTAGGGCGTGAAGTGCAACGTGTCGGTCGAGCGGCCCGCGAGCGTGTGGTCCACGATGTTGAAGTCGAGCAGTTTGCCCTGCGGCGAGTAGATGTCGTAACCGACCGTTATGGGCTCTTCGTAGTTGAACGCGTTCTGGGCGATGACGTCGAGCCGCAGCACGCCGAAGCGTTGTGTCGAATCGGGGACGAGCGACAGCGTGAAGTCGGCGATGCTGCGCCGGTTCTGCATGTAGAGGTAGCTCTCGGCGAAGGGTTTGCGCGGCGAGGCGGGCGTAGCCTCTTGCAGTTGTGGCGTGCGCGACGGGCGCATCGCCACCATCAGAACGTTCGCCCCCTGGCGCACGTGGGGCGAGAGGTAGAAGTCGGCCGGTGTGGACGGATCCTCGACCGAAGCGACCGGCTGGCCGTTGAGCGTGAGGTCGTAGGCTGCGCCGACATTCTCCAGGTGGAGGTAGACGTTGCCGTCGGTCCAGGCGTAGGGGATCTCGAGCGTCTGGGCCACCAGCACCGCACCGTCGGTCGCAGCCACGGGGGTCGGAGCGAAGGTCATGTAGGCCGCATCGTCCTTGTGGCTGCGCGTGTCGGCATCGTGACGTGTGTCGTAGGGGGCCGCTTCGGTGCGGAAGACGCGGCCGGCGGATTGTGCCGCGACGGCGCTCCAAAGGCCGCAGGCGGCTATCAGAAGGAGGATTTTTCTCATGGCGTTCCGTGTGGATAGTTGTCCGACAAAGGTACTTTTTTTTTGACAAATCGCAAATAAATACCTACCTTTGTAAATTCAGAAAGAGGACTGAAAACTCAGAAACAACAACGTATATGAAAACGCAGAGAATCGTAGAAATTCTGAAATCGACCGACGTAGATGTCGATGTGACCGTCAAGGGATGGGTCCGCACCAAGCGCGGCAACAAGAACGTGGCCTTCATTGCCATGAACGATGGTTCGTGCGTGGCCAATATCCAGGTCGTGGTCGATCTCTCGAAGATCGCCGAGGAGACGCTCAAGCCCATTACCACGGGAGCCTGCATCCGGGTGGACGGCCGTCTGGTGAAGTCGATGGGCGCCGGTCAGGGTGTGGAGGTCCAGGCCGAGCGGATCGAGATCTACGGCACGGCCGATCCCGATACCTATCCGTTGCAGAAGAAGGGCCATTCGCTCGAATTCCTGCGCGACATCGCCTACCTGCGTCCGCGAACCAATACGTTCGGTGCCGTGCTGCGTATCCGCCACGCCATGGCCTATGCCATCCACGAGTACTTCAACAAGCAGGGATTCTTCTACTTCCATACGCCGATCATTACCGCGTCGGACTGCGAGGGAGCCGGCGCCATGTTCCAGGTGACGACGCTCGACCTCAACAACGTCCCCAAGACCGAGGAGGGGCAGGTCGACTACACGAAGGACTTCTTCGGCCGGTCGTGCAACCTGACCGTTTCGGGACAGCTCGAGGGTGAACTGGGTGCCCTGTCGCTGGGCCGTATCTACACGTTCGGCCCGACGTTCCGCGCCGAGAATTCCAATACGCCGCGCCACGCTTCGGAGTTCTGGATGATCGAGCCCGAGGCCGCCTTCTACGACTTGGAGGACAACATGGAGCTGGCCGAGGACTTCCTCAAGTACCTGATCCGCTATGCGCTGGACAACTGCCGTGAGGACCTCGAGTTCATGAACAAGATGTGGGAACCGGGACTGCTCGACCGCCTGCACTTCGTGGTCAACAACGAGTTCAAGCGTCTGGACTATACCGAGGGTATCGAGATCCTGAAGGCTTCGGGCCACAAGTTCGAGTTCCCGTGCGACTGGGGCTGCGACCTGCAGTCGGAGCACGAGCGCTACCTCGTCGAGGAGCACTTCAAGCGTCCGGTCATCCTGATCAACTACCCGAAGCAGATCAAGGCCTTCTACATGAAACAGAACGACGACGGCAAGACGGTGCGCGCAATGGACGTTTTGTTCCCGGGAATCGGCGAAATCATCGGCGGTTCGGAGCGTGAGGCCGATTATGGCAAGCTTTCTGCACGTGTCAAGGAGTTGCACATGAGCGAACGCGAGTTGTGGTGGTACCTCGATACGCGCCGCTGGGGATCGGCTCCCCACTCGGGCTTTGGCCTGGGCTTCGACCGTCTGCTGATGTTCGTGACGGGATTGACCAACATCCGCGACGTGCAGCCCTTCCCGCGTACGCCGCTGCATGCCGATTTCTGATGCCGACGGGCTGCGCCGCTTGGAACGGCGGCGGGCGATGTCCGGTTCGAGGCATCCGGTAAAAGGGTGCTCCCCTGTTTCCCGGTTCGTACGGAGGGGGGAGGAACCTGGAATGGATCTTATCGAAAAGTGCTACGCGCCGCGGAGTGCCAGCCCGGCCTCCGCGCGCGTTTTCGTTTATAATTTTGGACGCGAAACATGGCTATCAACCAAAAACAGGTGCTGTCGCTGCAGCAGAAACTCTCTCCGCAGCAGATCCAAATGATCAAACTGCTGGAGTTGCCCACCGTGCAGCTCGAACAGCGTATCAAGCAGGAGATTGAGGACAACATCGTCCTGGAAGAGGAGGAGCGTACACCGGATGAGGGCGAACCTCGTGAAATTTCGGTCGATGAGTACCTGCGCGAGGACGATACGCCTGCCTACAAAAGCCGGATCAACAACTTCTCGAAGGACGACAAACAACGTCCCGTCTACCTCACGGGAGGCCGTTCGCTGCAGGAGTATCTGATCGAACAGTTGGGTTATCGCGACCTCTCGGAGCGGGAGATGCGTCTGGCTACCTATCTGGTCGGAAGCCTCGATGAGGACGGATACCTGCGCCGCGATCTGGAGTCCGTGGCCGACGACATTGCCTTTACCCAGGGGATCGAGACTTCACCCGAGGAGCTCGAACGCCTGTTGGGAGTTCTTCACGAACTCGAACCGGCCGGTGTCGGAGCCCGCAGCCTTCAGGAGTGCCTGCTGCTGCAGATGGACCAGCAGCCGGTGCAGACCCGTGCCCGACGTCTGGCCCGAAAGATCCTGACGAACTATTTCGATGAGTTTGTCAAGAAACACTACGAAAAACTGATTGCGCGTCTGCAGGTTTCGGAGGAGGAGTTCCGTGCGGCGATCGACGAGATCCGTCACCTTTCCCCCAAACCGGGAAATCTCTACTCGGAGGGGGGAACCGATACGACGCCCTACATCATTCCGGACTTTCTGCTCGACTACCACGACGGTCGATTCGATCTGACGCTCAATTCGTCGAACGTCCCCGAGGTCCGCGTCAACCGGCGCTACGTCGATATGATCCGTGACATGGTGGGGGCCGACGGTACGGTGAAGGAGAAGGATCGTGAGGCGCTGCAGTTTGTCAAGAGCAAGATCGATTCGGCCAAATGGTTCATTTCGGCCATCAAGCAGCGGCATGATACACTGATGCGGACGATGCAGACGATTCTCGACTACCAGAAGGAGTATTTCAAGGATGGCGACCGGAGCAAACTCCGGCCGATGATCCTCAAGGACATTGCCGACCGTACGGGGCTCGATGTCTCGACCATCTCGCGTGTGGTGAACAGCAAGTACGTCCAGACGCAGTTCGGAATCATTCTGCTCAAGTCGCTCTTCTCGGAGGCGATGCAGACCGACTCGGGCGAGGAGGTTTCGAGTTACGAGATCAAGAATCTGCTCCAGAAGTGCATCGACGAGGAGGACAAGCGCCGTCCGCTGACCGACGAGACGCTGATGGACATGCTCAATGCGCGTGGTTACCACATCGCACGTCGTACGGTGGCCAAGTACCGCGAAATGCTGGGCATTCCGGTGGCACGTCTGCGCAAACAGATCTGAAAGGTGGCGGCACTTGCTGTCGGTGGCATCCCGTTGTCGGTGAGACGCTGCTGCGATGCCGGGGCCTGGTGAGGACGGGCAGAGGAACATCTCGCCTTGAGCGGAAGCGCCCGACCGGCCTGGCGTAGAGAGGCCACCGACCGCCGATCATTCTCTCTTTTTACGAACCATCAATCCAAACCTTTGTGAAACCATGAATTCTATCGGCATCAATCGATTGGCCCGCACGGTGTCGTGGGTGTTGCATCCCTTTTTTTTGCCACTCTATCTGCTGGGAATACTCTTCACGGCGACGGTTTTCCGGTTTTATCCGACGGCATGGAAAGGGTATCTTCTCGGTGTGGTGGCCTTGTATACGGTTCTCATTCCCGTCTTGTCGCTCGGACTGATGCGCTCGTTGGGGCGTATCTCCGACTGGCGGCTCGATGATCGAAGCGAGCGCAGCTGGCCGTTGTTGATCGGGATGATTTGCTACGTGCTCTGTGCGCTGACCATGACGCGGATTCCATCGGCCGTCTTTCTGCGTAAGTTCATGTTGGCGGCAGCCTGTTGTGTCTGCTGCGGGTGGGCCATCACGCATTTCTGGAAGATCAGTCTGCACATGATTGCCATGGGGGCGGTGGTGGCTGCTCTCGTGGTGATGAGTATCGCCGGAGTCGGTGACCTGTTCTGGCCGTTGGTGGGGGCGGTGCTGGGAGCCGGGGCCTTGGCTTCGGCGCGCCTTGGGCTCGGGTGTCACGATGCCTGGCAGGTGGCGGCTGGTTTTGCGGTCGGATTTGTTGTGATGGCTCTGGGCGTGCTTCTGCTCTGAAGCTGACGGCCGGATTCGTGAGAGTGCCTTGCAAAAGAGTGCGGCTCTATCCCTGTTTGAGGGGATAGAGCCGCATTCTCTCTCTCGGAACCGTGCGTGTGCGGCTCCCGTCGGTCGGATGTCAGCGCCACGATTCGGGCATCGAGTCGTAGTCGCTCAGATTGCGGCAACCCGTGAAGCAGCGGTCACCCTGCGGCGCCGTAAATTCGATCGGGTTGTTGCTGCGTTCGTAGAGGTGGTACTTCACCCCGTTGATCTCCGTGTAGGGCGACTCACCTTGCAGTGCCGTGCAGCTGTAGAAGGCCATGTAGCACCGGTTGATCAAGCGGTTGTGGTCGAACAGGCCGGTCGGAATGCGCTTCAGGGAGGTGCAGCCCGAACACATGTCGTCGATGTCCTGCAGTTGCGTGTTGGTATCCAGCAGCCCGTCGGGCAGCTCGGTGAGGCTCGTGCAGTTTTCGAAGACGCTGCTCAGATCGGTTACCCGGGTATTCGCTGCAAAGAGTTGGGCCGGAACCGATTCGAGGGACGTGCAGTCGATAAATGCCATCGAGAATCCCTCGGCATCGGGGCAGTTGGCAAAGAGCTCCTCGGGAATCGAGCGCAGACCCGTGCAGGCACCGAAGAGACCCTTGTACTCCTGATAGGAGATCCCTTCGTAGTAGATCACCTCGCCGTTGAAGCTGGTCACTTGGGTGTTGTGGGCGAAGAGTCCGGCCGGAATCGACGTGAGTCCCGTGCAGCCCTGGAACGTCGACTTGAAGCGCGAGACACCCGTGCACGCTGCAAACAGGTCGGCCGGCAGCGAGGTCAGCCCCGTGCACTTCTCGAACGTGCGGTTGAAGAGGTCGGCGTTGGAGCATCCGCGGAAGAGTCCGTCGGGCAGTTCGGTGAGACCCGTGCAGTTGGCAAAGGTCATGTCGAAGGTCGTGGGGTTGGCCTCCTCGAAGAGCCCGTCGGGCAGCGACTTCAGACCGGTACACTCATAGAAGGTCAGCTCGAAGGTGTTGGCCGACGTTGCCTGGCTGAAGAGTCCGTCGGGCAGTTCGGTCAGCCCCGTGCACAGTGCGAATGTGCGGTCAAAGACCGTGATGTTGGCAAAGGCGCCGTCCGTATCCGGGGCGATGCGTTGCAGTGAGGTGACACCCTGCAGCGAGATCTCCTCGGCGCCGAGGTTGCCCCACTTCTCGACCGCAAGCAGGCAGTTGGTCGTGGCTCCGGTAGGCATTCGGAACGAGTTGATTGCCTTGACGTGGCCGCTGATCGTGACGCGATATTCGCCCGCTTCGGCATAGACGTGGTGCAGGGGGTTGTCGTAGGTGTAGGTTTGTTCGTATCGCTCGCGGGTCCCGTCGCCCCAGTCGATCGTGCACTGCTCGATCTGATCCAGCGGCAGGTAGACTGTCTGTGCATTTCCGGCCGAGGCCCGAACGAGCAGCACCATTTCACGGCCGTCGGCCGCATAGTCCACCTCTTGCACGATCGTGAAGTCAAGGAGGTACGTCCCCTCTGCGGAGCGGATGCAGATCCATGCTTTGCGCGAGTCGGTACCCTGGGTGTGGGGCTCGATATGGAGCCGGTGACGTTGGAGCGTGTAGGTCGACGTCTCGTCCAGCGGCTCGATGCTGCACTCCGACGTATCGTATTTGATCCATTCGTCCGTGATCTCCAGAGGTTGCAGTTCGGAGGTGTTGCAGACTATGTCCACCACGAGTTCTTCGCCTTCGGGGGCTACCAGATAGGTGTTCTCGTTGGGGGCGTTCTGCAGTTCGCAGGAGAGCGATTCGATTACCAGTTGGGCATAGGTGTTGATGTGCTCATCCGACCGGGCATAGACATACAGCGAGACCTCGCCCGTGGTGGTCCCGGCCTGGGGATCGATTCCGGAGATAAGCAGTGCACCCGACGTATTGCTCTCCTGAGCGACCTCTACGGAGTAGAGTTGCGGGTCGCTGGTCTCGGCGCGGTAGACGAGTTCAAGGGATTCGGCTGTGCTCTCCGAACCATCATCGGTCGATCCGCCCGTCTGGATGATTCTCGTGTTGAAGCCTACGCGGACGACCCCTCCATAAGGAACGGTTGCGGCCGCACGTTCGAGTTGCAGCTCGAGAAGGGTGGTCGGGGTTGTGGGCACATTGTCTTTGCCGTTGTCCTCTTCATCGAGCTCGTCAATCAGACCGCATGACGTGGCCAGACTGACGCATGCGAGCGGCAACAGCAGCCTTTGAAACCATTTTTTCATAACTTTCAGGGGTGTTTGTTTGGGGGGAGAAAATTTTAAGGTATGGGTCTTTTATTTTTCGCAACGGTCGAGTTCTGCGAGCCACAGCGCGGCGCTGGCATCCGATGGCATGCGCCAATCGCCTCTCGGTGAGAGTGATACGCTTCCCACTTTGGGGCCGTCGGGCATGGCCGAACGCTTGAACTGCTGGCCGAAGAAGCGGCGCAGGAAGATACGCAACCAGTGCAGCAGTACCTTGCGGTCGTAGCGTCCCTTGAAGGCCAGCTCGGCCAGATAGAGGATCTTGGCCGGTCCGTATCCCGAGCGCATGAAGTGGTAGAGGAAGAAGTCGTGCAGCTCATAGGGTCCGACCAGATCTTCGGTCTTCTGTGCGATCTCGCCCTGCTCGTCGGCGGGCAGCAGCTCCGGACTCACGGGGGTGTCGCAGATGTCGAGCAGGATCTCGCGGATGCGGCCGCCGTATTGTTCGGCCGACCAGGCCACCAGGTAGCGCACGAGTGTCTTCGGTACGGAGCCGTTGACGCCGTACATCGACATCTGGTCGCCGTTGTACGTGGCCCAGCCGAGTGCCAGTTCGCTCAGGTCGCCTGTGCCGATGACCAGTCCGTTCTCCATGTTGGCCACGTCCATGAGGATCTGCGTACGTTCGCGGGCCTGGGCATTCTCATAAGCGGCCGAACGGTCTGCGGGATCGAGGCCGATGTCGGCGAAGTGTTGCTCGCAGGCCTTGCGGATTGGTATCTCGCGCATCGTGATGCCCAGTTGGCGCATCAGTTCCAGCGCATTGTTGTAGGTCCGGTCCGTAGTGCCGAAACCCGGCATGGTGATGCCGATGATCCCCTTGCGGTCGAGTTTCAGCCGGTCGAACGTCCGTACGGCCACGAGCAGTGCCAGGGTTGAGTCGAGTCCGCCCGAAAGTCCGATGATGGCACTGCGACATCCCGTGTAGGCCAGACGCTGGGACAGGCCGCAACTTTGGATGGCCAGAATCTCCTCGCAACGTTCGGCGCGCAGGGCCTGGTCGGCCGGAACGAAGGGCATCGGATCCACTTCGCGGTCGAGGGTTTCGGGACGCAGACTCTCGGCGATTTCGAGCTCGATGACGGTCGTTTCGGGAATGTTTTCCGAGGAGCAGAAGGTGGTCATGCGTCGGCGGTCGTTGTCGATGCGTTCGAGATCGACGTCAGCCACGACCAGTTGTTCGTCGGTGGCAAACCGCTCGCTTTCGCGCATTACCCAGCCGCACTCGGCGATGATGCCGTTGCCGGCAAAGACCGAGTCGGTCGAGGATTCGCCGGGGCCGGCCGAGCAGTAGACGTAGGCCGAGAGGGTGCGGGCCGATTGTTGGGCGATGAGTGTGCGCAGGTAGTCGTGTTTTCCGGCCGATTCGGGCGATGCCGAGAGGTTGAAGAGCACCTTGGCGCCGGCCTGAGCCAGCAGCGACGACGGGGGAACGGCGTTCCACATGTCCTCGCAGATCTCGACGCCGAATTCGGCGCCGTTGACCGAGAAGGTCAGGTCGCGTCCGAAATCCACCTCATTGCCGAAGAGGTTGAGCGTGTCGGAGGTGATGTCGGCGCCCGACGCGAACCAGCGTGCTTCATAGAATTCGCCGTAGTTGGGGATATGGCACTTGGGAACGACGCCCATCAGGCGTCCCTGGGCGCCGATGGCGGCGCAGTTGTAGAGTTCGTTGCCGTAGCGTATGGGCAGACCGACGATCAGGGCCAGCGGCAGTTTGCGCGTTGCTTTCAGGATGTTGGACAGCGCCTCTTCGGCGGCGTCGAGCAGGGCCGGGCGCAGAAAGAGGTCTCCGCACGTATAGCCCGTGAGCGAAAGTTCGGGAAAGGCGATGATCTCCACGCCGCGCTGGGCGGCCCTCTGGGTCATCTCGATGATGCGTGAGGCATTGAAGGCGCAGTCGGCTACGCGTACCTGAGGTACGGCTGCGGCAACTTTCAGAAAACCGTATCGATCCATAACTGATGTTGGAATGTGAGTGTGTGGGGTGGTAGGGGGGGATGTTGTTTCTTGTCCTGTGTCTGGGAAACATTCCCGTGTCGCGCAGCTCCTTCGTGTGGAAGGAGTGGAGGCGCAACGCGGGAATGTGCGTGAGCCGGCAGAACCGACGAGGGTCCGGTGTCGTTATTTGGCCCAGAGCTGGGCCAGGTGGAGGATCGTCTGCATGGCCTTGTGCATCGTGGTGAGCGACGCATATTCGAACTTGCCGTGGAAGTTCATGCCGCCCGTGAAGAGGTTCGGGCAGGGCAGACCCATGAACGACAGACGGGCACCGTCCGTGCCGCCGCGGATCGGGCGTACGATGGGCACTACGTCCGACAGACGCATCGCCTCCAGGGCCTTGTCGATCACCTGCGGATGCGGCTCGACCATCTTGCGCATGTTGTAGTACTGGTCGTTGAGCGTCAGGCGCAGCACGTCGGCACCGTAGCGTTCGTTGAGCAACTCGACGCAGCGAACAAGGTAGTGTTTCTTCTGTTCGAACTTTTCGGCGTCGTGGTCGCGGATGATGTAGCTGATCGAGGCCTGCTCCACCGTGCCGTTAAGGCCGACGCAGTGATAGAATCCCTCATAGCCGTCGGTATGCTCGGGACGCTGCGTGGCGGGAAGCATGCGGTTCAGTTCGCAGGCCACCTCGATGGCGTTGATCATCTTGTCCTTGGCGTAGCCCGGGTGGACGTTGCGGCCCTGGATCTCGATCTTGGCACCGGCGGCATTGAAGTTCTCGTACTCCAGCTCGCCCTCGTATCCGCCGTCGATCGTGTAGGCGAAGTCGGCACCGAAGGCCTTCACGTCGAAGTGGTCCACGCCGCGTCCCACCTCCTCGTCGGGGGTGAAGCCCAGGCGGATCTTGCCGTGCGGGATCTCGGGATGGGCCATCAGGTACTCGGCCGCGGTCATGATTTCGGCCACACCGGCCTTGTCGTCGGCACCGAGCAGCGTCGTACCGTCGGTGTGGATCAGCGTGTGGCCCACGAAATCCTTCAGTTCGGG
>CALUII010000007.1 GCA_944320665.1 uncultured Alistipes sp. | reverse complement strand
AGAGGCCATCGACTACACCGTACAGGAGGATCATCTGCCTCCGCTGCCGCAATGCCGCAATATCGAGACCGAATTGCTTACCTGCCCCTACTTCACGGCATCACTCTACGACCTCGACCAACCGATCGACTGCAACTACACCTCGCTCGACTCCTTCGTAGCACTGATCTGCGTCGGCGGAAGCGGCACACTGCGGGCTGACAACGAATCCGAGATGCCCATCCGCACCGGCGAAACACTCCTCGTTCCTGCCGCCGTACGCCACCTGCGCATCACGCCGCAACCGGAACTGAAACTCCTGGCCAGTTACATCCGCTGACGAAAAAGGACGAATTCCTCCTTTTACACGAATTTCGCACCAAAAAAGCGTAAGATTTATTATAATCCGTAACTTTTTTTTACGTAAATTTGCGCAATTATTAAAAAAGCCCTGTTTCAAACGTGTTGCGTGAATTCCTGATCGTCGGCGCCGGCGGCGCCGCAGGCAGCATGGTCCGTTACCTGCTCTCGGGCCACCTGCTCTCCGGTTACACCCTCGGCGGATTTCCCACCGGCACCTTCGTCGTGAATGTCGTCGGATCGTTTCTGATCGGACTCTTCACCGGATGGATCGGCGATTCACCGTGGCTGCTGCGCCTGCTGACCGTGGGATTCTGTGGCGGATTCACCACCTTTTCGACCTTCTCGGCCGACACACTGCGACTCATGCGGCACGGAGACTGGACTCCGGCCCTGCTCTACATCGCATTGAGCATACTCCTCTGCGTAGTTTGCGTCGCAGCGGGCGCCTGGATCGGTGAACATGTGAAACATTGAGAGCCGAAAAAAAACAGATAATAAAAACAATTTAAAACTACACTGCAATATGGTTATACTCGTACTCAACTGCGGCAGTTCGTCGATCAAATATCAGGTGATCGACATCGAGGCCGGTTCCAACAAGTTGCTCGCCAAAGGTCTTGTCGAGCGTATCGGCCTGGCCGAAAGCGATCTGACCCACAAACCCGTGGGCAAGGAACGTTTCGAGATCCACCACCAGCCCATTCCGGACCATACGACGGGTATCCGTCTGGTACTCGAAGCACTGACCGACCCGAAACACGGCGTCATCGCTTCGCTCTCGGAGGTGAAGGCCGTCGGCCATCGTGTGGCCCACGGAGGCGAATTCTTTTCGCAGAGCTGCCTCGTCAACGAAGAGGTGAAGGAGAAGATCCGCAAACTCTTCGAAATCGCTCCGCTGCACAACCCCGCCAACCTCGAAGGCATCCTCTCGATCGAGAAGGTGCTGCCGGGCGTTCCGCAGGTAGCCGTCTTCGACACGTCGTTCCATCAGACGATTCCGGCCGTCAACTACATGTATGCCCTGCCCTATGAATACTATGAGAAGTACCGCGTGCGCAAGTACGGTTTCCACGGAACCAGCCACAAGTACGTGGCAGCCAAAGGTGCCGAGGTGGCCGGACTGGATCTTGCCCACTCGAAAATCATCACCTGCCACATCGGCAACGGCGCCTCGGTGACGGCCGTTCTCAACGGCAAGTCGTTCGATACGTCGATGGGCTTCTCGCCCGTGGACGGTCTGGTGATGGGTACGCGCTGCGGCGAAGTCGACCCCAGCGCCATCACCTACATCGGCGAAAAAGAGGGCATGAGCTACGAACAGGTGAATGCCATGATGAACAAGAAGTCGGGCGTACAGGGCCTTTCGGGCCTTTCGAGTGACATGCGCGACATCGACGACGCATACCATGCGGGCAACCAACGCGCCATCCTCGCACGCGACATCTACGATAACCGCATCAAGAAATTCATCGGACAGTACGCCGCCGAGATGGGCGGTCTGGATCTGATCGTCTTCACGGGCGGCGTGGGCGAAAATTCGGACGAAATGCGCGAAAGCGTCTGTCAGGGACTTGAATTCCTGGGCGTAGAGTTCGACCAGGAGGCCAACAAGGGTGCCCGCGGTGTGGACAAACTCCTTACGAAACCGTCGTCGCGCGTAAAGGTCGCCATGATCGCTACCGACGAGGAGTTGATGATTGCAACCGACACCTATAATTTGGTTAAATAATTTCCTCTTCCACGAAGGAAAAGATAATAAAAAATACACAACATTTTTTCAAAAAACAATCAAAACTATGATTCAGCATCTTTCAGACATCGTAGTCGAAGCACGCAAAAAAGGTAGAAAACGTCTGGCCGTAGCCTACGGTCAGGATTCGCACACGCTCGAGGCCGTTTACGAGGCCTACAAAGAGGGCCTCGTAGAGCCGACGCTCTATGGCGAGCGCGCCGTCATCGAGCAGGTTTGCGCCGAAAACAATATCGACATCTCGGTTTTCAACATCGTCGAGGAGAAGAACGACGTGAAGTGCGTGCAGCAGGCCGTTGCCGCCGTCGTTGCCGGTAACGCGGACGTATTGATGAAGGGTCTGGTCTCGACCGACAAATACATGCGCGGCATCCTCAACAAGGATGCGGGCCTCTTCCCCCCGAAGGGCGTTCTGAGCCACGTATCGGTCGTTGAGATGCCGTCGTACCACAAACTGCTCGTTATCTCGGACGTAGCCGTTATTCCGCTGCCCGATTTCAAGCAGAAGACCGTACAGATCGGTTACCTCGCCCGCACGGCCAACCTGCTGGGCATCACCACGCCGAAGATCGCCTGCATCGCCCCCTCGGAGCAGCTGCTGCCGAGCGTAATCTCGTCGACCGAAAGCGCCATCCTCGCCAAAATGGGTGACCGCGGCCAGCTGGGCAACATCGTTATCGACGGCCCGCTGTCGATCGACGTCGCTCTCTACAAGGAGGTTGCCGAGCACAAGAAGGTGAAGGGTTCGAGCGTTGCCGGAGATCCGGACTGCCTGCTCTTCCCGAACATCGAGTCGGGCAACGTATTCTTCAAGGCCGCTACGCACTTCGGTGGTGGTGAAATCGCCGCTATGGTGATGGGTACGAAGGTTCCGTGCGTACTGACGTCGCGTGGCGACACCAGCAAAACAAAGCTCTATTCGATCGCTCTGGCTTGTCTGGCCGCTAAATAATCTGCAACCAAACTAACCCGACCGACAAAATTCGATATGAGCTTCAAGATACTGGCAATTAACCCGGGCTCGACTTCTACGAAGTTGGCCCTCTATGAAGACGAAAAACCCACCCTCGAACTGACGCTCCGCCATCCGGCTGAGGAGATCGCCCGCTATGCCGCCGTAGCAGACCAGCTGCCCTGGCGCCGCGGCTTGGTCCTCGATGCACTGAAGGAGAAAGGAATCGATGTACACGACCTGTCGGCCGTCATCGGCCGAGGCGGCCTGATCAAGCCCATCCCGGGCGGCGTATATGAGGTCAACGAGGCCATGCGCAACGACCTGATCCACGCACAGATGGAACATGCATCGAACTTGGGCGGCCTGATCGCTGACGAGATCGCACGTATGGCTGGTGTAAAGGCCTACATCGCCGATCCGGTAGTCGTTGACGAACTCGCCGACATCGCCCGCGTGAGCGGACTCCCGCAGTGCCCGCGCCGTTCGATCTTCCACGCCCTCAACCAGAAGGCTACTGCCCGCAAGCATTGCGCCAAGATGGGTTGGAAGTACGAAGAGGTCAATCTCGTGGTAGGTCACCTCGGAGGCGGCATCTCGATCAGCGCACATGACCATGGACGTGTCGTCGACACGAACAACGCCCTCAACGGCGACGGTCCGATCGCTCCCGAGCGCTCGGGCACACTCCCCGCAGAGAGCCTCGTGGAGCTCTGCTTCTCGGGCAACTATACGAAGAAGGAGATCGCCAAGTTGCTGGCCGGCAAAGGCGGCATGGTGGCCCATCTGGGTATCAACTCCGTGCAGGAACTCTGCGAGAAGGCCAAAGAGGACCAGGCTTGTGACTTCTTCCTGCGTGCAATGAGCTATACGATCGCCAAGGAGATCGGCGCCATGGCCGCCGCTCTCAAAGGCAAGGTCGACGCCATCATCCTTACGGGCGGAATCGCCTACAACGAGCCGGTGATCGACATCGTCAAGGAACATTGCTCGTTCCTGGCTCCGATCGCCGTCTATCCTGGCGAGAACGAGCTGGAATCGCTGGCACACAATGCGTTGGCCGTACTGCGCGGCACGATGGCTCCGAAGGTATACGCCTAAAGGCACCAGACCCCCACACTTCATGAAACGGAATCGAGCTCTCTCCCATGAGGGAAGAGAGCCCGATTCGTTTTTAATACGCAACTGCACGACAACCGAAGCGGCAGCAGGTGCATCTCCTTTCACGCGTGGCCTTTCAGACCACCATTCAGCGGCGTTTTAACTCACGCCGCACCATACCGACGGCCTCTCTGAAAGCTTCCAAACGGAACAGAGCGGAAAGTCCGACATAGGTCGCGACACCAACTCCAATCCCCACCATCAACCGCAATGCCGGATCAGCGACAAACCATTCGGCCGCACGTACAACGGCATACATCGTCCCCGTGACGAGGGCTACGGGCAACAGCGTCCGTGCCAATGTCCGCAACGTAAGCAGCGTGAAACGGCGGGCTGCCACAACGTTGAGGGCCATCTCGACAAACGACATCACGGCCAAAGCCCAAACGACGGCCTGCACGCTATGGAAAAGGGTCATGGCCAGCAACAAAGTCATAATGATCTTCTTGGCTACCTCAAGCCGGACGATGATCGAACCATCACTCTTGACCTTCAACACGTTGTAGGCTACCTGCGCGATCGGATAGAAGAAACCGGCCAGACACACCACTCGGAAATAGGGAACCGTCGGCAGCCACTTTGCTCCGACACAAACCGTAAAGAGATCCTCGGCTACGGCAATCATGCCCGCCATGATGGGAAAGAGTGCAAACGCCACGATCATGGCCACCTGGCGGTAACTTTCGGCAAATCGCCGATCGTCAGCCGCCACCTTTGACAACGCCGGGAAGGTCACGCTCTGCACGGCCTGCATGGCCGAATTGACGGGTTGGTCACGCAGTTTGACCGCCTGATCGAAATACCCCAGCGTCGACGACGAGTAGAGACGTCCGATGAAGAACTGCGGCACCTTCGTATAAAACATCGAGATCAGATCTGTCGCCATCAGGCTCAGGCTGTACGGTGCCATACGCCGCAAGACCGCGCCGTCGTAATGTCCCGACGGACGCCACGAACTGAGCCACCAGAGCAGGGCAGCGCGCACGGCCATCATCAACACACGCTGCGCCACGATACTCCAGACGCCGCATCCGGCCAAGGCCAAACCCACGGCAGCCACACCGGCCACAAAGTTGGCCGCAAAGGTCACCTTCGACTGCAGGGCAAAGAGGAATCGTCGCGTAAAGATGACCTGCTGGATAACACACAATGCATTGACCGGCAGAATGAGGAAGAAGACCGGTGCCGTACGGCCCAGATCGGGCATCGCATAGTAGGTGCCAAGGGCCGGTGAAACGGCTACCAGCACGACGTACAGGATCAGCGAAACAACCAGGCTGAAACGGAAAACCGACCCATACTCCTCGGGCGAGGGGTCGGCCTTACGAATCAGCGTCTGCGAGAAGCCGCTGTCGACAACGATCAACGCAACGGCCGAGATGGCCGTCAGAATGGCCACCACACCGAAATCCTCGGGCATCAGCAGGCGCAGGACAATGAGGCTCACTCCCAATTGCAGGAGCGTGGAGCCGCCCTTTTCGGCAATGCTCCACGCCACGCCACGCGCGACCTTCCCCTTCAGCTCACCGGCACGTGCCGATACTTCGGGAGTTTCGCCGCCCGTTTTTTGCACCTTCTGCGCCATACTATATCCTACTCCTCGATACAACGCAGGTTCTCACCCGCCTCGATTTCGGCCATACGCTTGCGGATGTTCTCCACGGTCGAGAGTTCGACGTACGATGCGCCGCCGTCGGGGCCGAAACTGCCGCCCACGATGGCCAGCAGGTCACTCGGCTCAAGTTTCTTGTATTGATCAATAAACTCCAGGGCGTCGACCAGGAAGTGGTACTTGTCCGAGAGTTTCTGATTGCGCAGAATGGGCACCACGCCATACGACAGAGCCAGGATACGCTGTGCATGAAGGCTGTAGCAGACGGCCATCACCGTCTTGCGGCCGCGGAATGCAGCCAGATAGCGCCCCGTACGTCCCGTACGCGTATCGAGCACGATGTACTTCACCGGCAGGTTCGTGCAGGCACGGACGGCCGAACGGGCCAACTGGGCCGTGATCTCGTGGTTGACCGAGACCATGTTCATGTCGACCATCGGAGCGAAGTGCGTCTCGTCGCGCTCGATCTCACGCGCCACACGGGCCATCGTCTCGACCGACTCCACGGGATAGTCACCCATGGCCGTCTCGTCGCTCAGCATGACGGCATCCACACGTTCATAGATGGCACTGGCCACGTCGCTCACTTCGGCACGCGTCGGACGCGGCGAGTGAACCATCGAGTAGAGCATCTGCGTGGCGATGATCACCGGGCGCTTGGCCGCGATACACTTCTCGACGATGCGGCGCTGCGTATTGGGAATGGCCTCTGCGGGCAGTTCAACACCCAGGTCACCGCGGGCCACCATGATGCCGTAGGACTTCTCGATGATCTCGTCGATGTGGTCGATACCCTCCTGATTCTCGATCTTCGAGATGATCTTGATCGGGCTGTTGTGGGCATCGAGGATCGCCTGCACGGCCTCGATGTCGCGGGCACTGCGCACGAACGAATGCGCGATGAAGTCCACGTCGTTGCGTACGGCCCACTCGATGAAGCGGCGGTCCTTCTCGGTTACCGACGGCAAGTTGATCGAGACGCCCGGCACATTGACGCTCTTACGCGAACGCATCGCGCCGCCCCGCACGAATTCACACTGAAGCTCCTCGTCGTTCTTGTCGATCACACGCAACTCCATCTCGCCGTCGGCAATCAGCATGCGCGCACCGACGGGAATATCGGCGACAATACCGGGGACATTCATGTAGATCAGCTTGCGCGTCGTCAGGTCGCTGCCCGACGAGCCGCGCACGGCGACACGGTCGCCCGCCTCGAAGCGAATGCTGTTGCCGTATTCGTCGGCGATGGTCGTGACACGGATCTCCGGCCCCTTGGTATCGATCATGATGGGAATGGCGTTGTTCACCTTGTGCACGGTCTCGACGATGCGCGTAGCGCTCTCCTCGTTCATGTGAGCCGAATTGATGCGGATCACGTCCATGCCTGCATCGAAAAGTTGGCGCACGAACTCCTCCGTGCAGCGGAAGTCGGACATCGTAGCCACGATCTTCGTTTTCTTCTGTCTGTACATACTTGCTCTTTCTCTTTTGTGAGAGTTCCTAACTTATAACTTAACCTTCCGTAATGATATTCGCTCCCTGTTGCGTGTCGCACAAACGTTTCTCCGTCCGGCGGCTCAGCAACGCCTCCACCCCCAGTTCGTAGGAGAGCATGCCGAAACCCATGATCGACCCCACAACCACGGGGGCCAACAGGGAGACGTGACGAAACTCCTCGCGGGCCCAGATGGCCGACAGGTGCACCTCGACCACCGGCAGCGCTATGGCCGACACGGCATCGCGCAACGCCACGGAGGTGTGGGTATATCCGCCCGCATTGAGCACCACACCGTCGTAGCGGCCATCGGCCTGCTGCAGGGCATCGATCAGAACGCCCTCCACGTTGGATTGTGCGTAATCGAACTCCACCCCCGGATAGCGGCTCCGCAGACGCTGCATCAACCCGTCGAAGGTCTCCGCACCATAGATCTGCGGATCGCGGCGTCCCTGCAGATTGAGATTGGGCCCGTTGAGAATCAAAATTTTCGTCATGAACGTATGAATTTCGGCACACGGAGGCCATTGCTTTCGGCTGCAAATATAGCGATAAATCCGCAGATTTTCGATACCTTTGCCCCGCACGGCAATAAAGCACACATTGCCGTACCACAACAAGAAACAGGCCGGGAAGTTTTCCTCACCAAGCCCCAAAAAAGAGAGAAAAGAGTGATGACCGAATTCGGATTGATCGACCACATCCGCACACTGTGCGAAACGTTGCCCACGGCAGGATTCGAAGGTATCGGCGACGACTGCGCCGTACTACCCATTGGACACGACGAAGCCCTTGTCTTTACGACGGACCTGCTGTGCGAAGGGGTTCATTTCCTCCGGACAGCCACCCCGCCAGGCGAGCTGGGCGGCAAATCGCTCGCCGTGAACCTCAGCGACGTTGCCTCGATGGGGGCACGTCCCGTTGCGACCCTGCTCTCACTGGCCCTGCCGGCCGATGCAACAGGCGAATGGGCCCAAGCCTTTACCGAAGGATATTGCGCCGCCTCGGAACGATACGGGACGGCACTGGTTGGAGGCGACACCACGGGATCCGAATCGGGCATCACGATCAGTGTGACGGCCATCGGCCGGGCTCCGCTCGCCCACCTCAAACGCCGCAGCGCGGCACGGATCGGCGACCATATCTTCACAACGGGACGGCTCGGCGGCTCGGCCGTCGGTCTGCGTGACCTGCTGGCCGGGCAGCTGGACACGCAGGCGGCAGTCCTGCATCGCAACCCCGTACCGCAGATTGAGGAAGGGATCTGGCTCGGCCGGCGAATGGAGGTGCATGCCATGATGGATCTGTCGGACGGTCTGGGATCGGACATACGCCACATCATGGAACAGTCACACGTCGGAGCCGCCATTGACCTCGACCGCATCCCCAGGGCCGATGGAGCCGACCTGCAGACGGCGCTCGGCGGAGGCGAAGATTATCAGTTGCTTTTCACGGCGGAGGCTGCGCAAGCCGAGAAACTGGCCCGTGATTTCGAACGTGATTTCGGACGTCCGCTCTACGACGTAGGACGTATCACCGACGTTAACAGCAAGGTACCCGCGCAACCGGTCTGGCTTCAGAACGGCATTCCTCAGTCGGTCGATTTCATGGGCTTCGAACACTTCTGATCTCCTTCTCCCCCCCTCTTCAGGACACAAACAGGCGCCTCACCAACCGATGTTGCTGGTGAGGCGCCTGCACCTGAATCGTTTCGTAGAGAGAGTCTCTACTCCTCCTCGATGATATAGACCTGCTCGCCGCGTCGCTGCATGCGATAGCGCTCACGCGCGAACTCTTCCAGATAGTCGTCGTAACGCAAACGCTCGAGCAACAGACTGTCCTGCTCGATCCGCTGCTCGTAATGCTCCTTTTCGCGCTCGAGCTGACCGATCTCGTGGCGAATCTTCACCGTGTGCAACAGATTGCGCCCCACGACGAAGACCGTGAAAACGATAATGATACTCGTTGTGATGATCCAGAAACGTTTGCCGAAGCGAATAACCATATACAACTCGCCGCGTTACGATGAGATTAAGGTATATGCATGTATTTATGCGTCTGGATCGAGATGTTCCAGCGCGGATGGGCCTTGGCGTACTCCACAATCCGGGGCATCATCTGATCCGACACGCTCCATTCGGGTTGCAGGTAGAGCCGACACCCCTTGCGGACCTCGGCCGCATTGCGCTCGGCCCAGACAAAGTCCTCATCCGCCTCGATAATCACCTTCAGCTCATCAGCCCGACCGTAGGCCTCCGGCAGCGGTGGTCGGCGATGTTTCGGAGAGAGACAGACCCAATCGAATCGTCCGCTGAAGGGATGCGAACCCGAAGTTTCGAGAAAGATCTCCAGCCCCTTCGCATGCAATGCCTCGGTCAGAGGCCCCAGCGGATAGAGCAACGGTTCCCCGCCCGTAATGACGATGGCCTGTGCCGCACACGAAGCGGCTCGTTCGACGATCGTCTCGACCGGAACGGGTGGATAGAGCTTCGGATTCCACGTATACTTGGCATCGCACCAGTTGCATCCGACGTCGCATCCACCCAGGCGAATGAAGTAGGCCGGTTTGCCGGTATGATACCCTTCCCCCTGGATCGTGTAGAAATCCTCGACCAACGGCAGTCGCTTCCCGCCGTCGAGCAGTTCGTTCTGTTCAAACAGGTTGTTCATAACGCACGTCTATTCCGTTACGACATACACGTCCTTCAGGTTGCGGCCCAACTGGTTATAGTCAAGACCGTAACCAACGATGAACTCGTTGCCGATCTCCAGGGCACGATACTGTATGGGAATCTGTTTCGAATAGGAAGCCGGTTTGAAGAAGAGCGTGCAGACGGAGATGCTGGCTGGTTTGCGGCTTTCGAGATCCCGCACCATGTGCTCGATGCTCTCGCCCGTATCCACAATATCCTCAACGATGATCACATCGCGTCCTTCGATGCTGTTATTCAGTCCAATGAGGCTGCGGACCTGTCCCGTTGTCGCGGTACCGCTGTAGGAGGAGAGCTTGACGAACGACAATTCGCAATCGAAATCGATTTTCTTCATCAGGTCACTCAGAAACATAAACGAGCCGTTGAGCACTCCGATAAAAAGTGGTACGGACTTCGCACGATAGTCCGTATTGATCCGCTCGGCCACGGCCGTAACGGCACGATCGATCTCCGCCGCGGGGATCATCACGCGGAATGTCTTGTCGTGCAGATGGACGGTATCCTTCATCATGATGGGTTTTTTTATTTTTGCAAAAGTACGAAATTGCCCGCAACAAAATACCGTTGCGGGCAATTTTCTACCTTATTTTTCAAAAACGGGCATTGCGGCACTCCGTGCAACGCGGGCAAGGCTCCGTCGCACGAACACGCACGCGCCGTCAGACCAATCCCGAGAAGCCCATGAAGGCCATGGCCAGAATACCCGCTGTAATCAGTGCAATGGGCACACCACGGAACGCTTCGGGCACCTCTTCGAATTCGAGCCGCTCGCGAATACCGGCAAACAGCACCAGGGCCAGGGCAAAGCCCACAGCCGTAGAGACCGAATAGGTGACACTTTGCAACAGATTGAACTCCTTCTGGATCATCAGGATGGCTACACCCAATACGGCACAGTTGGTCGTAATGAGGGGCAGAAAGATACCCAAGGCCTGATAGAGCGACGGCGAGACCTTCTTCAGGATGATCTCCACCATCTGCACCAGGGCCGCAATGACCAGAATGAAGACAATGGTCTGCATGTACTCGATCTGCAGCGGCACAAGCAGGTAGGTCTGAATAAGCCATGCAACGACCGAGGCGATCGCCATCACGAACGTGACCGCCGCGCCCATGCCGAGCGAGGTTTCGACCTTCGACGAAACGCCCAGAAACGGGCATATGCCGAGGAATTGGGCCAACACCACGTTATTGACGAAGATGGCCCCGATGATGATTGCGAAATACGACAGTTCCATAAACTCTCCCCTACTACGACTTCTTTACCAATTTATTGAAGATCACCATCAGATAGCCCAGCACCAGGAAAGCGCCCGGTGCCAGCACAAAGATCAGCGGCATGTAATCGGCCACACCGAGCGGCTGGCCGAAGACCGACCCGCTGCCCAGAATCTCACGCACGAGACCGATGGCCGTCAGTGACAGCGTGAAGCCCAAACCGATTCCGAGACCGTCGAGTGCCGAATCGAGCGGACCGTTCTTCGAGGCGAAAGCCTCGGCACGCCCCAGGATGATGCAGTTCACGACAATCAACGGGATGAAGACGCCCAACGCACCGTAGAGAGCCGGCACATAGGCCTGCATCAGCATCTGAATAATGGTTACGAACGAGGCAATCACTACGATAAAGGCCGGAATCCGCACCTTGTCCGGAATCAGGTTCTTGATGAGCGAGATGACCACATTCGACAGGATCAGCACGGCCATCGTCGCCAATCCCATACCCATACCGTTGATGGCCGAGGTAGTCGTACCCAGTGTCGGGCACATGCCGAGCACCAGCACAAAAGTCGGATTGTTTCGCACGATGCTCTCGAGTACGAAACGGATTCGGTTACTCTTCATATGCGCCTCCTTTCGTCATGTTGTCGGTCTCCGTGGCATCGTGTTGAATGCCATTCTGTCTGTGATTTTGCCGTGCACCGTTGTGCCGGCGGTTGTGCCGGCCCGCGTCCTCCGACGAGGCCGCCGTTGCTCCACTCGCTGCATCGGACGACTCCACGGCAGCCTCCGTGGCCCCCGAAGTTGCATCCGATGCTTCGGTTGTCTTCTGCGCAGTAGCTCCACTTGCCGCATCCGACGCGTCGTATGACGATGCTGACGTATCACCCGTTGCGGCATCCGAGGCGGTCGTTTCGTCTGTGGAACCTCCTCCGGTCATCGAAGCTCCCGTCGCCACATCGGTCGGAGCCGTACCGGTAACCACGCCGCGATAAGCCATCCAGGCCCGATTGACCGCATCACAATAGGCACGCGATGAGATCGTAGCTGCTGTCAACGCCTCCACGTCACCCCCATCCTTACGCACCGCAATGCGTCCATCGACCAATTGCATCGTCTCGGGACGACGTCCACGGATGCTGTTCAACAGGACATTCTCTTCTTCGGCCATCTTCGTTCCCAGACCGGGGGTCTCGGCCTGCTCCAGGACATTGATATTCAGAATGCTTCCTTCGGGATCGAACCCCACCATCATCCGGATCATTCCGCCGAAACCGCTCTTCGTGGCCGTCTGCACGGCATAGCCTGCCACGGCTCCCGATGCATCGTATGCCGTATAGACCGTAATGGGCAGTTCGTCGATCTGCAACGTATCGACCTTGGTTGTCTCAAACGGCGGCAGCACCCGTCCGAGGGCCTCGGTCACCGCGGCCGCATTGGCCGCCGCAATCGGTTCCGCCGTAATCCGATAGACGATACCGACTCCCAACGAGGCAATCAGCGTCACACCGAAGAGCACGGCCACCATATTCAAAAGCGTACTTTTCATCTCACGTTTCCTCCCCTGTTATTTCACGCCGAAACGTCTGTTTTTCACATATTTGTTGATCAGCGGCACCGTGGCATTCATGATCAGGATGGCGAATGACATACCCTCGGGGTAGGCACCCCACAAACGGAAGCACATCGTCAACGCACCAATTCCGACTGCATAGATCACACCACCGCGCACGGTCATGGGCGACGTGACGTAATCCGTCGCCATGAAGATGGCACCCAGCATGGCGCCACCGGCCAGCAGATGGAACATCGGGAATTCCCACAGCGCGGCTCCCGTCCATCCGCGGCCCCATGCCACAAAGAAGGCAAAGAGAGCCATCGTAATGAAGATCGTCACCGGAATGTGCCACGTAATGACCCGCCGCCACAGCAGATACGCAAATCCCAGCAGCAATGCCCCGGCGGCAACTTCGCCCAGCGAACCGGCCACATTGCCGATAAAAAGGTCGCCCAATTCGGCCCCCGCAAAGACGGGGCTGAACTTCATGGCAGCCAACGGGGTGGCCCCCGTGAAGGCATCCGTCGCAAACGAGGTCATCTGCACCGGATAGGCAATCAGCAGAAAGACACGTCCGACGATGGCCGGATTGAACGGATTCTTACCCAATCCACCGAAGGTCATCTTCGCCACGGCAATCGCCACGAAAGCGCCAATTACGACAATCCACCACGGAATGGTCACCGGCAAGTTGAAGGCCAGCAACACGCCCGTTACGGCTGCCGAAAGGTTCCCGACAGTTGATGCGCCGCGTACGACAAAACGCTGGATCAGATACTCGAATCCCACACAACAAACCACGGACAAGGCCGTAATTCCAATTACCCGCCATCCGAAAGCCCACGTCGAGACGAGCAGGGCCGGCAACAAAGCGATCAGCACGTCGCGCATGATCGACTGCGTGGTCTGCGTCGTCTGTACATGGGGCGACGGCGCCACAATCAGGTTCTTGACTTTATCTGCATTCATCATCTTCACGCACTATTTTCTGGAGGTTTGAGCCATGGCCCGCGCTCGGATCATACCCGACACGGTTTGTTTACCGAGTCGGATCCAATCCAACAGCGGCAAATGCGCCGGGCAGGTCGCCTGGCAGCAACCGCACTCGATACACGAGGTCACATCGCCGGCTTCAAGCGCCTCCCATTTCTGGCGTTGTGCCCCCTTCGACAACAGATAGGGTTCCAGCCCCATGGGACAGGCCGCCACGCACTTCGCACACTTGATACAGGTTTGCGCCGGTTGACGGCTGGCATCCGCGCCACTGAGCACCGTTATGCCCGAACACCCCTTCGTTACGGGAGCATCGAGCTGAATCATCGCACGTCCCATCATCGGACCGCCCCCCAACACCTTGCAATCCCCCTCGGGCAGTCCGCCGGCAACCTCGATCAGCGCCGACATCGGGGTTCCGAGACGAACAAGCAGGTTTTTCGGCTCCTTCAACCCCTTACCCGTAACTGTCACAACGCGTTCAACCAGCGGCTTGTCCTTCTGCACAGCCTCATAGACAGCCAGCACCGTCGAAGCGTTGCTGACCACCGCCCCCACGTCAATCGGCAGAGCCGGAGGAGGAGGCACTTCTCGTCCCGTAAGAGCTGCGATCAACTGTTTTTCACCTCCCTGCGGATACTTCATCCGCAAAGGGACCACCTCGATCTCGGGATAACGCGCCGCAGCCTCAGTCATTCGAGCAATCGCTTCGGGTTTGTTATTCTCGATACCGATCAATACGCGCGTTACGCCCAGCGCCTTGGCCAGCAGGCGCGCCCCTTCAACCACCTCTCCGCTGCGTTCGGTCATCACCCGCTGATCCGAGGTCAGATAGGGTTCACATTCGGCTCCGTTCACAATCACGAACTCGGCCTTGCGTCCCGCCGGGATTGTCAACTTCACATGCGTCGGAAAAGTAGCGCCGCCCAGACCCACAATACCGGCCCGACGGATCTTCTCGATAATCTCCGCACCCGACAACACACACTCCGTCACAACTCGCTGCGAACGGTCGATCTCCGGCGCCCACTGATCCTCCTCGCGACGAATCACAATGGCGGGTTGCTTGATTCCTTGGGGATTGAGTCGGGGTTCGATTGCCACCACCGTACCCGACACCGAGGCATGCACACGTGCCGACACAAACCCCGTTGCTTCGGCCACCAACTGACCCACCACCACGTGGTCCCCCACCGCAACGACAGGCGTTGCCGGTGCTCCGATGTGTTGCGACAGCGGCAGCACCACCACATCGGGCAAGGCAAATTCCTCGATCGCCGCTCCGGCACTCAATTTGTTTTCGGATGGATGGATACCTCCTTTACGAAAGGTCTTCATAATCGCACTCTATCTATTCTTTCACCTGCACTTTGTCCACCGGTAACGGCTTCATGTTCGACAAGACGATGGCTCCCGTCGGACATTCGTTCACGCACTTGCGGCACAAACGACACTTCTGCGGATCGATGTAGGCCAGGTTCTTGTCCAGCGTAATGGCTCCGAACGGGCACACCTTCACACATTTACCACACCCGATGCATCCCGCCTTGCAGGCCTTCATCACGGCCGCTCCCCGATCGTGCGACACGCACGAGACGTAGACGGCCCGATTACCGGGCCAGCGCTTACGCAACTCGATGATGTGTTTCGGACAAGCCTTCACACAAGCGCCACACGCCGTGCACTTCTCGGGATCGACCTCGGGGAGTCCCGTCTGCGGATTCATCCGCAGGGCACCGAACGTGCAGACCTTCACGCAGTCGCCAAATCCGACGCAACCGAACGCACAGCCCGTTTCGCCGGCATAGAGTGAGGCAGCCACGGCACACGACCGGGCTCCGTCGTATGTATTTGTTCGCGGACGCTGGGCACACGCCCCTCCACAACGCACCGTAGCCGTCTGAGCCTCTTTCACCGGAGCACTCTTGCCCAGATAGGACGCCACACGATTCATGCACTCCGCGCCACCCACCGGACAGTAGAGCGCCGAGATATCTTCGTGAGTCACCAACGCATCGGCCATGCCGCGGCACCCCGCAAATCCGCATCCGCCGCAATTGGCCCCGGGAAGCATCTTTTCGACCTCATCGATCCGAGGATCCTCCTCCACGCGGAAACGCCGGGCCACGAAGTAGAGCACAACGGCCGACAAAACTCCCAACGCGCACAGCGTCAACACCGTAAAAAGCAATACCTCCATTATCGTTTTGTTATCGTAAAATGAATTGTATGTTCGATTTTTCGTCTGAAGAGCCACAGCAGCACATAGTAGAGTGCCACGCCGCCCAATGCGGCAAGAGCGGATACGCCCTCCGACATACCGAGGGCAATACCGAGAGCCAACACCGCCAACAACACGACCAGAGCTCCGACATAAGCCAGCAGAATGGCCATCCCCCCCGTACGGCGCCGCACACCGACCGTCACGGCCTCTCCGACCTTGTACGTAACCTCCGGATCGACCGCCACTTCGACCATTTTCTCATTCGACTCACTCATGCCGCAAGCCTCCCGCGCACGACACGCGGCACAGGCACTGCCAACCACTATCCGCACGAAGACCCGTCCGGAATCCACGCGTGCCACTACGCCGCTATGTTCGATCACGCCCGTCATGATCGGTCCTCAGGTTATCAGTCGCCGTATTTGTTCGTCAGCGGCATCAGACGCTCGTGTCCAAAGGCACAGGTCGACAAACGCAGCACGGGTGGAAACTGATAGCGTTTCTTTTCGTTGCGCATGATCATCGTATGGATGCGCTCGACGACCTCGGAGTCGAAACCGGCATTGACGATCTCCTCGCGATGCTGCCCCTCCTCAATCATACGGAACAGAATGGCATCCACCACCTCATAGGGCGGCAGAATATCGCTGTCCTTCTGGTCGGGATGCAACTCCGACGACGGCTCCTTGCAGAGAATCGTATCGGGAATAACCTGATTGTGCAGGCGGTTGATGTAACGGGCCAAGTCGTACATTTCCGTTTTGTAGAGGTCGCCCGTCGGGCTGAACGCTCCGGCCGTGTCTCCATACAACGTGCAGAGGCCCAAGGCATTTTCGCTCTTGTTCGACGAATTGAGCAACACATAACCCGTTTTGTTCTGCAGGGCCATCAGCAGTACCGTGCGGATACGCGTCTGGATATTTTCTTCCGTTGCATCGAACTCCGTTCCGCCGATAACGGGCTTGAGCGTATCGACTACGCTCCGGTATATCTCATTGATGGGAATGACGTTGTATTCGATACCGAGATTCGTAGCCAGTTGTTTGGCATCCTCCACCGAATCGCTCGGCGTGAAGGGCGAAGGCATCAGCAACGCACGTACGTTTTCCCGTCCCAGAGCCTCCACGGCCAGACAGGCCACAACGGCCGAATCTATACCGCCCGAAACCCCGACAGCAGCCTTTTCGTACCCGTTCTTAAGATAGAAATCGCGCAATCCGCATACGGCGGCATCATGCACCAACCGGATTCGGGCGTTCGGCCCGGGCACGGGTACCGAGACGGCGGGCGCCGTGGAGTCCGTATCGTAAATTCCGAAATCCTCCTCGAAATGCTTCAGCATCAGGCGCAGTACGCCCGTGCGGTCAATTGCGCCCGAGGTACCGTCGTAGACGATCTCGGTGGAACCACCCACCTGATTGACCAGCACCAGATTCTTGTTCTCCACGAAGGCGATGTGACGCATCATGTCGTAACGATAGACCATTGTACCTTTGCCATACCGACGGGCATTGATCGAGATGATCGTTTCGACCGACTGGTCGCAATCGTGAATCCGGCTCAGGTCATCGCCCACGACGATGGCACATCGATGTCCGGCGATCGTCGCATATTCATACCCCTTCGACGGAACCAGAAAGCCCATTTCGCGACGAGCCGTAATGTATCGTTTGCCGATATAACGCAACACCTTTCGGTTCTGGATCAATGCGGCTGCGCTGATCGTGCCGTCCGCAGTCAGGATCGGCAATCCGACAATGGCTGCAATGCCGTCGCAACACGAGGCGATCTCGACCAAGGCATCTTCGCATAATTCCAGAAAAGTTGTTTTGCGCAACAGGTCAAATGCCGGAGTCCCGCTGACGGCCTGTTCGGCAAAAATCACGAGATCGGCCCCTTCGGTGCGGGCTCGCTGAATGGCCCCGATGATCTTCGAAGTATTGCCGTCGATATCTCCGACGGTGTAGTTGAGCTGGGCGATAGCTATCTTCATGGGTCGAGAATTAAGGCTCAAGGTTATGACTGCGCAAAGTTAAAAATAAAATCTGCAAAATCCCAACGACCCGGCATCGAGTTCAGGGCCTCCTTCGAAAAAGTTTTTTGCATCCATCCTGCCCAACAACTGCCGCCATATGGGCCGATCCATTTCGCCGAAGCTTTCCGGTTCTCAGGAAGTACCCTCCTCCAAAACGACAACTCGCCACAGGGTGCGAAGCGCATAAAATGAGTCGTTCCGTGCATCCTACGACTCTGATGCACGGAACGACCCCACTATCATTCGAAAGCCTCGGAATTACTCCTCAGCCGACTCTTCCGGATCGGCCACCAAAATGCGGCCGCAGTACTCGCAAATAATAACCTTCTTACCCAGACGAATATCGGCCTGACGCTGAGGTGGAATGCGATTGAAACAACCTCCACACGCATTACGTTTGACCGTCACCACGGCCAGTCCGTTGCGCACGTTGCGACGGATGCGGTCGTAGGCTGCCAGCAGACGATCGTCAATCTTTGCCTTGGCTTGCTCGGCTTGAGCCGTATACTCGGCAACCTGGGGTGCAGTTTCCGCCTCGATACCTTCGAGTTCGGACTTTTTGGCCGCGAGATCAACCTCACGCTCCTTCATCTCGTTGCCGGTCTCCTCGCGCTGGCTCTTCTTGGCTTTGATGGCTGCAGCATACTCCTTCAAACGCTTCTCGGCCAATTCGATCTCCAACTCCTGGTATTCGATCTCCTTGTTGATGGCGTCGAACTCGCGGTTGTTGCGCACGTTGTTCTGCTGCTCCTTGTAGTTACCGATCATGATCTTGGCCTGATCGACCTCACGTTTACGCTGTTTGGTGAGGGTGTTGAGTTCTTCGATCTCGGCATCGATATGCTCGATACGGGTTTTCAGGCCGGCCAGCTCATCTTCCAGATCCTGGACCTCGAGCGGAAGCTCGCCCTTAACCTTGTTGATCTCGTCGATCTTGCTGTCGATCTTCTGCAGATCGTAGAGTGCGAGGATCTTCTCCTGCATCGAGTAATCGACTTCGGCTGCCTTCTTCTGTGTTGCCATATCTATCGTCGTATGAATTAAATCGTGTAATGAACCGGATTGCAGGAGGCTTCACTCCTGCGAACCGCAAAGGTACATAAATTTTTCGACAAAATATCAAATAAAAGTTCGATTGCGCAATATTCGCTCTCAAAATGGCCGATGTCGGCCACCACGAGGGCTCCATCGGGGGTCATGAAGTCATTGTATTTGAGGTCGGCCGTGACATACAGATCGGCCCCGGCAGCACGTGCTGCACCGATCATCGAAGCTCCGGCGCCCGTACAAACCGCCACGCGACGCACCTCCCTGCCTGTCAAGGCACTATGACGCACAACGCGCGCGCCCGTACGTTCCATGATCCGCCGCAGGAATACCGTTTCGGATACCGCTTCGGGCAATTCGCCCACCGTACCGAAACCTGCTTCGGGATGTTGCGCCTGAGGTTCCAGCACGCGCAATGAACCGACTCCCAACATCGAGGCCAAACGCCAACTCATCCCGCCGGGAGCACTATCCAGATTAGTGTGACATGCATAGAGCGCAATGTTCGAGCGGATCGCCCGTTCGACACAACGCTGCACGCTGTCGGCCGAATTGAACCGCTTGAGCGGATGGAAAACGATCGGATGGTGCGTAATGACCAGGTCGCATCCTTCGCGCTCGGCCTCATCGAGCACCTCCTCCGTCACATCCACAGCCAGAAGCGCCCGCATCACCTCCTGGTCGGGACGCCCCACAATCAGCCCTGCATTATCATACGACTCCTGCCATGCAAGCGGCGCAAAGCGCTCGATCACGGCGGTCACCTCACTTACTTTCATATCATTAAATTTTCGCAGTCACTTTGCTCCTGAATCAGAACAGGGATTGTTCATAGAAGGCAAACAGTTCCTTCGATTCGGCCTCCTCCTTTTTGCGACGCGGACGACGCGACCGCACACCACCAGTCGTTGTTTCATCGGCCGCCTCTCCGGCCTCGACCAAGGGTCTGCCATCCGGCCCAACCTGCACGACGGCACGCCCCCGACGAACCTTTGCTGCCGCCAACTCCTGCGCCGTTGCTTCACGTTGCCGCAGGGCAGCCGCCTCCTCAGCCGACGGTTCGTCGGCATCGGCACGCAACTCATCACGGACCTCTTCCAGCATCGAGCGTACACGCTGCAACCGTTCGAGCAGCTCCATGTCACGATTCGTGCCCCGTTCGGCCCGCTTGCGCTTAAGCGCCTTGCGCGCCCCTTCGAGGGTCATGCCCTGCTCCTTGACCAGATGGTATATCAACTTCAGATTCTCCACATCCTGAGGCGTATAGAGACGGTTTCCCTTCTTGTTCCGCTTAGGACGCAGGACACTGAACTGCGTCTCCCAGTGGCGCAACAGCGAAGGGTTCACATCGAACATCTCGGCAACCTCACCCATCGAATAAAAGAGTTTCTCGGCCATATCGTTTCTTACTTGCTTATTCGTTCTTCAGGATCCGCAACGACTGCGGATACAGGTTATTGACACGTGTTCCAATGCGCTTGGCAAAACCCAGAGGCCATCCCCCGACGGCACACACCAGATTCATCCCTTCGGCAAAGGCCTCCACCCCCACCTCCTGGCGACGCAGGTAGCGCAACGCCTCCTCCCCGGACAATTCGACAGCAGGCAATGCCCCCCGTTCCAACGCCACGGCGAAAGCCAAGGCCGGTGCCGGTTTGAGTCTTCCCTTGAAGAGTTGCCCCAGTTCCACACCCGAGGCAATGGCAGTCAACCCTTCGGAGATCGACCGTATGCGATCGGCCTGCTCCTCGGGGTAGGCATAAAACGTATCCTCCAACCGCACGAAACGCATCTTTTCGGGGCGTTGCACCCACCGCGACAATTCGCGCACCTCGTCGCGCGTGGCGGCCGCAAAAAGCGACCGACGCGCCTTCGGAATCCGTTCGCGTCCCGCCGCCTCTTCCGACTTGCGGGCAATGGCCGCAAAAAAGCCCTCTCCCCGTGCACGGTGCGGATAGAAGCGGAAGGTCTGGAAAGCCCCGACAACTCCGCACACCACGCCCCATTCGGGCTCCACAGCCACCGTCTCCGCCCCAGCCAACTCGCCTTCATGCTCCCGCACGAAGGTTTCGAGTTGCTCCTCATCCTCCTCGCGGTTGAAGGTGCAGGTGCTGTAGATCAGCACGCCTCCTGGGCGCAACGCCCGCCACGCCTCACCGAGAATTTCGGCTTGACGCTGTGCACACATCCGCACGTTGCCCTCACTCCACTCCGCACGGGCCCCTTCGTCCTTGCGGAACATTCCTTCGCCCGAACAGGGCGCATCGACAGCCACCAAATCGAATGAAGATTCGAAAGCAGCCACCTGACGCGGTTCATTGACCGTCACCACGACATTACCCGTTCCCCACTTGCGTACGTTATCGGCCAGTACCTGAGCGCGACGTCGGTCGATCTCATTGGCCACGACCAACCCCTCGGCCCCGACAAGCGAGGCATAGAGCGTCGTCTTCCCTCCCGGTGCAGCACACAAGTCGAGGACACGCCATCCCCGCAGGTCATACGGTGCCAGCATGCGGTCGATGAACTGCGAGCCGGCCTCCTGCACATAGTAAGCCCCTGCGTGGAAACGCGGGTCGAACGTAAACGACGGGCGCACCGGCAGATAGCATCCCCAGCGGCTCCAGGGTATGGGTTCGGCTGCAGCGAACAACTCCTGCCGGCGCGTCGGCGCGTCGGACGTCGGACACTTGTCCGGATGCAGACGCAACGACACGGGGGGCTCGCGGTCGAGTGCTTCGCACAACGCTCGCCCCTCCGATTCGCCCAAATCACGCAGAATGCGGGCAACGAAATTTTCCGGCAGCGGCAACATGAACTATATAATAATAAAAATATGTATTGTTTTTCAGATTTTCACTCGCACCTCAATTCTCCACCCGATGCCTCCGAAATGACTCCGCGACCTCGGCCCAGCCGTCGATCGGGAAAGCGGGAGAAAGATCCCTCCGCCACAAACGGCTTCGCCGAACCGTTCACTCGGCAGCTCCATGTTTCTCCTGCTGCTTGATCGCATCCAACCGGGCGCAGATCTTCTCCACGACGGCTGGATTCTGAACGAAATCCTCACGATCCTTGTCGATCACCAGCACCTCTCCGTGGTACCGATGCTCGATCCAGTCGTCGTACTTGTCGTTCAGGCGTTGCAGATAGGCTTCGTCGATATTCATCTCGTACTCACGTCCGCGGCGGCGGATCTGTTCGATGAGCGTCGGCACACTCGCCTTGAGGTAGATCAGCAGATCTGGATGCGGAATGAGATTCGTCACCAGATTGAAGATGCTCATGTAGGTATTGATATCGCGCGAGGACATCAGCCCCATCTGATGCAGGTTGTCAGCAAAGATGTAGGCATCCTCATAAACCGTACGGTCCTGAAAGATATCGGCCGAACGATCGACCAGCATCTCCATCGTCTGACGGATGCGGCTCCCCAGAAAATACATCTGCAGGTTGAATGCCCAACGATTCATGTCGTTGTAGAAGTCCCCGATATAGGGGTTGTCCGTCTCCTCGAGATAGGCCTTAGCACCATACCGCGCGGTAAGCATCTCGGTCAGCGTTGTCTTGCCGCTGCCGATATTTCCAGCGATCGCAATATACATAGTATCCGTCTATTTTGTTTTCATTTCACATCCCCCCCCGGCAGCCACCGATGCCGTGTCGCCGAGGATCCGTCATGCCCCCGCCACAATCGACTCGACGAGGCGGCGATCATTCGACAGTCGCGGCACCTTGTTTTTCCGCTGGCGGCGCATCCATGCCAGGAAACTGCCCTGAGGTACGACCGTGATGCGCAGGCGATCGAGAGTCGTCCGCCGTTTGGCATCGTAATCCGAATTGATTTCACGCAGTGCGGCATCCAGCTCCTCGGCAAAACGTTCCTGCGACTCGGGCATCGACTCGAACTCCACGACCCATTCGTGTGCGCCGCGCCGATCGAGACTCATGAAGACCGGAGCCACGCTGTATTCTGCCACGACCGCCCCCGTGCGTTCGCATGCACGGGCCAGGGCCGCATCCGTATTGTTTACGATCACCTCCTCACCAAAGACGTTGATGTACTGCCGCGTACGCCCCGCAAAGCGGATACGGTAGGGATCCGTCGACGTGAACTCGACCGTATCGCCAATCTCGTAGCGCCACAAGCCGTTGTTCGACGAGATGAGCATCGCATAGACCACGCCGCACTGCACCCCCTCGAGCGGCACGATCGTATCGCCGTGCCGGAACTCGTAATAGGTTCCGTAGTCGAGCATCAGCAACATGTCGTTGCGTCTGGGGTCATCGGCCATGGCAAAGAAACCCTCCGAAGCGTTATAGGTCTCCATATAGTGCATCTCGGACGACGGGATCAGCTCCTCAAACGAATGCCGGTAGGGGGTAAACTCCACGCCGCCGTGGGCAAAAAGCGTCAGATCGGGCCAAACCTCCAATAAATTACGCCGCCCCGTGTACTCCAGCACGCGACGCATGAGGGCCAGATTCCACGACGGCACGCCCGCAAAGGCCGTGATGTGCTCCTGCACGCATTCGCGGCAGATCCGGGCGCACTTCTCATCGAAATCGGACAAAATGGCCGTTTCGATGCGCGGAGCACGAAACCATCCGCTCCACATCGTCGTCTCGTGGATCAACAGCGCCGAGAGGTCCCCCACCAGATTCCGCCCCTCGCGGGTACACGAACCGCCAAGCGTCAGGGTCTTACCCGTGAGGGCCTTCGATCGAGGATAGGCCGCCGTGAAGAGCGTAGCCACGTCGCGCATGCCGAGCGTGTGGTTGTGCCACAGCGACTCGCGCGTCACCGGAATGTATTTGCTGCGGTCTGAGGTCGTACCCGACGACTTGGCAAAAAGACGGACGATGCCTTGCGTCGTCACATTGCGCTCGCCGGCCAGCATCCGTTCGCGGTAGGGGCGGAACGAATCATAGTCGAACGTCGGGACCGCGGCTGCAAACTGCGCGGGCGTATGGATGCGTTCGAGGCCGTAGTCCGCAGCAAAACGGGTACGACGGGCACGATGCATCAGGTAGCGGAACATACGCTCCTGCACCTCGGCCGGATGACGGCGGAAGCGGTCGATTGCCGCCTCGCGTTGCGAGAAGTAGGCTCGCAATATGGTGCTTTTCAGAGACACAGCTTACGTATTATCTATATCTTGTTAAAGAAGTAGCCAATCCGGCCGACCGATGCCGGCTGTGCAAAGACCACCACGCGGTCATAAGCCGCAATCTGCATGTTGTCCTCGGCAATCACCACCTTGTCGCCGCGCACGATGCCGCCGATGATGGCATCCTCCGGGAAGCCCAACTCGCAGATCGGCACGCGCGTGGCCGGCGCATTGGGTTTGACGATGAACTCCATGACCTCGGCGTCACTGCCCGTAAGACACTTGATGGCCTGCACGTCGGTCGACATCGTGAAACGGAAAATATTCGACGCCGTGACCAGTTTCTTGTTGATGATCGTATCGATGCCGATCGACTCAGCCAGCGAAATGTAGTTCAGGTTCTCGACCTCGGCAATCACCTTCTTGACCCCCATGCGTTTGGCCAGCATCGCCGCCAGGATGTTCGTCTCGCTACGTCCCGTAACCGCCACAAAGGCGTCCATGTTGGCGATTCCCTCCTCGAGCATGGCCTCCGTATTGCGGCCGTCCTCGTTGATGATCAGCGTCTTGTCGAGCGTCTCGGCCAGGCGGTAGGCCTTCTCGGCATTGTAGTCGACCAGTTTGATGTTCAACTCGTCCTGCAACTCCATCGCCACGCGGATACCAATACGCGAACCACCCAGAATCATCAGGTTTTTGATCTGGATGCTCGATTGTCCCGAGAGCTCCATCACGTCGTGCACGGCATCCTGTCGTGCGATGACGTAGATTACGTCCCCTTCGGCATAGATCTCACCCCGACGCGGAATGATCGTCTGTCCGCCGCGCGAGATGGCCACCGTACGGTAGTTCAACGGCGCCTCATTCGGATCGAATCCCGTGAGCGGCTGCCCCACAAGGGGCGATGCCGCCTCGAGGCGGAAGACCGCCAGCGACAACTTGCCGCTCGAGAAATCGACATACTCCGTCGTCGAGGTATGGCCCAGCAGGTTGATCACCTCACGTGCGGCCACCTTCTCGGGATAAAACAGGTAATCGATTCCCAGATCGATGAACATCTCCTTGTTGTTGGGCTCGAGGTATTCGTTGTTGTCAATGCGCGCAATGGACTTTTTGGCACCCAGTTGTTTGGCCAGAATCGCGGCCACGATATTGTCGTTCTCCTCGTGGTTGACCGCAATGAAGAGGTCGCATTTGCGAACCGACGCCTTGCGCAATACGGCAATGGTCGTTGAATCGCCCTCGACGGTCAGTACATCGGCCAAACTGGCCACCTCGGAGAGCAACTTCGGGTCACTGTCCACGACGGTGATGTCGTGACCGTTACCGCTCAACATCCGGGCCAGGTGGCTGCCCATTTCACCCACGCCCGCTATCACAATTTTCATCTGATGGATCTTGTATCGTTTGCTGCGCGGTTCGTTGTCCGCCCGGAGCGGCTTCCGATGAGCCGACGCAGTGCGAACCACGCATTTTTTTGCAATTTACCACACAAATATATACATTTGTCTCCGAAAAGCCAAGACTCGGGCTTTCCTTCATTGAATTTTAACTTTAACTGCACTGCTCCAACATGCCCTCCTGGTTGATTTTACTGCTCGTTTCGATCCTCTGCGTCGGACTCTTCGTTGCGGGACTTTCGTTGACACTGATCTTCAAGGGCCACCACATCGAATCGGAGATCTCGACCAACAAGGACATGCAACGTCTCGGGATCAAATGCGCCGTGCAGGAAGCCCGCGAGGAGATGGCAGACGGCGACTGCACGACGGCCGGCTGCTCGGGCAATTGTGCCGGCTGCGACATCGACCACTCGAAGCAGGGTTGAGGCCGCTCATCAATAACTTTGCCGTGAAAAACAAGCGGGCTGTTCCGATTCACCTCGGAACAGCCCGTTTATCACAGCCCCCCCCGATCCGGGGAACGCTTCCGGTTGCTCAGATTTTCTTGCAACACTTGGCCCGGCATTCAAACCAGGGATTGTGCAACTCCTCTTTATTGTACCGCAACTCACTTCCGTCAACCAGCGAACGGGTCGAGCCGCCCGCCTCGGCAAGTATCAACTCTCCGGCCGCCGTATCCCACTCGTAGGTAGGCGAAGTCCGCACGTAGTAATCAACCGTTCCTTCGGCCAACATGCAGAATTTATAAGAACTGCCCTGCTCGACAACCTCTATCTCACCACACTTCCGACGCAACCGTTCCAGGTATTCGAAGGTTTCGGGTGTCTGATGCGACCGGGACACGGCCACTCGCGGAACCGTCCGTTCACCTTCAAAAAGAGGCAGGCACCGCCACCCGGCAACAATCGTATCGTAGTCATATTCCGCCGCCGCATCCGGCACCACACCCTCCTTGACGAACGAGCCCCAGGCACGTCCCGCGACATAGATCTTCTGCAGATACGGCACATAGATTACCGCCCCCTCGCATCGATTGTTCTCCATGAGGGCGATATTTACCGTAAACTCGTTGTTTCCCTTGATAAACTCCACGGTACCGTCCAACGGATCGACCAACCAGAAGAGTTCCCAGTTGCGCCGCTCGTCGTAGCCCATTTCGCGCCCCTCTTCCGAAAGAATCGGGATCCGCGTAGCTCCCAGATACTCCTTAATTACGCGATGCGCCATGCGATCGGCCAGCGTAATGGGCGTATGGTCGTTTTTGATGCTGATGTCATAATCTTCGCGGTTGCGATACACTTCCATAATGGCCGCCCCGGCACGAACGGCCGCATTGAATATATTGGTAAGAAGATACTTACGCACTTCATCACTGATCATGGTCTCGTGGATTTTAGTTTGCGTCATCGGTTTGCTTCAGTAAAGATAATAAGATTCCGTGAAAGTGTGAAATTTTTCACACAGATTCGTTCGCCAGCCCGGCAACCGGGCACCGAAACCCGATCAGTGCATTGCCAATCCCGAAAACCGTGCCATAACTTACATAAAAACGGAAAGGTCCGCACGAAAATTGCCTCCCATGTATTTGCTTTTCAAAAGAAATATACATATATTTGCATCCCGAATTTATGTTCACATACATAAAATTTTTTAAATGTACGTTATAGTAGAGATTGCAGGTCAGCAATTTAAGGCTGAAAAAGGTCGGAAGCTTTATGTGCACCGTCTTCAGGGCGAAGAGAACTCGTCCGTAAGCTTCGACAAAGTCCTGCTCGCAGACAACGACGGTCAGGTTAAGGTGGGCGCACCTGTAGTAGAAGGCGCCTCCGTGAAGTGCAAGATTCTGAAACACCTCAAGGACGACAAGGTCCTCGTGTTCAAGAAGAAACGCAGAACCGGCTACCAGAAATGCAATGGCCACCGTCAGTATCTGACGCAGGTTCTGATCGAAGACATTGTTGCATAAACCTTTTTAAACTCAGACAAACATGGCACACAAGAAAGGTGTAGGTAGTTCGAAGAACGGTCGTGAATCCGAAAGCAAGCGTCTGGGCGTGAAGCTCTTCGGTGGCCAGTTCGCAAAGGCCGGCAACATCATCGTCCGCCAGCGCGGCACCGTTCACAACCCCGGCGAAAATGTCGGTATGGGTAAGGATCATACGCTGTTTGCTCTTGTTGACGGAACCGTGGAGTTCTGCAAGAAGGGTGAGGGCAAATCCTATGTAAGCGTTACGCCTCTGTCGGAGTAAACACGCGACGACAGATCTTCACAACACGAGCTTTCTCCAAATGGAGAAAGCTCTTTTTTTTACACCTTCTGCCGCCTGTCTTATCCGGTTTGGGAGACGGGAAAGTGCATCCAGCCTGGGGTGCCTTAAGAACATCCTCTTCCCTGCCCACGGTCCGCCTGCCTTGAACGCACCTCAGCCTACCTGAACAAAACGCACTTCAGGCAAAACATCCCCCCCTTTCCTCCGTTTCGAAAAATAGACGTAAAAAATGGAGGCATCAGCCTCGAAAAGCCAATGCCTCCGCATGCATACTTTCAGCGGTTCAGAAGCCCGCTATCGAATCAATACTCCATCTTGGCACGACGCACGTAGCCGTTATAACGCCATTTGGCGTTCTCCTCGGCCGCGGCGAAGAGCTCCTCAGCCTCAGCCGGGAAGGCCTTCTGCAGCGACGTATAACGCACCTCCTTCATCAGGAAGTCACGGAACTTCGACCAGTCGGGCTCCTTCGAATCGAGTACGAAAGGATTCTTGCCCTCGGCCTCAAGCTGCGGGTTATAGTGCCACAGATGCCAGTAACCACATGCCACAGCCTCCTTGCCAACGGTCTGCGTGCGGTTCATACCGCCCTTGATACCGTGGTTGATGCAGGGTGCGTAGGCAATCACGAGCGACGGACCGGGATAAGCCTCCGCCTCCTTCAGCACGTTAAAGAGCTGCTGCTGCGATGCACCGATTGAAACCTGAGCTACGTATACATATCCATAAGTCATGGCCATGGCACCCAGATCCTTCTTGCGCACGCGCTTACCCATCGAAGCGAACTTGGCAACGGCTCCGATCGGCGTCGACTTCGACGACTGACCGCCCGTATTCGAGTAAACCTCCGTATCGACCACCAGGATATTGACATCCATACCCGACGCGAGGACGTGATCCACACCGCCGTAACCAATATCATAGCCCCAACCGTCGCCACCGATGATCCACTGCGACTTCTTCACGAGCCAATCCTTGTGGGCGAGAATCTCCTTGCAGTAATCGCAACCGCAGGCCTCCATCATCGGGATGAGGCGAGCCGTCACCTCGGCCGACTTGGCCGACGAACCGCGTGCAGCGATCCACTCCTTCATCACACCCTTCAGTTCGTCCGAGCACTTCGTGCACTCGGCGATGGCACGCTCCATCGTTTCCTGCAGACGGTCGCGGAGTTTCTCCACACCGACATGCATACCCAGACCAAACTCGGCGTTATCCTCGAAGAGCGAGTTGGCCCATGCGGGACCCTGGCCCTTGTCGTTGGTGCAGTAGGGCGTCGAGGGGGCCGAACCCGAGTAGATCGACGTACAACCCGTCGCATTAGCCACCATCATCTTGTCACCGAAGAGCTGCGAGATGGCCTTGATGTAGGGCGTCTCACCGCAACCGGCGCAGGCACCCGAGAACTCGAAGAGCGGCTGTGCAAACTGCAGATTCTTCACACTCTTGGTCTTATCAACCACCTGCTTGTAACCGATGTTCTTCGTGATGTAGTCCCAGTTCTTCTGCTGGTCAAGCTGCGACTCGAGCGGTTTCATCACGAGGGCCTTCTCCTTGGCCGGGCAGACATCCACACAGTTGTTGCAACCCGTACAGTCGAGCGGCGAGATCTGGATGCGGAATTTGTACTCCTTGTACTCGCCCATACCCTGCTTCCACTCGGCACCCGAAGCAGCAGCCTCCTCCTCGGTTGCCAGGAACGGACGGATGACGGCGTGCGGGCAGACATAGGCACACTGGTTGCACTGGATACAGTTCTGAATCTGCCACTCGGGAACGTTGACGGCAATGCCACGCTTCTCGTAAGCAGCCGTACCGTTCTCCCACGTACCGTCCTCGCGGCCGTTGAAGGCCGAAACCGGCAGCAGATCACCCTTCAGGGCGTTGATCGGGTCAACGATGTTGCGTACGAACTCCGGACGCGATGCCTCGCCGCAGTGTGCATCGGCACATCCCTTATCCTCGATCGAGGCCCACTCGGCCGGAATCTGCACCTGCTCGACGGCATTGCCACCGGCATCGACCGCCGCATAGTTCATATTGACGATATCCTCGCCCTTCTTTCCGTAGGACTTGAGGATCGCCTTCTTCATCTCCTCGACCGCCTTCTCGAAGGGGATCACACCCGAAATCTTGAAGAAGGCCGACTGCATGATCGTATTCGTACGCGAACCGAGGCCAAGCTCGGCAGCGATCTTCGTAGCGTTGATAATATAGAACTTAATGTCGTTCTTGGCCATGTAGGCCTTCATGTGGTCGGGCAGCGTGCGGCACGTCGTAGCGGCATCGTGCACCGAGTTCAGCAGGAACGAACCACCCTTCTTGAGGCCCTTCAGCACGTCGTACTTGTCGACATACGAAGGAACGTGGCATGCCACGAAGTCGGGCGTCGTAACGAGGTAAGGCGAAGTGATGGGCAGGTCACCGAAACGCAGGTGCGACGAGGTGTAACCGCCCGACTTCTTCGAGTCATACGAGAAGTAAGCCTGGCAATATTTGTTGGTCGTACCGCCGATGATCTTGATCGAGTTCTTGTTGGCACCCACCGTACCGTCGGCGCCCAGACCGAAGAAGAGGGCCTCGAACGTACCGGGTTTTGCGAGCGAGATCTCCTCGCCGACTGGCAGCGAACGGAACGTTACGTCGTCCGTGATACCCACCGTAAACTGGTTCTTGGGCTCGTTGGCCTTGAGGTTCTTGTATACGGCCAGCATCTGTGCCGGGGTCGTATCCTTCGACGAGAGACCGTAGCGGCCGCCGATGATCAGCGCCTTGCGGCCGGCCGTAGCGAATGCCTCGACTACGTCCAGATAGAGCGGATCGCCGTTGGCTCCGGGCTCCTTCGTGCGGTCGAGCACGCAGATGCGCTCCACGCTCGACGGAATGACATCCATCAGGTACTTCACCGAGAACGGACGGTAGAGGTGTACCGTAACGACACCCACCTTCTCGCCCTGGGCCGTCAGGTAGTCGACCGTCTCCTTCAGCGTCTCGGTCACCGAACCCATGGCAACGACGATCTGCGTTGCGTCGGGAGCACCGTAGTAAGTGAAGGGCTTGTACGTACGGCCGGTGATCTGCGAGATCTGCTTCATGGCGTCGGCCACCATATCGGGCACGGCGTTGTAGAACTTGTTCGCAGCCTCACGCGTCTGGAAATAGATATCGGGGTTCTGGGCCGTACCGCGCGTTACGGGGTGCTCGGGATTGAGCGCACGCTCGCGGAAGGCACGCAGCGCCTCACGGTCAAACATGGCCGTCAGCGAGGCCTCGTCGATCAGTTCAATCTTCTGGATCTCGTGCGACGTACGGAAGCCGTCGAAGAAGTGCAGGAAGGGCACACGCGACTTCAGTGCGACAATGTGGGCCACGCCGGCCAGATCCATCACCTCCTGTACGGACGAGGTGGCAAGCATGGCGAAGCCGGTCTGACGAGCCGCCATGACGTCCTGATGGTCGCCGAAAATCGAGAGCGACTGGGCAGCCAGTGCACGTGCCGAGACGTGGAACACGCACGGCAGCAACTCGCCGGAGATCTTGTACATATTGGGAATCATCAGCAGCAGGCCCTGCGAAGCGGTGAAGGTGGTCGTCAGCGCGCCGCTCTGGAGCGAACCGTGCACGGCACCGGCAGCACCGGCCTCGGACTGCATCTCGACGACTTTGACCGTTTCACCGAAGATGTTCTTGCGGCCTTGGGCGGCCCATTCGTCTACGAGTTCGGCCATCGTCGAAGAGGGCGTGATGGGATAGATCGCTGCGACCTCCGAGAACATGTAAGCCACGTGAGCCGCTGCATAGTTACCATCACAAGTGATAAATTTTTTTCAGCCATAAGGATAAAAAACGTTTGTGATATTGTAATTGTATGTGTTTTGCTGTGTAACTCCTAATGCTGGGCAAAGGTACGAATTTCGTACGAAAATATCCGACTTTAACGACATTTTTCGGTGCATTTTGTGTGTTATAAAAATAACAGTTTCAACGATTTCGGGGCAACGCCCTTATAAACAAGCAGACAAGTCCGGGCCCGGGACTGGAGACACCGCCGTCATTTTCAGAGGCGGGATGGCCTGCACTTGCGAATAAATCGTACCTTTGCATGCGGAACAACGAAATTTTCAACGCGTGATTACCTATCATACCTACAAACTGAGCAACGGACTGACCGTAATCGCCAACCGCGACCGCACCTCGAAACTCGCTGCCGTCAACCTGCTCTACCGGGTCGGCGCCCGCAACGAGGATCCCGAACGCACGGGGTTTGCCCACCTGTTCGAACACCTGATGTTTCGCGGCACACGACGCATTCCGGATTTCGACCGCCCCGTCCAGATGGCCTGCGGCGACAACAACGCCTTCACAAACAACGACTACACGGATTACTACATCACCCTCCCGGTTGTCAATCTCGAGACGGCCTTCTGGCTCGAGAGCGACCGCATGACCGGACTCGACATCAGCGAACGGAAGCTCACACTCGAGAAACGGGTCGTTGTCGAGGAGTTCCGCCAACGTTACCTCAACCAACCCTACGGTGACCAGATGATGCTTCTGCGCTCGCTCGCCTACCACGTCCACCCCTACCGCTGGGCCACCATCGGCCGCACACCCGAGCACATCGAGCGAGCCACACTCGACGACGTGCGCACCTTCTACCGCCGCTGGTACCGCCCCTCAAACGCTATTCTTTCGGTCTCGGGCGACCTGCCCGAGGAGCAGGTGGCCGAACTGGCCGAACGGTGGTTCGGCCCCATCACCGACCCTGGCGACGGCAACTTTCCTCTTACGCTGCCGGCCGAACCCGCGCAGACGGAGGCCCGGCGTCTGGAGGTGGAACGCGACGTACCGGCCTCGGCCATATCGATCGCCTTCCACATCGGGGGCCGCACCTCGCCGAGCTTCTTTGCCGGCGACCTGGTGAGCGACCTGCTGGCCGGCGGCGACTCGGGACGACTCTACCAGCATCTGGTCAAGGGGCGCAAACTCTTCGCCTCGGTCAACGCCTACGTCACGGGAGAGGTCGATCCGGGACTTTTCGTCTTCACGGGGCAATTGCTCCCGACCACCACACTGGAACAGGCCGAAACCGCCCTCTGGGAAGAGATCGACCGATTGATAAACGAGCCGGCTCCCGAACGTGAATGCGAAAAGGTGAAGAACAAGTTCGAAGCGAACACACTCTTCGGTGAACTGAACGTGATGAACAAGGCCCTGAACCTGGGCTTCTATGAGATGTTGGGCGACCTCACGCTGCTCGACCGCGAGGTGTCGCTCTACCGTGCGATCGATGCCGAAAGAATCGCCACATTCAGCCGCGAGACCTTCCGCCGCGAAAACAGCTGTACGTTACTTTACAAAGCCAAACGATGAAACACCCCACACCGCAAATCCCCACTACGATCGACCTGCCGCGTGCCGAGCGCACACGGCTCGACAACGGCACGGAACTCTACCTGCTGCCGGCCAACGAATTCGAGGTCCTGCGCGTGAGTTTCGTCTTCCGCGCCGGCACGGTGCACCAGCGACGCCCGTTTGCCGCCTCGGCCACGGCCAACCTGCTGGCCGAAGGAAGCGCCCGGCTCTCGGCACGTGAAATCGCTGAACAGCTCGACTTCTACGGCTCATACTACGATGTCTCGATCGACCGCGACTTCGTCTACCTGAGCTTCTGCACCCTCACGCGCTTTTTCCGCGAGACACTCGCCACGGCCGCCGAGATCCTGCTCCATCCGCTCTTTCCGGAGCCCGAACTGCGCACCTACTGCGCCAAGCGGCGCCAGGAACTCGATATCGAACGTACGAAGGTTGAGACCGAAGCGCGCGAAGCCTTTGCACGAAGCCTCTTCGGCGCCAAACACCCCTACGGCATCTCCTATCCCGGATCGGAATACGAAACGCTGACACGCGCCGACGTCGAGGAGCACTACCGCCGGCTCTATACGGCTGAGAACTGCTTCGTGGTCTGCAGCGGCCACATCGGTCCCGAGGAGCGCGAAGCCATCGCCGCACTGGCCCGACAACTGCCCCACGGCACACGCGCCGAGGCACCGATGCCCGCCACGGAGACAACACACGAGGCTCGCGTCACACATCCCGGCGCCGTACAGTCGTCCATCCGGATCGGGCGCCTGCTCTTTCCACGCCAGCACCCCGATTTTCTGGGCATGCAGGTGGTAGCTGCCGTACTGGGCGGGTACTTCGGATCGCGTCTGATGCAGGCGTTGCGCGAGGAACGAGGGTATACCTATGGTGTTACAGCCGCCATGGTCAACTTCGAACGTGAGGGATATTTCGCTCTGGCCACACAGGTCGGGACCGAGGTAACGGCCGATGCGCTGCGGCTGATCTACGACGAAATCGAACGACTGCGTACCGTCCCCATGGAGGAATCCGAACTCCGACTCGTTCAGAACATCCTGGCAGGAGAGATGATGCGTATCCTCGACGGACCGTTCGGCGTGGCCGATGCCACGATCGAAAACATCCTCTGCGGCATGGACAACGACTCCATAGCCCGAAACCTGCAACGCATCCGCGCCATTACCCCGGCTGAGGTGCAACGTCTGGCCACACAATACCTCCGTCGCGAAGACCTGGTGACGGTTGTAGCCGGAGCCGACGCCGAGGGGATCTGAGTCCGCAAACACACGATAAGCGGGCCGGGTGGCACTAATGCAATGCACACCCGGCCCGCTCTATTCTTATCTTACAAGAAATCCTATTTTGCACGTTCCGCCGTCGGAACAGACTCCAGGGCAGTCGCCACCCAGTTTGTCAATTCGACAAAATCGTCCACCGAGAGTTGCTCGGCACGGCGCGTAAAGAACGGATGTTCTGCACCGCCGAAATCACCGAACACCGCACGCAACGAATTGCGAATCATCTTACGCCGCTGCCCGAACGAAGCCTTCACCACACGGATGAAGAGCCGCTCGTCGCACGCCAACTCCCGCGTGGCATTGCGGCGCAGACGGATCACGGCACTCTTGACCTTCGGCGGCGGATTGAAAACCGATTCGTTGACCGTGAAGAGGTATTCGATGTCGTACCACGCCTGCAACAACACGGAGAGGATGCCGTATTCACGCGATCCGGGCGGCTCGGCCAGACGAATGGCCACCTCGCGCTGAATCATTCCGACACACTCGGGAATGAGGTCCCGATTCTCAAGCACCTTGAAGAAGATCTGCGACGAAATATTATAGGGGAAATTGCCGATGACACGCAACCCGTCGGGGAAAAGGCTTCGCAGATCCATCCGCAGGAAGTCCCCCTCCATCAGACGCGGCGTGAATTCGGGGAAATGCGCATGCAGATAGGCCACACTCTCCGCATCAATCTCGGCTCCGTACGTCACCACATCGTCCCGTTGCAGCAGATATTGCGTCAGGACGCCCATGCCGCACCCCACTTCGAGTACCGGTACGGGATGTTCGGCCGTGCCGCCGCTCAACGAGGCGCAGATCTTACGGGCAATATTCTGGTCGGTCAGGAAGTGCTGACCCAATGCTTTCTTTGCTCTTACTTCACTCATTCTTATCCATATAACACCCCACTCCACGAAAAGGGTTCACGCAACACACCCGCTGTCGTCATCACAATACCCCAACCCGCACGTACACCCTACGGAAGGTGCTTCTCAGTCATTCGAACGTACAAGTTCGTAATAACTGCCGTCGATAAAGACGCCGTTCTTGAAAAAGGCATCACGCATACGCCCCACACAACGAAAACCGGCCTTTTCGAGTACACGCATCGACGCCGGATTGTTCTGATAGACCGTCGCGAAGATCCGGTGCAACTCCGTGCGCGCGAACAGATCCTCACAAGCCATCCGTACGGCCTCCGTACCGATTCCCCGCCCCCAATAGGGTGCTCCGAGCCAATAGCCAATCTCGGCATTGAACCGTTCGACGTCACTCTGCGGCGTGAACCCCACGCCGCCAACCGCCACGCCATTCACCTCGATGGCATAATCCCACAAACCCTCCTTAGCCTGCACCGCCGCAATAAATGCCTCAGCGTCTGACACCCGATAGGGATGCGGAAAAAGATCGCGCACGCGATTCCAGATGCGCATATTGTTCGCATGAGAAGCCAACGACGCGGCATCGGCCGCCTCCCACGTACGAAGGATCAGTTTTTCGGATTGCTTTACGATCATATAGTTCTGTCTATCTCCCGTATTATCAACTCATTCATGGCTTGCAACCGGTCACTTCGTGCGGGCGCCATTTCGTCCCGAACGTCGACGCACGGCATACACCGCACCGGCAGCCACAAATGCACAAACGACCGAACAGGCAAATAGGCCCCATCCCGTAAAGTCGAGCAGGTTGTAAACCACCCACAAGACGGCCATCACAAGCCATGCCCAACGCCACGCCTCGCGACGCTGCTCTCTGTCGGGCGACAAAGACCCGGCCGGTGTCGACGGTGCCTTTTCGGACACAGCCGACGCCGATTCGGATTCAGCAACATAGGGTCTCTCCCGGACGCCACCTTTGCGACCGGAATCACGCGGGCTCGTTCGGATGCTCATTTCCGGACCTCCTCATGCGCGGCATCGCGCTGCCGACGCCACTCGAAGGCATAGCCACGCAACGCAACCGCAAACAGGCACAGCAGGGCCAGAACCCATGCCCACAAGCGATATACGCCCCCTATCACCATCCAGAACAATACGCCGACCACGACTGCACCGGTCACGATCGTCGCCGCGAGTCGTATCCGCAGGCGAAAAGTTTCGCTCCATTTTTTCATGCGCACGACAAACGCAGATTTAAGTTTAAGGAATTTCGTTCCGGTTTACATCGGAACGATGCAGGCGTCTCTTTTTGTGCATTTCGTTCCACACCATCAGCACGCCGGCAATCACCAGAAACACCGTGACGGTCCAGTCCCATTTCGTACAACTGTCACGGAACCAGAAAATGTTTGCCACGAGCAAACCTACTGCCACACACAAGAAAATTACGGCTAATGTAAAAGTCTTTTTGTTCATACGCATTCGGTTTTATCAACTCGGATTTTACTCCGCAACTCTATTTCGATCAATTGCCCTGCTCGCAAATAAACTTGATTCGCACCAGACGGATCTCCTCCTCCGTGTAGTCGGCCCCCAGTTCCTCGATTGCCGCATCGAGCGAATCGCTCTCGGCGTCCTCCTTGAAGTAGAGGTAGATGTCTTCGGCCTTGTCCTCGTCCATGAACTGCTCGATATAATACGATATATCGAGCTTCGTTCCCGAATTGACAATGCCCTCGATCTCGGTGAGCAACTCGTCGAACTCGAGATCCTTCGCACGGGCAATGTCCTCAAAATCCATCTTGCGGTCGATCGACTGGATGATGAAGATCTTGTTTCCGGACTTGTTGCCGACCGACTTCACGACCATGTCCTGCGGACGGATGATCTCCTTCTCCTCGACATAGGCCTTGATCAACTTGATGAACTCTTCGCCGAATTTCTTGGCCTTGCCGGCACCGACGCCCGTAATGTTCTGCAACTCCTCGATCGTGATCGGGTATTGTACGGCCATATCCTCGAGTGATGGATCCTGGAAGACGACAAACGGAGGCAGATCATGCTTCTTGGCCACCTTCTTGCGCAGGTCCTTAAGCATCGCGAAGAGCTCCTCATCGGCCGCACCGCCACGCCCCATGGGGGCCGCAGCCTCGGCCTCACGCTCCTCCTCGTCGTAGTCGTGGTCGAGCGTGATCGTCACCGGGAACGGCAGGGCAATGAACTGCTCACCCTTGGCGTTGATCGAGATCAGGCCGTAATTCTCGATATTTTTGTCCACGAGCCCCAGGATCAACGCCTGGCGCATCACCGCACCCCAATACTTGGCGTCGTGACCCTCGCCCGCACCGAACCATTTGCTCTTGTTGTGGCCGTAGCTCTTGACCAGCGCCGTATTCTTACCCGTAAGCACGGCGATCAGGTAGTCGACCTTGAACTTGTCCCCAATGTCGCGCAACGCCTCCAGGGCCATACGCAGATCGGCCTTGGCATCGATCTTCGGCTTCGGGTGGCGGCAGTTGTCGCAGTTGCCGCAATTCTCCTCGGTATACTCCTCGCCGAAATAGTGCAGCAACGTCTTGCGGCGGCAGATCGAACTCTCGGCATAGGATACGGTCTCCTGCAGCAGCAACTTGCCGATCTCCTGTTCGGCCACCGGCTTGCCCTGCATGAACTTCTCGAGTTTCTGAATGTCCTTGTAACTATAAAAGGTGAGGCAGTAGCCTTCGCCGCCGTCGCGGCCGGCACGGCCCGTCTCCTGATAGTATCCTTCGAGCGACTTGGGTATGTCGTAATGGATCACGTAGCGTACGTCGGGCTTGTCGATACCCATACCGAAGGCAATCGTCGCCACGATCACATCGACGCGTTCCATGAGAAAATCGTCCTGATTGGCTGCACGCGTCGCCGCATCCATTCCCGCATGATAGGCCTTGGCCTTGATTCCGTTGGCCAGCAACAGTTCGGTCAACTCCTCGACCTTCTTACGGCTCAAACAGTAGATGATGCCGCTCTTGCCCTCGTTCTGCTTAATGAACCGAATGATATCACGGTCCACATCGTGTTTGGGACGGATTTCGTAGTAGAGGTTCGGGCGGTTGAACGACGAGCGGAAGACGGCCGCATCGGTCATGCCGAGGTTCTTCTGGATGTCCATCTGCACCTTGGGCGTCGCCGTGGCCGTGAGGGCGATCAGCGGCGCGGCGCCGATCTCGTTGATGATCGGGCGGATGCGCCGGTACTCCGGGCGGAAGTCATGCCCCCACTCCGAAATACAGTGCGCCTCGTCGATAGCATAGAACGAGATCTTGATCTTGTGCAGAAAGGCGACGTTGTCCTCCTTGGTGAGCGACTCGGGAGCGAAATAGAGCAACTTGGTCTTTCCGGCCAACACATCCTCACGCACCTGAGCCACCGCCGTTTTATTGAGCGATGAATTGAGGAAGTGGGCAATGCCCGCTTCGGCCGAGAAGGCTCGCATGGCATCGACCTGATTCTTCATCAGAGCGATCAGCGGCGAAATAACGATCGCCACCCCGTCCATGAGCATGGCAGGCAACTGATAACAGAGTGATTTGCCACCGCCCGTCGGCATCAGCACAAAGGTGTCCCGGCCTGCGAGCAGGTTGCGGATCACAGCCTCCTGATTTCCCTTGAACGACGAGAAGCCGAAATACTCCTTCAGCTTGTCGTGCAGCAACGTTCCTTCGTATGGTTTCATCTTGCTCTCCATTTCATTCATCGGACCCAAAACGTAAAATTCCATCCAAAGATAAAAAATTTTCGGGGAAAAATCATAACTTTGTAAAAAATTTACAGGAAATTTCCATGAGGCTTTACACGAGCGAACTCGTCAAGAAGTACAAGGCACGCACCGTGGTGAACCACGTGTCGATCGATGTGCGCCAGGGCGAAATCGTCGGTCTGCTCGGCCCCAACGGCGCCGGCAAGACCACTACCTTCTATATGATTGTCGGCCTGATCACCCCCAACGAAGGACAGATCTTCCTCGAAAACGACGAAGGACAGGTCTCCGAACTCACCAAGTTGCCCGTCTATCGACGTGCACAGTTGGGTGTGGGCTACCTGGCCCAGGAGGCCTCGGTTTTCCGCCGTCTGTCGGTCGAGGACAACATCCGATCGGTACTCGAAATGACCAACTATTCGAAGGAGTATCAACGCGAACGCGTCGAGGCTCTGATCGAGGAGTTCCGTCTGCAGAAGGTGCGCAAGAGCATGGGTATCCAACTTTCGGGCGGCGAACGACGCCGTACGGAGATCGCACGGGCCGTAGCCATCAACCCGGCCTTCATTCTGCTCGACGAGCCCTTTGCCGGCGTCGACCCGATTGCCGTGGAGGACATCCAGTCGATCGTGGCAACACTCAAGCATAAGAACATCGGTGTGATCATCACCGACCACAACGTCGACGAGACCCTGGCCATCACCGATCGCACCTACCTGCTCTACGAGGGCAAGATCCTCAAGACGGGCACGGCCGAGGAGCTGGCTGCCGACCCGATGGTCCGCAAAGTCTATCTGGGCCAGCACTTCGAGTTGAAGAAGAGCCATCAGATCACACAGGAGATGCTCAAACGCGAACAATAGACCGATCCAACCAGCTCCGCAGATACGGAACATCGAGCCCCCGGCCGCATCACAGAGACCGGACCTCTGAAGCCGCCATACAGCAAGCATCACACGCAACCAGATCGCACTCCACCGCGAAGCGACCTGCCGCTGGTGGCACCTACCGGATTTCACACACAAAAGATCAATGGATAAAACCATCCCTCCAGGGAGTCTGCGGGGAGCACTGACTCCCCCCTGTTCGAAAAGCTACGCACAACGAGCCCTGGCCTGCGCCCTGCTGGCCGAAGGACGTTCGGAGCTGAACCACCTCGGTTTCTGCGACGACACACGCTCGGCGCTTCATTGCATCGAGACCCTCGGCGCCCGCACCGAACGTTGCGGCGACACCCTTGTGGTCAACGGCGGGCTCGCTCCACGCAACCACACGCTTCAGGTCGGGGAATCGGGACTCGCCTCCCGCCTCTTTACCCCCATTGCCGCTCTGTGCGATCGCCCGATCCGCATCGAAGGCACAGGCACCCTGCTTGCCCGACCCATGGAGATCATGATCGAACCGTTGCGAAGACTCGGCGCCCGCATCAACGATTGCGACGGACATCTGCCGATTGAGGTGTGCGGACCGCTGACAGGGGGCGAAACCTGGATCGACGGTTCCGTCTCGTCACAATTCGTTACGGGGCTGTTGCTCTCCCTGCCCTTGGCCCCCCACGATACGACACTGCACGTCAGCAATCCGGTTTCGGTACCCTACATCGACATCACGGTCGATACGGCCACCCGCTTCGGCATCGAGATCGCACACAACGGCTACGAAGAGTTCTTTCTGGCCGGCGGACAGCACTACACCCCCACGTCATTCGACATCGAGGGAGACTGGAGTGCAGCCGCCATGCTGCTGGTTGCGGGCGCCACAGCCGGCCAGGTCGAGGTCCGCAACCTCTCGTCGCTCTCGAAACAGGCCGACACGGCCGTCTGCACGGCCCTGGAACGGGCCGGTGCCGGTCTGATCTGCGAGGCCGACCGCATCACAGCCCTGCGACGTCCGCTGCGCGCCTTCGAATTCGACGCCACACACTGTCCCGACCTCTTTCCGGCACTGGCCGCCCTGGCCGCCTCGGCCGAAGGGGTCAGCATCCTGCACGGCACGCGACGCCTCGTCCGCAAGGAGAGCGACCGGGCTGAAAGCATCCGCACGGAATTCGGAAAACTGGGCATCGAAGTCGACCTTTCGGAGGAGGACACCATGCTCATCCACGGCGGACGCATCCACGGCGGACGGGTCTCGGGATGCGGCGACCACCGCATCGCCATGTCGCTGGCCGTAGCGGCGCTGCGGGCCGAAGGGCCCGTGACGATCGAAGGGGCCGAATGCGTGGCAAAGAGTTATCCGGAGTTCTTCGAGGAGCTCGACAAAATACGTTACCAGCATGAATAGTTACGGGGATCGACTGCGCGTGACGCTTTGGGGCGAGTCGCACGGTCCGCAGATCGGCATCACGATCGACGGCGTGCCGGCCGGACTGCCGCTCTGTCCCGAGCAGTTCGAAGAGGACCTTGCCCGCCGCCGCAGCGGCGGCAAAGGCACAACCGCACGTCACGAAGCGGATATTCCACACATCGTTGCGGGGCTCTGGCAGGGACACACCACCGGCGCACCGCTGACCATCGTCTTCGAAAACGGCGACGTGCGTCCGGAGGATTACATCGCCTTTGCGCAACACTGCCGGCCGTCACACGCCGACCACACGGCTCAGGTCAAATGGCAGGGATGGAACGACCCGCGTGGCGGAGGTCCCCATTCGGGACGCCTCACCGTAGGGCTGGTCGCCGCAGGCATCGTGGCCAAACTTTGCCTGCCCGGCGTGCGGTTCGACACCCGGCTGATCGAAATCGGCGGATGCACCGATCCGGCCCGATTCGCCGCAACCATCGCCTCTGCACAGCACGACGGTGACTCCGTAGGCGGCATCGTCGAGTGCCGCATCACGGGCGTACGTCCCGGAACCGGTGAACCCTTCTTCGGGTCGATCGAGAGCAAGGCGGCTGCCCTGCTCTTCGCGATCCCCGCGGTCAAGGGGGTAGAATTCGGTGCGGGGTTCGCAGGCACACGCCTCCGGGGTTCGGAATACAACGACCCGATCATCGACGAAGAGGGGCACACGGCCACCAACCACGACGGCGGCATCAACGGCGGCCTGGCCAACGGCAACGAGATCGTGGTACGTGTAGCCGTGAAACCGACGCCGAGCATCGCCCGTACGCAACAGACCTACGACTTCGCATCGCACCGCATGGCCCCTCTTACCGTCGGCGTACGCCACGATGCCTGCATTGCACTGCGTGCCGCGGTAGTGATCGAAGCGGCCCTGGCCCTGGCCCTGGCCGACCTCACATTGAGTGCAACAACCGACCGGATCACTCATTCACAAACCAGCCTGCCATGAATCCCGCCGACTTTACCGACACACCGGACGGACCGCAGACACGCCGCCAGATGATGCAACGCATCGCGACGCCGCTCGTGCCGCTTTACGGCGAACACGAGGCACGGCAGATCGCCCTGCTGGTCGTAGCCGAACTTGGCCGATGCGAACCGGCCGCCATACTGGCCGACGGAGCAGCCGCTGCCGGATTCGCCTGGCCCCAACGGATCGTCGAGGAGCTGGCTGCGGGGCGCCCCCTGCAATACGTACTGGGCTACACGGAGTTTTGCGGTCTGCGCATCGGCGTGCAGGAAGGGGTACTGATTCCACGACCCGAGACCGAAGAGCTGGTCGACTGGATGGTCTCCTCGGCGGGCAATGCCCGCCGCATCCTCGATGTCGGCACCGGAAGCGGATGCATCGCACTGGCACTCAAGGCGCGGCTGCCTCAGGCGGAGGTCTGCGCCGCCGACCTTTCGGAGAAGGCCCTCGCCATGGCCCGACGCAATGCCACGACATTGGGGCTCGATATCGTGTTCGGACGTGCCGACGCACTGGCTTACGAGACTACGGAGACCGGCAACTCAACTTCTCAAGACAATGCTTCGGAATCAGATGCCCCGGCTGGAGCATTGGACCGCGTGTTTGGCAGCGGATTCGACCTCATCGTATCGAATCCGCCCTATATTCCGCTGTCGGAACGGGATGAAATGCGCCGCAACGTCACGGATTGGGAACCGGAGAGCGCACTCTTTGTTCCGGAAACGGACCCACTGCTCTTCTACCGAGCCATTGCCCGCTGTGCCAAAGGGATGCTCACACCGAACGGACGGCTCTTCTTTGAAGTGCACGAGCGATTCGCCACCCTGACGCGCGACCTGCTCCGAACCGAAGGATACATAGACGTAACGCTACGCAACGACTTCAACGACAAACCCCGAATGCTATGCGGACAAAAAGCGGAATAGACCGGGCTGACGCAACCCTGCGCGAACGTCGCCCGAAAACTCCGGACGAGGCCTATGCCTCGCTCATGCGGCTGTGTGCACGTGCCGAGAAATCATCGGGCGACGCGCTGCGGTTGATGGCGACATGGGGCGTGGAGGCAGGCGAACGTCCCCGCGTGCTGCAACGGCTCATCGACCAACGCTTCATCGACGATGCCCGCTACGCCTCGGCCTTCGTACGCGAAAAGACCCGACTCAGCGGCTGGGGCGCCTACAAGATCCGCACGACGCTGCAACGCAAGGGAATTGCCGCCGAATTGATCGAAGCGGCACTCGCTGCAATCGACCCAGAGACGACCTCAACGCGTCTGCGTGCACAACTCGAACGCAAGGCCCGTACGGTGAAATACGAAACCCCCTACGAATTGAAAAACAAACTGCTCCGTTACGGACTCTCACTCGGATATGGCTACGATGCCGTACGTGAAACCGTAGCGGAACTGGTGAAAAATACGGACGACGACTCATGCAACGACCTTTTCTGACAAACGACCACCGTGGCCCCCAGAGCCCAGACTCTGTCCACCGACTTCACAGCTCCTCGCACCCCCTTTGCCGCCACCTGCTGTGGCTGGTGTGCGGATTGCTGTGGCTGCAAAACGGATATGGGCAAGCGCCCGATCCGAACGACTACCTCTACCCGGTCGAAGAGGTCGAGGGCTTCTACTCGGCCAGCTTCGGCGAGATGCGTCCCAACCATTTCCATGCCGGTGTGGATATCAAGACCGACGGTGTCGAGGGCAAGCCGCTGGTTGCAGCGGCCGACGGCTACATATCGCGTATCGCAGTCAGCCCGTCGGGCTACGGACGGGCTCTCTACGTCACGTTGCAAAACGGCACGACGGCCGTCTACGGCCACATCGCCCGTTTCCGCGACGACATCGAACAATACGTCCGCCACGAACGCGAACGGCTGCAACGCAACCGCATCGACCTGTGGTGCACAGCCGTACAATTTCCCGTACGTCGAGGTGAGTTGATCGCCTACTCGGGCAACAGCGGCTCGTCGTTCGGTCCGCACCTCCACTACGAAATCCGCGAAACAGCCACACAACGTACGCTGAATACCGTGCGTCTGGGCATCATACGCCCCAAGGACGACATCGCCCCGCGTCTGCTGCGGCTCCATTACTACGAGACGGACACCGTACGCGGCGTACCGATCCATGCTGCACGGGCCGTACGCGACATCGTCGAGACCACCCCCAACCTGTATCGTCTGGCCAACGCGGAGCCGCTCGAAATCGGCCCCAACGGGCACTTCGTCCTCGAGGCCGTCGACCGGAGGAACGGTGTCACCAACCGCTTCGGGCTCTACCGCGTGACGCTGCTGGTGGATGGCGATCCGATTTTCGAGTACCGCATGGACGGGTTCACCTTCGACCAGTCACGCTATTGCAACGCCGCCTCGTGCTATCCGCTCCAGGTACGCGCTCAAAACGAGGCGATCCGCCTGGCCACGATCGACGGTGCCTGCGACGCATTCTACCCGCTGGTCGTGGAGCGCGGCCACATCGGCGCCCGCCCCGGTACGACACACTGCATCCGGATCGAGGCCGAGGATGATTGCGGCAACTGCTCGGCTCTCGAATTTACGGTCTGCGGACGCAAAGCACAATCCATTGCATGCGACTCGACCGCACAAATATGCGACCGCCGGCGCACCACCACCCTCCAGGCCGGCGAAGCCTCGCTCACACTGCCGGCCGGAGCACTCTACGAATCAATCTTCGTACGCCCCGAACGGCTCGATGCACAACCCATCGCCGAACGCGGCCCCGTACGGCTGTCGCCCCGTTACCGTTTCCTGTCGTGCGACGTACCGTTGCAGCAGGCCGCCACGGTACGTATCCGTGCCTATGTTCCCGAGGCCCTGCGACCCCATACCACGCTGGCCGTGATCAACCGCAAGGGGCGTCTTGTCCCGGCCGGAGGAACCTACAGTCGGGGTGTGCTGACGGCCCGGACCACGCTCACGGGCGATCTGCTCGTCGTGGCCGACACGGTGGCACCCACCATACGTCCGCTCTTCAACGAAGGAGCCGATCTGTCACAGGCCCGCACGCTCCGGTTCCGCGTGAGCGACGACTTCTCTGGTATCACGTCATGCAACCTCTACATCGATGGGAAGTGGGTTGCCTGCGACCGTTACCCGATGCAGGGCACGGCCGTACATACCCTCTCCAAGGAGCTCGCCCCCGGACGTCACGTCGTCCGGCTTGAGCTGCAGGATGCCTGCGGGAACCAGTCCGTATGGAAAGGAAGTTTCAGCCGATAACCCGCTTCGCCGGCGCTCCGGCCTCCTCCGGCCTGTTGCGCCTGTCACAAAAAAAGAACGTCCCGATCCGCAATTGCGGATCGGGACGTGAAAAGGTGATCCCGTCGGGATTCGAACCCGAGACCCACAGCTTAGAAGGCTGTTGCTCTATCCAGCTGAGCTACGGAACCAGAACTCTTTACGCAGAAATGCGTTCGCAAAGGTAATGAAAAAATCAGAAACCCAAAGAGTGACTTCCAAAAAATAAACGTCTGCCAGCAGATTTGTCTCCGATCTTCCCTCCCCCGTCCAACGTTTCAAGACCGCACTTCACTCGACAACAAGGCGGCTCAAGATACACAAGCCGCCCCGTTCAGATACCTCATTGTCCCGACGGCAACTCACACCACAGACTTTGCAACCGATTATTTTATCAATTCTCCATCAGGAAGTTTGCAGGTTCATGTTTTTTGTGTATCTTTGCACGCTTTTACACCCCAAACAGGGTGAGCGTTTGAATCATTTAACTAAATTTTATTAGCAAATGGCTGTTAAAATTCGTCTGGCACGCCACGGTAAGAAAGGCTTCGCCTTCTACCACATCGTTGCCGCAGATAGCAGAGCGCCACGGGATGGTAAATTCATCGAAAAGTTGGGAACCTACAACCCCAACACGAATCCTGCTACGATTGATCTGAACTTCGAAAGAGCTTTGGATTGGTTACAGAAAGGCGCTCAACCCACCGACACGTGTCGTGCGATTCTCTCGTACAAGGGCGTGATGTACAAGAAACACCTGCTGGGCGGTGTTGCCAAGGGTGCCTTCTCGGAGGCTGATGCCGAGGCCAAGTTCAACAAGTGGATGAACGAGAAGGCCGGCAAGATCGAGGCCAAGACCAACAAGCTCGCTACGGAGGCCAAGTCGGCCGCCAAGGAGCGTCTGGCCGCCGAGTCGAAGGTCAACGAGGAGCGCGCAAAGGCTCTGGCCGAGAAGCGTGCTGCTGCCGAGGCCGAGGCTAAGGCCGCCGCTGAGGCTGCTGCTGCCGAGAACGCCGCCGAGGCTCCCACCGAAGGCGAGGCTCCCGCTGCCGAATAGGTTGCCGGGCCGCAAGGCAAAATCGAAACGGTGGTTTCCTGCAAAGGAAGCCACCGTTTTTCCATACCTCACACCATCGATTTCGGCCCCACCAGCCCCTCCCTCTTCACCCCTCCACACACCCCTCTCGAAGGCGCCCCCGGACACCCCTGTTCGAAAACTCCTCCATCGTTTCAACCTTTTCTCATCGCTGCGTTCCGGCACACCGCATCGGGAAAAAGAAATTTGTCATTTTCGGCCCTATACACTATCTTTGAGACCTAATTCATTCCATCAACTCATGACCACTTTCGCAGGCAGAATCAACAAACTCTTCGGAACGGACGGCGGCGTGATGCTCTCACTCTACGACGCCTTTCCCGACGATTTCGATCCGCAGACTTCGCCCCTGATCGTCACCATCGACGGACTCGACGTACCGCTCTACTGCGACCGGTTCGAACGCCGCGGCGTGAACGGAGCAACGGCTGCCTTCGCCGATTTCGATACCGAGCGCCGCGCCCGGGAACTCGTCGGAAAAGAGTTCCGTGTGGAGGTGCAGGACGAAGGGGACGACGACGAATTCTATCTGGAGGACCTCGTCGGATTCGAGGTTGAAGCCACAATACCGGGTGACAACGTATCCCATTCTGGCCGAATCACCGACTTCTACGACCACGAGGCCAACCCGCTCTTCGAACTCGAGGTTGACGGTCGCACGGTATTGGTGCCCGCCGTCGAGGAGTTCATCGCACACATCGATTTCGACGCAGAACGCATACACCTCGTACTGCCCGAAGGGCTGCTCGACCTCGAATGACAAACGACCGCATGAATTTCCACCCGTCGATCATGAAAAGACTGATACAGACACTGCTTCTGCTCTTAGCGTGTCACCTTGCCGCTTGTGCACCCCACCCGCAGATGGACTCCGAATCCGAACGCCAGGTTCTGGAGCGAATCCGTGCCATACGTGCCCTGCGTCACGATCTGGCTGCCGCCTGGCCCGGATTCAACGCCCCGCAATACGACGTGCCGATGCTCTACTACACCGACTCGATCTGCTACGCGGTCAATCCGACCAAGTCCATGTGCCGGCATTTCGGAGCACAACTCGCACACGAAGAGAAAGGGTTGGCGATCTACCGCATGGAGCGGCCCGACACGCTTCCCTTCCACATGGAGACGCACACCGAGTTCCGGGATTCGACCTATTTTGCCTACCGACAGCCCTACCTCTGCTGTTCATCCCCCGAACTCACCCGGCTCGTGGTGCCGGACGTGACAACCGACAGCGCATGGATGCCGATGGTGCTGCATGAATATGCCCACGGCTACCAATACAGCCATCCGGAGTTGACGGCCTGTCTGGCCCATACAATGCCGACCTATCCCGAAGCCGAATTTGCCCGGCTGCACCTCGAATACGAATGGTTCAACCACGCTATACGGACCGAAAATCAGGCCTTGCTCGACGCCCTCGCGGCCGAAACTTCGGACGAACAGGCCAAACACCTCCATCGATTTTTCAGTCTGCGCGCCGAACGCAAAACACGCATGACTGCGGAGTTTGGCCATGCAGCCCTGCGCGACGAGGAGTTTTATGAATACATGGAGGGCATGGCTCGCTACATCGAAGCCGAAGCCGGCTTCCGCGTCGGAAGCTACACCGAGCGCGACACGTGGCTCTACGACACGGACCACTCGGGCTACTTCTTCGCTACGGGCTACAACCTGGTGCGGCTGCTCGAACGGATTGGATTCGACCGCACGAAACTTTACGAAGGCACGCCCCGACCGCTGGAACAATACCTGCGCGACGCACTTGCGCAACGCACCGAATAACAGAATCTCGAGACGTGATCTTTGCACACACCGACACACCCATTACATCATGGCACGCGTAGTAATCGGACTTTCGGGCGGCGTCGACTCATCGGTCGCCGCCTACCTGCTCCAACAGCAGGGACATGAGGTCATCGGCCTCTTCATGATCAACTGGCACGACACCACCGGCACGCTCGAAGGCGACTGTCCGTGGCACGACGACCGTACGTTCGCCGAACTCGTGGCCCGGCGGCTCGACATTCCGCTGCACGTGGTCGACCTCTCGGAGCAATACCGTGCCCGCGTGGTGGACTACATGTTCGCCGAATACGAACGCGGCCGCACGCCCAATCCCGACGTGCTGTGCAACCGCGAGATCAAGTTCGACGTCTTCCTGCGCGAGGCCCTCAAGCTGGGGGCCGACTACGTCGCCACGGGACACTACTGCCGCAAGGAGACGACGTCCGCTCCGGACGGCACGCCCATATACCGGCTCCTGGCGGGCAGCGACCCGAACAAGGATCAGAGTTACTTTCTCTGTCAACTCGCACAGGAACAGTTGCGCTACGCCCTCTTCCCGGTCGGCGACCTTCTTAAGCCCGAGGTGCGACGCATTGCCCAGGAACAACACCTCGCCACGGCCAAACGAAAGGATTCACAGGGCATTTGTTTCGTCGGCAAGGTCGACCTGCCGCTCTTCCTGCAGCAGAAACTCGCGGCCCGCAGCGGAGCCGTACACGAGATCCTGCCCACGTGGCCCAAATATGCCCACGTCCCGACACGGCCCGACCTGCCTCCTGACGAGTGGTCCGACGAGTTGCTGACAGCTCTGGCCGAACCTTACCATTATACCGTGCGCGACGGCAAGAAGATCGGCACCCACAACGGCGCCCACTTCTACACGATCGGCCAACGCAAGGGGCTCGGCATCGGCGGACGCAAGGAGTCGCTCTTTGTGTTGGCGACCGACGTGCACGAAAACGTGATCTATGTCGGGGAGGGGGATGCCCATCCGGGACTCTACCGCCGCGCGCTCTTCATCCAACCGTCGGAGATACATTGGGTCAATCCCCTGCGGCGGTTGGACGCAGGGCAAAGCGCTCGCTTCTCGGTCCGCATCCGCTACCGCCAGCCCCTGCAGGGGGCTACGCTGCTCGTACGTACGCAGGGAGCCTATCTGTTGTTCGATGAACCGCAACGCGGCATCACTGCCGGACAATTTGCCGCCTGGTACGACGGCGACGAGCTGGTCGGATCGGGCGTCATCGATCGCTGACCGCTCCGGCTAACCTCTCCCCCCACTGCCCCCCATTTGTTGTGACTGTGCCTCCACATCGCCGCGGTTTATCTAACGGGTTCCGGATTCTCGTGCTGCTTCTGCTGCTCGGCACGGGATTCCGCGTCACGGCCCAACGTCCGCTCGGCATCGCCTACTACGACGCCGACCGGCTCTACGACACCCTGCCCGCCCTCTTCTACGACGACTCGGAGTTCACACCCCAAGGCGCCCTGCATTGGAATACCGCCCGATACGAACGCAAAATCCGCCAGACGGCAGCTCTGCTCGACTCGATGCGCATGGACCTTGTCGTCGTAACGGGCGTAGAGACCGAAGCCGTCGTCCGCGACCTTGTCATGACCTGTTGCGAGGAGTATTGCTACATCCACCGCACGTTCAACACTTTCGACGGACTGGACATCGCCTTGCTTTACCACGGAGATCGCTTCTTTCCGCAATGCACGGAGCAGGGACGCGGCTGGCTCTACGTCGAGGGAACCCTTCGCGAACGCGACTCCTCGGGGCAATTGCGCCGACTCGGCCTGCTCGCCTGCAACAACCCTCGCTACGCCCTCGAAGCCCTGACCGACTGCCGCGAACGGCATCCGCACACCCCGCTGCTCGTTGCCGGCCGCCTCACACCCCGGAATGCCACACGCTACGGCCTGCGTCACCTCACCGCCGAGGCCGAACGCAACGGATATGGAAACATCCGTTACAGCGACGGCTGGAAGATGCGCGACCGCCTCTATGCCGACACCACATTACGGACTGCCGCAGGGCGCATATACATCCGCCGTTTTCTCTTCGACACCCGCCTCGGAAAGCCTCTTTCCACCTTCGAAAAAGGGGTCTATCGAGGAGGTGCAGGCGCCCTGCTTCCGGTATACACCTACTTGTGGGAGAATTATTTGGAACATTAGAAAACTTTTCGTATATTCGCGGTCCCATAAAAAAGGACGAAAACTTCACACGGCATTCCAAGCAACTACTGAGTTCATATCATACAACTATCAAAAATCAACACTATGGCAGACGTAAAACGTGTCTATACCTTCGGCAACAAGGAGGCTGAGGGTAACGGCAAAATGCGGGAGCTGCTCGGCGGTAAGGGAGCCAACCTCGCCGAGATGAATCTCATCGGAATCCCCGTGCCCCCGGGATTCACCATCACCACGGATGTGTGCACCGAATACTACGCACACGGCAAGGAGAAAGTCGTCGAACTGCTCCGCCCCGAAGTGGAGAACGCCATCCGCAACATCGAACGTCTGACCGACCGTCAGTTCGGCAGCAAGGAGAAACCGCTGCTCGTATCGGTACGTTCGGGTGCCCGCGCCTCGATGCCCGGCATGATGGACACGATCCTCAACCTCGGTATGAATGACGAGGCTGTGGAGGCTGTGGCCAAACTCTCGGGCAACCCCCGTTTCGCATGGGATTCGTACCGCCGCTTCGTACAGATGTACGGCGACGTCGTCCTGGGCATGAAGCCGGCCTCGAAGGAGGATCACGATCCGTTCGAGGTGATCATCGACGAACAGAAGGAGAAGCGCGGCGTGAAACTCGACACGGAGCTCTCGACCGAGGACCTCAAGGAGCTCGTCGTGAAGTTCAAGGCCGCCGTCAAGAAGCAGACCGGCGAAGAGTTCCCGACCAATCCGTGGAATCAGCTCTGGGGTGCCATCTGCGCCGTCTTCGGTTCGTGGATGAACGAACGCGCCATCCTCTACCGCAAACTCAACAACATCCCCTCGGAATGGGGTACGGCCGTATCGGTACAAGCCATGGTATTCGGCAACATGGGTGCCAACTCGGCTACGGGTGTTGCCTTCTCGCGCGACGCCGCCACGGGTGAGAACATCTTCAACGGCGAGTACCTGATCAATGCCCAGGGCGAGGATGTCGTTGCCGGTATCCGCACGCCGCAGCAGATCACGCTCGAGGGTTCGCGCCGCTGGGCCAAGGCTCAGAACATCTCCGAAGAGGAGCGCAAGGCCAAGTATCCCTCGCTCGAAGAGGTAATGCCTTCCGTATACAAGGAACTGAACGAAATTCAGCACCACCTCGAGCAGTACTTCACCGACATGCAGGACATCGAGTTCACGATCCAGGACGGCAAACTCTGGATGCT
>CALUII010000006.1 GCA_944320665.1 uncultured Alistipes sp. | reverse complement strand
AACATCGCCCGCTACCGCGAGCAGCTCGACAAGATCGGCTTCTCGTTCGACTGGGACCGCGAGGTGCGCACGTGCGACCCGAAATACTACCACTGGACGCAGTGGGCCTTCCTGCAGATGTTCCACCATTGGTACGACCGCACGGCGCAGCACGCCCGCCCGATCACGGAACTGACGGCCGCCTTCGCCGCCCACGGCACGGAGGGGATCGACGCCGCCTGCACGCAGGAACTGCACTTCACGGCCGACGAGTGGAACGGCTGGGACGAAGCGCGGCGCGAACAGGTGCTGCAGAACTACCGCCTTGCCTTCCGCGCCGACACGATGGTCAACTGGTGTCCGCAGCTGGGCACGGTGCTGGCCAACGACGAGGTGCGTGACGGTCTGTCGGTGCGCGGCGGCTTTCCCGTGGAGCAGAAGCGCATGAAGCAGTGGCTGCTGCGTGTGACGGCCTATGCGCAGCGCATGCTCGACGGCCTCGACCGCCTCGACTGGAGCGACTCGCTGAAGGAGATCCAGCGCAACTGGATCGGCCGTTCGGTCGGCGCACAGCTCTTCTTCCCGATCGAGGGGTCGGAGCGCAAGCTGGAGATCTTCACGACGCGTCCCGACACGATCTTCGGTGTCAGCTTCATGGTAATCGCCCCCGAGCACGAATGGGTCAAGGAGCTGACCGTCGACTCGCAGCGCGAGTCGGTCGAGGCCTACCTCACCGAGGCACGCAAACGATCGGAACGCGAGCGCATGGCCGAAACCAAACGTGTGAGCGGTGTCTTCACCGGTTCGTATGCGCTGAACCCCTTCAACGGCAAGCGCATTCCGATCTACATTTCGGACTACGTGCTGGCGGGCTACGGCACGGGGGCCATCATGGCCGTGCCGGCGCACGACTCGCGCGACTACGCCTTCGCCCGCCACTTCGGACTGGATATCGTCCCGGTGGTCGAGGGCGGCAACCTCGAGAAGGAGTCGTACGACGCCAAGGAGGGCCGTCTCATCAACTCCGAATTCCTCGACGGCAAGGAGGTCAAGGAGGCCATCGCCTTCATGTTCGACGAGATCGAGCGCCGCGGCCTGGGCAAACGCCTCGTGAACTACCGCCTGCGCGATGCCATCTTCTCGCGCCAGCGCTACTGGGGCGAGCCCTTCCCGATTTATTATAAAGGAGATACGGCCTATCCTCTGTCCGAGGATCAGCTGCCGCTCGAACTGCCGCCGATCGAGAATTTCGGTCCCACGGCCGAGGGCGAGCCGCCGCTGGCCCGCGTCAAGGAGTGGCACACGGCCGAGGGTTATCCCTACGAGCTCTCGACGATGCCGGGCTTTGCCGGTTCGTCGGCCTACTACCTGCGCTACATGGACCCGCACAACGACCGGGCGCTCGTGGGCCGCGAGGCGAACGAATACTGGCGCAACGTGGACCTCTACGTGGGCGGCATTGAGCACGCCACGGGACACCTGATGTACTCGCGCTTCTGGAACATGTTCCTCTACGACCTGGGCTACGTCTGCGAGGAGGAGCCCTTCCGCAAACTGGTGAACCAGGGCATGATCCAGGGCCGTTCGAACTTTGTCTACCGCGTGGTCGGCACCAACAAGTTCGTCTCGCTCGGACTGAAGGAGCAGTACGAGACGCAGGAGATCCACGTCGACGTGAACCTCGTTCACAACGACCTGCTCGACCTCGAAGGATTCCGTGCGTGGATGCCCGACTTCAAGGATGCGGAGTTCATCCTCGAGGAGGGGAAGTACGTCTGCGGCTGGGCCGTGGAGAAGATGTCGAAGTCGATGTACAACGTCGTCAATCCCGACTACATCGTCGAGCGCTACGGTGCCGACACGCTCCGTATGTATGAGATGTTCCTCGGGCCGCTCGAGCAGTCGAAGCCCTGGGACACGAACGGCATCGACGGCGTGCACAAGTTCCTGCGCCGCTACTGGAGCCGCTTCTTCGACCGCGAGGACCGCTTCGCCGTGAGCGACGAGCCGGCCACCGAAAAGGAGCTCAAGACGCTGCACAAGACCATCCGCAAGGTGAGCGACGACATCGAGCACTTCTCGTTCAACACGGCCGTAGCGGCCTTCATGATCTGCCTCAACGAGCTGGGCGACTGCAACAAGCGCGCCGTGCTCGAACCGCTGACCGTGTTGCTTGCCCCCTTTGCGCCGCACGTGGCCGAGGAGCTGTGGCACCGCCTGGGCCACGAGGGCACGGTATGCGACGCGGCATATCCGGTCTGCGAGGAGCGCTACCTCACGGAGAGCAGCTTCGAGTATCCGGTCTCGGTCAACGGCAAGCTGCGCTTCAAGCGGGAGTATCCGCTCGACGCAGCCCCGGCCGACATCCAGGCCGACGTCGTGCAGACGCCCGAAGCACAGAAGTGGCTCGAAGGACGCACGCCGAAGAAGGTAATCGTCGTTCCGGGCAAGATCATCAACATCGTCATCTGATCTCCGGGGAGGGCCTGCGGGCAGGCCTCCCGGCCGGGCAGCCCGTGCCCGATCCGCAACCACCTGCCCGCACAACACGGGGCTGCGACCACCGGCTTGCACGGCATCCGGGACACAACCCCGGGCTCGCACAACGTCCGGTCCTCACAGCATCCGATGCGCACAACGTCCGGACGGAGCCCGCGGAGCCCGCGCCCCACCACACATACCATCCGGTCCGGATTCCATCACCCACGGAGGAGCCCCGAAATGAGGCTCCTCCGTTTCATTGCGGGGTGCGAGGCATTGCCGTTTTGCGAGAAATGCGTATCTTTGCGCAAAATATACCGCGTAAACGCTATGGCAGACAATACCATCCTGAGCCGCCTGGACGGCCTGAAGCTGAAATACGAAGAGATCGGACAGAAACTCACCGACCCGGAAGTGATTGCCGACGTCAAGCAATTCGTCCAACTCACCAAGGAGTACAAGGAGCTGGAACCGATCGTCGAAACGTCGGAACGCTACCGCACGGCCCTGGCTAACCTGGCCGAGGCGAAGGACATCCTCGTGAACGACAAGGACGAGGAGATGCGCGAGATGGCCCGCGGCGAGATTGCCGAACTCGAACCGGCCATCGAACACATGGAGGAGGAGATCAAGCTGTTGCTCATCCCGAAGGATCCGCAGGACGAGAAGAACGCCATCGTGGAGATCCGCGGCGGTACGGGGGGCGACGAAGCCGCGATTTTTGCGGGCGATCTGTTGCGCATGTACACGAAGTACATCGAGAGCAAGGGCTGGAAGTACGAAATCACCTCCTTCTCCGATGGAGCCGCCGGCGGATACAAGGAGGTGGTGATGAAGGTGACAGGACAGAACGTCTACGGTACGTTGAAGTACGAGTCGGGCGTGCACCGCGTGCAGCGTGTGCCGCAGACCGAGACACAGGGTCGTGTCCACACGTCGGCCGCCTCGGTAGCGGTGCTTCCGGAGGCCGAGGAGTTCGACATCGAGATTTCGATGAACGACATCCGCAAGGATATCTTCTGTGCCTCGGGTCCGGGCGGGCAGTCGGTCAACACGACCTATTCGGCCATCCGTCTGACCCACATTCCGACGGGCATCGTGGTGCAGTGTCAGGACCAGAAGTCGCAGCTCAAGAACTTCGACAAGGCCTTTGCGGAGTTGCGTACGCGCGTCTTCAACCTCGAGTATTCGAAATACCTCGACGAGATTGCCTCGAAACGTAAGACGATGGTTTCGACGGGCGACCGTTCGGCCAAGATCCGCACCTACAACTACCCGCAGGGACGCATCACGGACCACCGCATCAACTACACGATCTACAACCTGGCGGCCTTCATGGACGGCGACATCCAGGATGTGATCGACCACCTGATCGTGGCCGAGAATGCCGAGCGTCTGAAGGAGAGCGAACTCTAAAAAGGACAGGGTCTGCGGCGGCGGGTGCTTCCCACGCTCACACACGGGACCGACGGCGAGGCTTCAGACACGTCGTCGGTCTTCTTGTCACGGGGGGGGGAGGCAGCGGACTGCGGCCACTGCAAACGGCAGCCTCGCCGCCACGGGACACAATAGTTCGCCCGACCGAAACGTTAGGACTGCAAAAATGCCGTTCGCGCAACCACGCACATGAAACGATACCTTCTACTGATCGTCACGGGGCTCTTCACCCTGCTGCAGTCCGCCGCACTGCGGGCCCAGGAACCGCTCTACATCGTCAACGGTGTCGAGCGGGCCTCGATCGACGACCTCCCGCCCGAGCTGATCGAACGGGCCGAACGGCTGCCGGCCGACGAGCAGACCATCGCCCGCTACGGCGCACGGGCCTCGAACGGCGTGCTGCTCATCACGCTGCGACACGACTGCCCGGCCCGTTTCACGGGCGAGGGATCGTTCGACGAATACATCGCCCGTCACGTCGAGTGGCCCGACGACGAACCCGCGGCCCGCGTCGTGCTGCGCTACGAGGTGACGCCCGAAGGGCGCGCCGTCGTGACGCGCGAACTCGAATCGACCGACCGCCGCCTGCGCCGCCGCGTGCTGCAAGCTATCGAGGAGGCCCCGGCGTGGGAGCCCGCCACAAAGGCGGGACGTCCCGTTGCAAGCGAGGGGGTGCTCCGCATCCAGCTCCCGGCCGGCAAACCCATGCCCCGCGAAGTGGAGGTGGTCTACCGCTGACCCCGATCGACAGAACAGATACACACCGAACCCCATGTCCCAATACCTCACCCTCAGCGAACTGCAGCGACTCGTCAAGACAACGCTCGACGAACGGTTCCCGCTGCCCGTGTGGGTGGCGGCCGAAATCTCGGAACTCAAGGTCAACTACTCGGGCCACTGCTACCTGGAGCTGGTCGAAAAGGGGGGCGACAACGGCGTGCCGACGGCTCAGGCGCGGGCCGTGATCTGGCGCAACAGCTATGCGCGCATCGCCGCCTATTTCGAAGCCGAGACGGGTTCGCGCCTGGCAGCCGGACTGCGCATCCTGGCCCGCGTCACGATCTCCTACCACGAGTTATACGGGTTCTCGCTGCAGATCACCGAAATCGACGCCTCGTACACGCTCGGCGACATGGAGCGCCAGCGCCAGGAGACCATTGCCCGACTGCAACAGGAGGGGGTCTGGGAGATGAACCGCTCGCTGCCGATGCCCTTCCCCGTACAGCGCGTGGCGGTCGTGTCGAGCGCCCAGGCGGCCGGCTACCGCGACTTCTGCAAGGAGGTCGACCGCTCGCCCTACCGCATCGAACATACGCTCTTCGACGCCTTCATGCAGGGGGCTGCGGCCGAAGAGTCGATCATCGAGGCGCTCTGCGCCGTAGCCGACCGGATCGACGAGTTCGAGGCCGTGGTGCTGATCCGCGGCGGCGGCTCGGCCAGTGACCTCAACTGTTTCAATGCCTACCGCTTGTGCTCCTACGTGGCGCAATTCCCGCTGCCCGTACTGACGGGCATCGGCCACGACAAGGATACGAGTGTGGCCGACATGGTGGCCCACACGGCACTCAAAACCCCGACGGCCGTGGCGGGATGGCTCGTCGAGCAGGCGGCGCAGGCCGACACACAGTTGGATGCCGCTGCACAACGGCTCCACGACGCCACGGTGGCGCTGATCCGCAACTGCGAACTGACGCTGCAACGGCTGCGCGGCGAAGTGGCCCAACGGGCCTACGGGGCAACGGCCCGCGAGTCGGCCCGGCTCGATGCCCTGGCACAGCGGCTGCCCGAGGCCGTGCAGACGCTGCTGCAACACCAGCGACAGCGCCTGGAGTCGGCCCGCGAACTGGTCGAGAGCCGCTCACCGCAACGCATCCTGCGTCTGGGCTTTGCCGTGGTGCGCAGCGAGGGGCGGGCGATTGTCTCGGCCGACGAAGTGCAGCCGGGACAACGACTCGAAATCGAGGTGGCGGACGGCCGCCTCACTGCCGAAGTGCAATCGAAAACGAACACGAAATAAAATCCTCCTATGGCCAACAAGAAGAAGGAAGAGATCCCCTACGCCGAGGCGATGCACGAGATCGAAGCGATCCTCGGCCGCTTCCGCAACGAAGAGATGGATGTAGACCGCCTCGCCGCCGAGGTGAAGCGGGCGACGGAGCTGATCGCCTGCTGCAAGGAGCGGCTGCTCCGCGCGGAGGCCGAAGTGAAGAAGATTCTGGAGTAGCGCTCCGTCCGCAACGGGCTCCGCCCAAATACACACGACAACGCCATGAAACGATTGATCCGCTGGACCCTCAACCACGTGCCGCGCCCGCTGTTGCAGCGCCTCGCCGGATGGAGCGTGCCGCTCGTCGGGCTGCTCTACCGCGGCAAGGGACGCCAGTGTCCCGTCTGCGGCGCCGAATACCGCCGCTTTCTCCCCTACGGCTACGTGACGTCGCGGGCCGACGCACTCTGCCCGCACTGCCTCTCGCTCGAACGCCACCGTCTGTTGTGGCTCTGGCTCACGCGTGAGACGGACTTCATGACGGTCCGTCCGTGCCTGCTGCACATCGCGCCGGAGGTCTGCCTCCTGCGCCACCTGCGCCGGCTCTATGCCCCGACACCCGACCGATACGTCACGGCCGACCTCGAAAGTCCGCTGGCCGACCTGCACTTCGACGTGCAGCAGATCCCGCTGCCCGACAACTCGTTCGACGTGGTGATCTGCAACCACCTGCTCGAACACGTGGCCGACGACCGCGCGGCACTCGCCGAACTGCGCCGCGTGCTGCGTCCGGGCGGCTGGGGCGTGGTGCTCTCGCCCGTGGACGAGGAGCGTGCCACCACCTTCGAGGACGACTCGATCACCGACCCCGAAGAGCGCACGCGCCTCTTCGGACAGTACGACCACCGGCGCGTCTACGGCCGCGACTATGCCGACCGCCTGCGCAGCGTCGGTTTCGAGGCCGAGGAGATCGACTACGCCTCGCGTTTCACCGCAGAAGAACGCACGCGCTTTGCGCTGTGCAAAGACCGAATCTATATTGTAAGAAAACCCTGAAAAAAAAGACATGAAGACCAACTCCCTTCGCGCGTGGTTCATCGCCGTGCGCCCCTACAGCTTCGGTGCCGCCTCGTCACCCGTCATCGCCGCCTCGGCCCTCGCCTGGCGCGACGGCATGTTCCGCTGGCAGCCGGCCGTATTGTGCCTCCTCTTCGCGCTGCTGATGCAGTGCGTGGCCAACCTCGTGAACGACTACTACGACTTCCTCAAGGGATCGGACCAGCCCGACCGCCTCGGACCCGACCGCGCCTTCGCCAAGGGATACATCACCGAACGGGCCATGAAATGGGGCATCGGCCTCTTCACCGTCGCCTCGTGCCTCGTGGGCGCCGGACTGCTCTGGTACGGCGGCTGGTGGCTCATCGGCGTGGGGGCCGTCTGCGTGCTCTTCGCCTACATCTACACCGCCGGACCGCGCCCGCTGGCCTACAACGGGCTGGGCGACGTGGCCGTGATCCTCTTCTTCGGCATCGTACCCGCCGGATTCACCTACTACCTCCAGGCCGGAAGCTGGACCTTCGAAACGACCTTCATGGCCCTGGCCTGCGGACTGGTGATCGACACGATGCTCATGGTCAACAACTTCCGCGACCGCGACGAGGATGCCCGCTGCGGCAAGCGAACCGTCGTCGTGCTCTTCGGCAAAGGGTTCGGCAAGTGGGCCTACTTCGCCCTCGGAACCGGGGCGCTGCTCTGCTGCGTACCGGTGGCGCTGGGCGACGGCGCCTGGTGGGCCGTCATCCTGCCGGCGGCGTGGTGGATCGGACTCTTCGTGCCGGCGTGGCGGCGCATGGTGCGCATCGACCACGGCGACGCACTCAACACCTCGCTTGCCGAGACGGCACGCAACCTGCTGCTCTTCGGCATCCTGCTGACGATCGGCCTGCTGATCCCGTAAGGCCCGCGCTTCCTCAATAGAGGAAGAAGACAATCCCCACGAAGTGGCACGCTGCGCCGAGGTTGATCAGCAGGTGCCAGACCATGTGGTGGTAGCGGAATCCCTTGCGGGCATAGATCCACGCCCCGACGGTGTAGCAGAGACCCCCGGCGGCGATCAGCACGATCAGCGGCAGCGACGCCCGCCGCACGAAGAGCGGCAGGAAGAAGAGCAGCGTCCACCCCATAACGAGATAGATCGTCAGGCTGAGTGCCGGTATCAATCGCCGCGAGAGCGACTTGTAGAAGATGCCGCAGAGGACCATCGTCCACTGCAGCACGAAGATCAGCGTTCCCTGCCATCCGCCGATCACCGAGAGGGCCACGGGGGTATAGGAACCGGCAATGGCCACGAAGATGCCGATGTGGTCCAACACGTGGAAAACCTCCTTGTGGCGCGATCCGGGGGCCATGGCATGGTAGAGTGTCGAGGCGAGGAACATCAGAAAGAGCGACCCCACGAAGAGGCTCACGGCCACGGCGCCCCGCACCGGGTCGGCCGCATGCAGATAGGCCCGCACGGCAACGTAGGGCAGCGCCGCGAGCATGAGCAACGCCATGAGGGCATGGGTGACCGTATTGGCCACCTCCTCGCCGCGCGTGGACTGGTAGATGGGTTTTTCGTGTTTCATGATGAAGCGGAAAAGAGTGGGTTCAACGGCCCCAAAAGTAATGAATTTTCCGTATCTTTGTCTACGCGGGCCCCGGGCCCGGCAAAACAAACAAAGCAATGGACCTTACACGTTATGACACCCTGCGCGAGCGCTTCGCGGCACAGTTCTCCCCGACGAGCTGCGCCCTGCTCGACCAGGCCATCGAATATGCGGCCGAACATCTGGCCGACGAAACCCGTTATGACGGCACCCCGATGCTCGACCACGGTGCCGCCGTGGCCCGCATCGTGGTCGACGAGGTGGGACTGGGCCGCAACTCGGCCGCCGCAGCCCTGCTGCACGACGTCGTGCGCCTCGCCCACAAGCGGCTGCCCGATCCGGAATTCCTCGCCCTCACCACCGAGATCGGCTCGCGATTCGGCGAGGAGGTCGTCGGCATCACCACCGGCCTGTGCAACATCTCGGAGACCCGGCTCAAGGTCGACAAGGCCCAGGCCCAGAACTTCCGCGACCTGATCGTCTCCTATTCGAAGGACCCGCGCGTCATCCTCATCAAGCTGGCCGACCGGCTCGAGGTGATGCGCTCACTCGAAATCTTCCCACGCGAAAAACGCCGCAAGAAGAGTTGGGAGAGCCTCAACCTCTATGCCCAGATCGCCCACAAACTGGGCCTCTACAACCTCAAGAGCGAACTCGAGGATCTGGCCCTGCGCTACCTCGAACCCAATGACTACGCACACATCGTGGCCAAACTGGCCGAGACCGAGGAGGAGCGCCGCGCCTTCATCGCCCGGTTCCTGCAGCCGATCACCGAACGGCTCGACCGCATGGGGCTCCACTACCACGTGAAGAGCCGCACGAAGTCGATCTTCTCGATCTGGAGCAAGATGCGCAAACAGCACGTGCCGTTCGAAGGGGTCTACGACATCTTCGCCCTGCGCATCATCCTCGACTGCGCGCCGGAACTCGAAAAACAGCAGTGCTGGACGGTCTACTCCGTGGTGACGGACTTCTACACGCCCAACCCCACGCGCATGCGCGACTGGATCTCGATCCCCAAATCCAACGGCTACGAATCGCTCCATACGACCGTCTCGGCCGAGGGACGCTGGGTCGAGGTGCAGATCCGCACCGAACGCATGGATGCCGTGGCCGAACGCGGCATTGCGGCCCACTGGCGCTACAAGGGGGTCAATCAGGGCGGACGCACGAGCGAAGAGTGGCTCGCGCAGCTGCGCGAACTGATCGAGGAGACGCCCCACGCCCTGGCGCGGCGTTTCGATGCCAAGCCGGCCTCGGGCGAGATCTTCGTCTTCACGCCCAACGGCGACCTGCGCAAACTGCCCGAAGGGGCAACGCTGCTCGACTTCGCCTTCGACATCCACTCGGCGCTGGGGGCCACCTGCTCGGGAGGACGCGTCAACCAGCGGGCCGTCTCGATCCGCGAGGTGCTGCACAACGGCGACATCGTCGAGATCCTCACCCAGAAGAACCAGACGCCCAAGGCCGACTGGCTGAATATCGTCGTCACCTCCAAGGCGCGCAACCGCATCAAGACCTACCTGCGCGAGGAGCAGGCCAAACACGCCCGCATGGGCCGCGAAGAGCTCGAACGCAAACTGCGCAACTGGAAACTGCCCTGCACGATCGACGAGGCCGTGGCGCTGCTCGGCCGGCACTACCGCCTGAAGACCGGCACCGAAGTCTACGGCCTGGTCGCCACCCAAAAGCTCGACTTCGGCACGATCAAGGAGATCCTGACGCGCGAACTCTCGGGTGCAGCCGACGAGGAGCGCCGCACGGCAGCGGCCGAGGCCGAACGCCGCAAGAATGCGGCCCGCGAAGCAGCCGACGGGAGCGATTCCGCCGCACACCGCACCTCCGGCGGCGATGCCCTGGTGATCGACGACCGCATCAACCACCTCGACTACAAGATGGCGCGCTGCTGCAACCCCATCCGCGGCGACGAGGTCTTCGGCTTCATCACGGTCAACTCGGGCATCACGATCCACCGTGTGGATTGCCCCAATGCCCGCCGCATGCGCGAGAACTATCCCTACCGCGTGATCGAGGCGCGCTGGCGTTCGGAGGCCGAGGGGGCCTTCCGGGCCACGATCCGGATCGTGGCGGCCGACCTTCCGGGCATCGGCAACCACGTCACCGAGGTGATCAGCCGCGACCTGCAGCTCAACATCCGGTCGATCAACTTCGAGAGCCGCGGCGGCACCGCCACCGGCACCATCACGCTCGAGGTCCCCGATACGGGCATGCTCGACCGCCTGCTCCACGCCCTGCTGCGCATCAAGGGGGTACAACGCGCCTACCGTCTGGGCAATTGACCTTGCGCCGTTCGATGGGGCGCCCCTCCGGGCGCCGCAGCACGACGGAGACGCATCAAAACGCAAAACGGGGGAGATTCTGTTGAAGAATCTCCCCCGTTTGCATCAGGCGTTCGTATCAACCGGCCCTACTCCTCGACCGGAATATCCTTGTTGACGTTCTTCGAACCGCTCACGGCGTAGTAGAGCAGATAGAGCAAACCGGCGACGATGACCCAATAGCTGGCCATGTAGCCTACGCTGTCCGAGATGAACTGCTGCACGAGCGGCAGCACGCCGCCACCTACGACCATCATCATGAAGATGCCCGAGGCCTGGGCCGTGTACTTGCCGAGCCCTTCGACCGCCAGGTTGAAGATCACGCCCCACATCACCGAGGTGCAGAGACCGCACAGAACCAGCAACAGGGCGCTCAGCGGCACCTGAGCCATCTGCACACCGGCATCGACACTGTATCCGGGCATCGAGACCGTCACCGTCTTGGGCACGAAGATGGCGAGCAGCACCAGCACGATGGCCACCGAAGCGGCACAGATGAGCTGCGTGCGGCTCGACACGCGGCCGCTGATGATGCTGCTGAACGATCGGCCCACGAGCATCAGCAGCCAGTACATTGCGGCGATGGCGCCGCCGATGGCCGCACCGTCGACCAGCAGACCGGCACCGCGCGACGACGAGTCGGCCAGATAGAAGTTGAGCGTTCCGGGGATGCCAACCTCGATGCCCACGTAGACGAAGATGCCCACGACGCCCAGCACCGTGTGGCGGAAGCTCCAGGGGCTGTAGGCCGACTTCTCACGCTGCACGTGTTTGTCGGTTCCCTTGCGCAGGTGCGGCTCGGGGATCGAGACGAGCGAGATGACGATGAAGGCGAAGACGAAGACCGCCATGGCGATGAAGAGCAGCGGCGTAACGTCCGACATGGCCGTACGCGGCGTCACCGTACCGATCAGCGCTCCGACGAAGAAGGGGGTCAGCGTACCGGCCAGCGAGTTGAACGAGCTGCCGATCTGAATCAGCTGGTTGCCGCGGTTGCCGCCGCCGCCCAGCAGGTTGAGCATCGGGTTGACCACCGTGTTGAGCATGCAGACGCAGAAGCCGCAGACGAAAGCGCCCAGCAGATAGATCAGGAAGTTGAAACGGATGGCATAACCGCCGAAGGAGAAGACGACCGTCTCGGCGCCCGTGACGCTCGAGAGGTACTGCAGGAAGAGACCGACGATACCGATTCCCATGGCGATAAGGGCGGTCTTCTTGTAGCCGATGCGGACAAGCAGATTTCCGGCCGGGATACCCATGAAGAGGTAGGCCAGGAAGTTCATCATGTTGCCCATCATGCCGAGGGTATTGGCGCCGGCATATTCGTTTTTCCAGATGGTGCCGAAGGGCGCCGCGAGGTTCGTGACGAACGAGATCATCGCAAAGAGAAAGCACATTGCGACGATAGGCAGCAGATAGTTTTTCTTTTGTTGATCCATACGCTGTACGATCTAAAAAATTAAAAAATGGATGATATGGCGTTTTGCATCTTCGCGGTTTGTCGGCGTCCGCCGGGCCGCCGCCCCCCCCTCGGGAGGCTATCGGTCGCGCTCGGCAATATAGGCGCACAGGTTGACCAGTGCCGTGCGGGCCTCCGAGGGTTCGAACTCGGAGAGCATGTGCACGGCGCGCTTCAGGTAGTCCTGCATCACCTCGGCCGCAAAGGAGAGTCCGCCTTCGCGTTCGACCACCTGCTGCAACGTCTCGACCGCCGCTTCGTCCCCGGCACAGCGGGCAAGCAGGTCGAGCAGCTCCTTGCGGCGCCGGTCGTCGACGCGCTCGAGCACCACGAGCAGCGGAAGGGTGATCTTGCCTTCGCGCAGGTCGTTGTTGGTCGGTTTGCCCGTATGGGCGGTGCGCGTATAGTCCAGAATGTCGTCCTGGATCTGGAAGGCCATGCCGACCGCCTCACCGAAGCGGTGCATGAGCGACACCTTCTCGCGCGGCGCTCCGACCGAAAGCGCCCCGGCCGAGGCACTGACGGCAATCAGGCAGGCCGTCTTCTTGTAGATGATGTCCAGATAGTCGCGGCGTGTCATCGTATGCTTGCTCATGCAGTCGCTCTGCAACGCCTCGCCTTCGCACAGCGTCGCCATGGCGTTGCAGACGTGGGTCACCAGATCGAACTGTCCGCTCGACATGCCGACGGCCAGGTTCTTCGCCAGGATGTAGTCGCCGAGCAGCACCGCGCGGTGCGACTGCCAGCGGGCGTTAACCGAAGGTTTGCCGCGCCGCGTGTCGGACTCGTCGATCACGTCGTCGTGGATGAGCGACGCCACGTGGATCATCTCCACCAGCATGGCCGCCAGGCAGGAGCGCTGGCCGCCCGACGTGCCGCCCGGGGCGTTGAGTGCGGCGGCCAGCATCACGACGGTGGGGCGGATGCCCTTGCCGCGCGACGAAAGCGCATACTGCAACATGTCGGAAAGCAATGCCCCCTCGGCCTTGATATTGCGTGCAACGAATTCGTCGAACGCCTGCAGATCCTGCTCCACAGGTTTGCGAATGGACTCGAGTGTGATCATAGAAAAATTCGTCGTATTAACCTCGCAAAGATAGTTATTTTTCGCATACCCGCCCCGTAAGCTAACGATTTTTTCGTACCTTTGTCCTCCGATCAAGGACCGAAAACAGACCGTAAAAACGATGAATATTTCGAAGACGTTCCTCGCGCGCACAGGAATCACAGCGGCCGTGCTGCTGATCTTCCTGGCGGTGAGCGCCCTCTGCTTCGCGCCGCAGTTCGGCGGCGAACAACTTCCCCAACACGATGTCCTTCAGTACGACGGCATGACGCAGGACATCCGCGAAAACCGCACCCAGACGGGCGAGGATCCGCAGTGGACGGGCCGCATGTTCGGCGGCATGCCCGCCTACCTGATCAACGTGGCCTACCCGGCCCAGGTGGTCAAACAGGCGGCCACACCGGTCGTCGGGCTGCTCGACACGCCGGCGGCCTTCCTCTTCTTCGCCTGCACGGCGATGTGGCTCATGCTCCTCATGATGGGCGTCGGCCCGTGGGTGGCGCTCGTCGGCGCCCTGGGATACGGCCTGTCGACCTACTTCTTCCTGATCATCGGCGCGGGGCACATCACCAAGATGTGGGCCGCGGTCTACGCCCCGCTGATGATGGGCGGCGCGTGGCTCACGCTGCGACGCAACATGTGGGTCGGTGCGGCCCTCACGGCCCTCTTCACCTCGCTCGAAATCGGCGCCAACCACCCGCAGATCACCTACTACTTCCTGATGGCGATGGTTGCCTTCTGGATCAGCGAACTGGTCGCCGCCGTACGCAAACACACCCTGCGCCGCTTCGCCGTGCGCACGGCCCTGCTGGCTGCCGCCGGGCTGCTGGCCGTAGGGTCGAACTTCGCACCGCTGTGGTATACGGCCCAACACACCCCCGACACCATCCGCGGCGGATCGGAGCTCGCCTCATCCGGAACGAACGCCACGGCCGGACAAACGGGCCTCGACCTCGACTACGCCACGGCCTGGAGCTACGGCCGCACCGAGAGTTTCAATCTGCTGATTCCGGACCTCATGGGCGGCGACTCGGGACGCGGATTCTCGACCGACGGACCCGTAGCGGCCGCCCTCAACGACTACGGACTGGCCGGCGACATCGCCAGCCAGCTGCCGACCTACTGGGGCGACCAACCCTACACGGCCGGCCCGACCTATCTGGGAGCCACGCTGGTCTTCCTCGCCGTGCTGGGCTGCCTGCTGCTTAACGGACGCAATCGCTGGTGGATCATCGTCATCTCGCTCATCATGCTGCTGGCGGCCTGGGGCCGACACTTCATGGGCTTCACCGAACTGATGTTCCGCCTGCTGCCCGGATACGACAAGTTCCGCACCGTCTCGATGACGCTCGTCGTCGTGCAGTGGAGCGTGCCGCTGCTGGCCGCGGGCGCCCTCTGGCAACTCTGGAAGGGCCAGCTCGCCCCGCGCAAGGTGCGGCGCGCACTGATCTGGGCCGTGAGCCTCACCGGAGGATTGTGCCTGCTCTTTGCCGTAGCGGGCGGCGCCCTCTTCGACTTAGGCCGCGACGATTCGGCCGCCATGATGACCGAACAGTTCCACTACATGTTCAGCCAGGCCGGCCTGCAGGAGTACATCGACCGGGGAGTGCCCGAGGAGATGGGGCTCGCATTGGGCGATGCCATGGCCGCCGAACGCCTCGCGATCATGCAGGGCGACGCCTGGCGCTCGCTGGGCTTCATCCTGGTTGCGGCGGCCGCCGTGTGGCTGCTGGCCGTGCGGCACCACAAACGGGGAGCTCTCGTCGCCGCCACCGCGGCCCTCGTGCTGCTCGACCTCGTACCGGTCGACCTGCGCTACCTGCCCTACGACCGCTACGTCTCGCCGCGCAGCAACCGCATCACGGCCACGGAGGCCGATCGCGAGATTCTGGCCGACAAGGAGTTGGGCTTCCGTGTGCTGAACCTCACGGTCAGCCCCTTCAACGACGCCACGACCTCCTATTTCCACCGCTCGGTGGGCGGTTACCACGGCGCCAAACTGGCCCGCTATCAGGACCTCATCGACCACTACCTGGCCCAAGGAAACGACGAGGTGCTCGACCTGCTCAACACGAAGTACGTGATCGTTCCGTCGGCCGCCGACGGCCGCCCCACGGCCCGCCTGCGCGGCACGCAGAACGGTGCGGCCTGGTTCGTCGACCGGCTGCTCCCGGCCGCCTCGGCCCGCGAGGAGATCGACCTGCTGGGACGGATCGACACCCGCACGGAGGCCGTCGTGGCAGCCTCCGTGACCGACAGCGGTATCGCGGCCGCACCCGCCACCGACTCGCTCGCTGCACGGCAGATCGCCCTCACGGAGTATCGCCCCAACTACCTCAAGTATGAATACACGACGTCCGAGCCCGCGGTTGCGGTCTTCTCGGAGATCTACTACGACAAGGGATGGAAGGCCTTCATCGACGGTCGCGAGGCCCCCTATTTCCGGGCCGACTACGTGCTGCGCGCCATGCAGCTCCCGGCCGGGCGGCACACCGTCGAGTGGCGTTTCCGCGCCCCGGGATGGAGCGCGATCGAAGCCGTGACGCTCGTCTCGTCGCTCGTGATTCTGGGCGGTGTCGCCGCGGTCTGCGTCGTGGGCATCGTGCGCTATCGGCGGCGCCGCACCGAGGAGGCGGAACGAAGCAACGGAACTTCGGCCGCCTGAGCCCGCCCGCGCCGAAACCCGGCCGGAGAACAACCAAAGTAAGAGAACAGGTTTTTCCGATAATATAACAGAATTATGAAAGACGACAAACGGCTCAAACGCAAGGTCCGCAACTCATACATCGTCTCCACGGTGAGCATCGCTCTGGTGCTCTTTCTGCTGGGGTCGGTGGGCTACCTGATGACCGCCGCCATGAAGATGGCCCGCACGCTGCAGGAGAGCGTCACCATCACGGTCGAACTGCGCAACGGCCTCTCCGACGAGGAGAAGGAGGACCTCACCAAACGCCTCACGGCCGAACCGCTCGTCGGTTCGATCGCCTACAGTTCGAAGGAGGAGAAGCTCAACGACGCCGATTTCCGCAAGATGTTCGAGAGCGAATTCGAGGAGATCCTCGAGGAGAACCCGCTGCTCGACTCCTTCGAGCTGCAACTCACGGCCCGCGGCGAGGAGCGCGACGAACTCGACGCCTTCGTCGCACGGATCGAAGCCCTCGACGGCGTGGACCGCGTCTCCTACCCGGCGATGATGATCGAACGACTCCACGCCACGGTCAACAAGATCCGCATGGTGCTGCTGCTCTTCGGCGGCGCGCTGCTGGTCATCTCGCTCATCCTGCTGAACAACACGATCCGGCTGGCGATCTTCTCGAAACGCTACCTGATCAACACGATGAAGCTGGTCGGCGCCACCAAGTGGTTCATCATGCGCCCCTTCCTGGCGAGCAGCATCAAGCAGGGCATTCTGGCCGGCCTGGGAGCCGCGCTGCTCTTCGGCGTGGCGGTCTACGGCCTCAACGAGGCCATCCCCGAGATGACGACCATCGCCGAAGCCGAGAAGGTAGCCCTCATTATCGGCACGATGGTGGTCGGAGGCGTGGTCATATCGCTGATCTTCAGCTTCATGGCGATCAACAAGTTCGTCAATATGAAATCGAATAAAATCTACCTTTACTGATAGAATCATGAAAACGCAACCCGATCAGACACCGAACGAATCGCACGATCCGCGCCTGCCCCTCACGCGGCGCAACTACGTGCTGCTGCTCATCGGCTTCGGCATCATCCTGCTGGGCTTCGTCCTGATGGCCGGCGGCGGCAGCGACTCGCCCGACGAATTCAACTACGCCATGTTCTCGTGGCGACGCATCACGCTGGCCCCGCTGCTGGTCGTCGGCGGATTCGTCGTCGAGATCTACGCCCTCCTCAAACGCTATTGACCGTATGGGTACCTTAGAAGCTATCCTGCTCGGCATCGTGCAGGGAATCACCGAATTCCTGCCCGTATCGAGCAGCGGACACCTCCAGATCGCCAAAGAGCTGCTCGGCGTGCAGATCGACGAGAACCTCTCGTTCGACGTCACGCTCCACGCCGCCACGGTCCTCAGCACGCTCGTCGTCCTGTGGCCCGAAGTGGCCCGCCTGCTGCGCGGACTCTTCCGCCGCGGCATGAACGAGGAGAAAAGCTACCTGCTGAAGCTCATCGTCTCGATGGTGCCCATCGGCATCGTGGGCTTCCTGCTCAAGGACCAGCTCAACGCCCTGCTCGACTCGCCCGCCATCCTGGCCGTCGTCGGAGCGATGCTCCTGCTCACGGCCGCCCTGCTCGCCTTCGCCTACTACGCCAAACCGCGCCCCAAGGAGCAGATCTCCTACCGCGACGCATTCATCATCGGTCTGGCACAGGCCTGCGCCGCCATGCCCGGACTCTCGCGCTCGGGCTCGACCATCGCCACCGGCCTGCTCCTCGGAAACAAAAAGGCGGCCGTAGCCCAGTTCTCGTTCCTGATGGTGCTGGCCCCGATCATGGGCGAAACGCTGCTCCAACTGGTGAGCGGCGAACTCTCGACCGGCATCGGCACGCTGCCCCTGGCTGCCGGATTCCTTGCGGCCTTCGTCACGGGGTGCCTCGCCTGCAAGTTCATGATCGAGGTGGTCAAACGCGGCCGTCTGATCTGGTTCGCCCTCTACTGCGCCGCCGCCGGCACGGTCTCACTCCTCAGCTACTTCGCCTAAAAAACGCCCCACGCCCTATCGCAACATGGAAGCAAACACGACGAACGACACACTTGCCGCGCCCGACCTGCGCGGCATCAACTTCGAAGAGGGCTACATCGCCGTCATCGACAAACCGCTCGGCTGGACCTCGACCGACGTGGTGCGCAAGATCAAATTCGCACTCCGCCGCCTGGGCTACCGCCGCATCAAGGTGGGCCATGCCGGCACGCTCGATCCCCTGGCCACCGGGGTGCTGATCGTCTGCATCGGCCGCGCCACGAAGATGGTCGACGCCCTGCAGGCCGAGGAGAAGGAGTACGTCACCGACATCTGCCTCGGAGCCACCACCCCGAGCTACGACCTCGAACATCCGATCGACCGCACCTATCCCACGGAGCACATCACGCGTGAGGCGGTCCTCGCCGCGCTCGACTCGCTCACGGGCGAACGGCTCCAGACCCCGCCCCTCTACTCGGCCAAGAAGATCGAGGGAACGCGTGCCTACGAACTGGCCCGCGCCGGCGAAGAGGTCGAACTGCGCCAGGCACTGATCCACATCTACGAGATGCAGCTGCTCGCGTGCGACCTGCCGCGCATCCGCGTGCAGGTGCGCTGCAGCAAGGGAACCTACATCCGCTCGCTGGCCCGCGAAATCGGCGAAGCGCTCCAGAGCGGCGCCCACCTCGAGTCGCTCCGCCGCACCCGCAGCGGCGGATTCCGCGTCGAAATGGCACACAAATTGGAAGATTTTCTCGAAAAACTCGCCGCTTGCGAAACAAAATAGCCTTTTCAACGTATTGACTTTAATCCGGCTATCGTTCCGCCGGCCCAAACAGATCGTTTTAACGCTATGAAACTATCGCAATACGAGTACGAGTTCAGCCCCGACATGCTGGCCAGATATCCGGCCCCGAATCGGGACGAATCGCGCCTGATGGTCGTCAACCGGGCCACGGGCACCATCGAACACCGCATCTTCAAGGAGATCATCGAATATTTCGACGAAAAGGACGTCTTCGTCTTCAACGACACGAAGGTCTTCCCCGCCCGCCTCTACGGCAACAAGGAGAAGACCGGCGCCGAAATCGAAATCTTCCTGCTGCGCGAGCTGAACCGCGAACTGCGCCTGTGGGACGTACTGGTCGACCCCGCCCGCAAGATCCGCATCGGCAACAAACTCTACTTCGGCGACGACGACCTGCTGGTGGCCGAGGTGATCGACAACACCACCTCGCGCGGCCGCACGCTGCGCTTCCTCTTCGACGGTCCGTACGACGAGTTCAAGCAGACGCTCTTCCGTCTCGGCGAGACCCCCCTGCCCAAATGGGTGCGCGAAAAGGTCGAACCCGAAGACGCCGAACGCTACCAGACGATCTTCGCCCGCCACGAAGGGGCCGTAGCCGCCCCGACGGCCGGCATGCACTTCTCGAAACACCTCATGAAGCGCATGGAGATCAAGGGAATCGACAGCGCCTTCGTCACGTTGCACGTGGGGCTGGGCAACTTCCGCACGGTCGACGTCGAGGACCTCTCGAAACACAAGATGGATTCCGAACAGTTCTTCGTCACGGAGGAGGCCGCCGAGATCGTCAACCACGCCAAGGACGAGGGACACAAGATCGTCTCGATCGGCACGACCGTCATGCGCACGCTCGAAACGGCCGTCTCGACCCACGGACACATCAAACCGATGGAGGGCTGGACCAACAAGTTCATCTTCTATCCCTACGACTTCACGGTCGCCGACGCCATGGTCACCAACTTCCACCTGCCCTACTCGACGCAGTTGATGATGGCCGCCGCCTTCGGTGGCTACGACCTGGTGATGGAGGCCTACCGCGTGGCCCGCGAGGAGAAGTACCGCTTCGGCACCTACGGCGACGCCATGCTGATCCTCTGACACCCGGGCGCCCACCGTTCGCCCGCCCCCACCACCGGCAGGCGCCGCATCACGCAGATGCCTTCCGTGGCAAAAACCACACACCCCCGCAAGGGGTTTCCCCCGAAACTGCACAAAATCCCGCCTCTGCCCCGAACAAAAGCTACACTCGGCAGAGCGGGATTTCGTATGTTCGCGAAATTTTTCGTATCTTTGTCCCTATAAAAAACTCTCGACCATGGCATCAAGCAGGATATTGTACGTCTGTCAGGAGATCACCCCCTACCTTCCGGAGACGGAGTGCTCGCTCCTCTGCCGCAAACTCTCGCAGGCCATGCAGGAGCAGGGCAACGAAATCCGCACCTTCATGCCCCGCTACGGCTGCATCAACGAACGCCGGCACCAACTCCACGAGGTGATCCGCCTGTCGGGCATGAATCTCATCATCGACGACAACGACCACCAGCTCATCATCAAGGTGGCCTCGATCCCGTCGGCCCGCGTGCAGATCTACTTCATCGACAACGACGACTACTTCTCGCGCAAGGCCGTGCTGAAGGATGCCGACGGGAACTACTTCCCCGACAACGACGAACGGGCCATCTTCTTCGCCCGCGGCGTGCTGGAGACGGTCAAAAAACTGCGCTGGACTCCCGACATCGTCCACTGCCACGGCTGGTTCACGGCCGTGATGCCGGTCTACCTGAAGCGCGTCTTCGCCGACGATCCGATCTTCCGCGACGTGAAGGTGGTCGTCTCGCTCTATGGCGACGGATTCGACGGCACGCTCGATGCCGGTTTCGGCGCAAAGATAGCCAACGAGGGCGTCAAGGATAAAAATCTCGAACTGCTGGCGACCCCTTCATACGAAAATCTCTGCCGCTTCGTTATGCAATATGCCGACGGCGTGGTCATCGCCTCGGAAGAGGCCGATCCGGCTGCCGTGCAGATCGCACGCGAAAGCGGAAAACCCCTTCTGGAGTATCAGTCGCCCGAGGCGGAGGACTTTTTCGCAAACTACAACCGATTCTATGAGGCATTACGATAAGGTGCGCCGCATGATCCGCACCGCCGCAGCCTGCCTGTTCGCCGGCAGCGCCTTCTTCGGCAGCTGCACCACCTCCGACGACACGCTCGGCAGTGAATACCTCCCCGGAAACGAGGAGATGAAGATGGGGATGATGCGCCTGGGCGGCAACGACCGGCAGATCGAAACCCGTCTTTTCAGGAGCGACTCGATGCGCGCCAGCAACATCGGCGTGGGCTACTTCGGCTCGTCGCGCAACGACACCGTAGGCTCGGTCGAGGCCGGATTCATGTCCCAATTCCTGAGTTACTACAAGGTTGACGAAGGGTACTTCGGCTATCGGCCGATCTTCGACTCGGCACAGCTGCACGTCGCCATACAGAGCTACGGCCGCGATACACTCACCGCACAGAGTTTCAACGTATACGAAATTGTCGACGACTCCTACATCGAACGGAATCAGGACACGATCTTCTACCTCAATTTCGACCCGCGCCCCTACATCGGCAGCGAACCGCTCTTCACGTTCACCTTCCCGCAGAAGTATGTGGTGCAGGGCGGCGACTACGTCTCGGTGACGCTCAACCCGACGCAGCGCGGCCGCGAGTTTGCCTACCGGCTGATGATCTCGGACGGCTCGAAAAACGTGCAGGAGGGGATCGACTACACGATCTACAACGATGCCGCCGCCTTCCGCAAGGCCTTCAAGGGACTCTGCATCCTTCCGGCCCAGCCCGTCACCGAAACGGGAAAGGGAGGCGTCTATGGCATGAAACTCGCATCGTCGGGCTTCACGATCTATGCGCGCAACCGCGTGCCGAGTGACCCGACCCTCATTCAGGATACGGTCGGAGGCACCTACTACTTCTCGTCGTCGGAGTCGACCTCGGCCCTCAAGAGCAACCTCTCGGTCAACACGATCCGCCACGACTACGCGGGCTCCCTCGTCCAGGAGGCCGATGCCGACGAAAACCTCGCCGAACGCCCGCTGACCGCACAGGCAATCGTCTCGGGTCTGGGCGGGGTGATCACGGAGGTCCGCTTCACGCAGGAGTTTTTCGATGCCATCGAGGCCGAAATCGCCCGCGTGAACCTCGACGAAGGGCGCAACTTCAAGACCCTGGCCTTCAACCGGGCGCTGCTGCAACTCTATTTCCGCGGCGCCGACTACGACTGGAGCCGGATCGACCAGGGGGTCGTCACCCCGCTCATGGAAGGGTCGATGAAGCGCATCGGTTGCTACACCGACTACAAACGCCTCACCGGAATCACTGACTACGACTACTACACGGAGTACAATACGGAGGACTACGAACTGGCCTACGGCGGCTACATCAACCGCAGCCAGGGCTGTTTCGTGCTCGACATCTCGGCCTACCTGCAGGAGCTGTGGAACAGCTACCTCGAGGCCAAGGCCGCCCGCCGCTCGGAGAACGATGCGGTCGACCTGTCGCTGGTCAAGAACCGTACGATCTATCTGGGTCCCGAAGCCTACGACCTCTTCACCAACTCGTTCACGGTGGTGCAGGGCATGGCTGCAGAGGGCAATACGGCTCCCGTGAAGATCGAACTGACCTACACGTTGATCCAGTGACGCCCCCCCCACACACACGACGCCCGCGCACGAAACCGTTCAGCGTACACCTTTAATTGAATACAGGAACAGAGTTACATCAGGCAATGCAGGAAAACTTAGTGATCGTCGAGTCCCCGGCGAAAGCGAAAACCATCGAAAAGTTCCTCGGCAAGAACTACATCGTCAAATCGAGTTTCGGACACATCCGCGACCTTTCGAAAAAAGACCTCGGCATCCATATCGACGAGGGATTTCAGCCGATCTACGAAATCCCGAGCGACAAGAAAAAGGTGGTCGACGAATTGACCAAACTGGCCAAAGAGACCCAAACCGTCTGGCTGGCCTCCGATGAAGACCGCGAAGGAGAGGCCATCGCATGGCACCTCACACAAGTGTTGGGGCTCCCGGTCGATCAGACGAAACGCATCGTCTTCCACGAAATCACCAAACGCGCCATCCTCGAGGCCATCGAGCACCCGCGCACCGTGGACATGAATCTGGTCAACGCCCAGCAGGCCCGCCGCATACTGGACCGTCTGGTGGGCTTCGAACTCTCACCCGTGCTGTGGAAAAAGGTGCGGCCGTCGCTCTCGGCCGGACGGGTGCAGAGCGTGGCCGTGCGGCTGCTCGTCGAGCGCGAACGCGAAATCATCGCCTTCCGCTCGACGCCCTATTTCCGCGTGGTGGCCCAGTTCCACGCCGAAGGCGACCCGGATCAGGTGCTCTTCAAGGCCGAACTGTCGTCGCGGTTCAACACGCGCGAGGAGGCCGAAGCCTTCCTCGAACAGTGCCGCGGCGCCGTGTTCACCGTCTCGAAGGCCGAGGAGAAACCCGCACAGCGCTACCCGGCACCACCCTTCACCACCTCGACGCTGCAGCAGGAGGCCGGCCGCAAGTTGGGCATGTCCGTCTCGCAGACGATGTCCGTCGCACAGCACCTCTACGAACAGGGTTTGATCACCTACATGCGTACCGACTCGGTCAACCTCTCGCAGCAGGCCCTGGCCCAGTGCAAGGAGGAGGTGACCAAGCTCTTCGGTGAGAAATACGCCCACTGGTTCAACTACAAGACCAAGACCAAAGGGGCCCAGGAGGCCCACGAAGCCATCCGTCCGTCGTACATCGACCGTCAGGAGATCGAGGGCACGCCGGCCGAAAAACGGCTCTACGACCTGATCTGGAAACGCACCGTCGCCTCACAGATGGTCCCCGCCGAGATCGACCGCACGACAGTGGTGATCGATACGAATACCTCGCCGCTGCAGTTCGTCGCCACGGGTGAGGTGATCCGCTTCGACGGATTCCTGCGCCTCTATTCCGAGTCGACCGACGACGACACGGCGGAACAGAGCACCGAAGGACTCCTGCCCAAGATGCAGCCGGGGGACCGCGTCGTACGGACGCAGATCACCGCCACGGAGCGGTTCACGCAGGCCCCGCCCCGATACAACGAGGCGTCGCTCGTCAAACGACTCGAGGAGCTCGGTATCGGCCGCCCGTCGACCTACGCACCGACCATCACCACGATCATCAACCGCGGCTACGTCGTCAAACAGAACAAGGAGGGACAGAAGCGTTCCTACGTGCAGCTGACACTCGACGGCGAGCGCATCAGCGAGAAACAGCTGAGCGAAAATTTCGGCAAGGAGAAGAACCGCCTGCAGCCGACCGACATCGGCATGGTGGTGAACGACTACCTGGAGGCACAGTTCAGCCCGATCATGGACTACAACTTCACGGCCAACGTCGAGAAGGAGTTCGACCGCATCGCCGAGGGCGAGATCACGTGGGAAAAGATGATCGCCGCCTTCTACGGGCCGTTCCACCAGATGGTCGACAAGGCCATCGGCACTCAGACCGACAAGACGTCGCAGGTGCGCATCCTCGGCACCGACCCCGCAACGGGACGCACGGTGAAGGCCCGCATCGGCCGCTACGGCCCGATGGTCGAGATCGAGGGGGCCGAAGGCGAGAAGGGACGCTTCGCTTCGCTCAAGAAGGGACAGCTCATCGAGTCCATCACGCTCGACGAGGCACTCGCACTCTTTGCCCTGCCGCGCACGCTGGGCCAACTCGACGGCGAGGAGCTCACGGTCGGCATCGGCCGCTACGGAGCCTACGTCCGCCACGGCAAGACCTTCGCCTCACTCACGAAACACGACGACCCCTATACGATCACCTACGAACGTGCCGTCGAGCTGATGCACGAACACCAGGCCGCCGCCGCAGCGGCCCACACCCCGTTGCGCACGTTCGACGAGGAGCCCGACCTGGTGGTGAAGAACGGCCGCTACGGCCCCTACATCGCCTTCAAGGGGAAGAACTACCGCCTGCCCAAGGGGGCCAAACCCGAGACGCTGACGCTCGAGGAGTGCCGCCGCATCGTGGCCAGCGCGAAGAAATGAGACCCAATGAACATAATCCCATAATTCAAACAAACTAACCTTTATCTATGAAAAAAACAATCATTACCGCCCTTGCGCTGTGCGCGGCACTGACGTGCTCGGCCCAAACCCCCGCACAGCAGAACGACGGCAAGCAGGCCGAAGGCTACCGGTTCACCGACGTGCAGGTAGCCCCCTCGACACCCGTCAAGAACCAGCACCGCAGCGGCACCTGCTGGTCCTACTCGGGACTGAGCTTCCTGGAGAGCGAAATCCTCCGTGCCGGCGGCGAGGAGGTGCGACTCAGCGAGATGTGGGTGGCCCGCAACTCCTATATGGACAAGGCCGAGAAGTATGTCCGCATGCATGGCAACCTGAACTTCGGTGAGGGCGGCGCACTGCACGACGTCACCGACATGATCCGCAAGTACGGCGTCGTGCCGTTCGAGGCCTACACGGGTCTGAACTACGGTACCGACCTGCCCGACTTCCGCGAAGTGGCCCTCGTCATGAAGGCCTACCTCGACGCCGTGATCGCCTCGGGCGAAAAGACCGGCGCCCCGCTGTCGCCGGCTTGGAAACGCGGTTTCAACGCCATCCTCGACGAGTACTTCGGCCCGATGCCCGAGAAGTTCGTCTACAAAGGCAAGGAGTACACGCCGCAGAGCTTCGCAAAGTCGCTGCCGATCAACGTCGATGACTACGTGGAGATCACCTCGTTCACGCACCACCCCTTCTACACCACCTTCATCATCGAAGTGCCCGACAACTGGTCGTGGGGCGAGAGCTACAACCTGCCGCTCGACGAGATGATGTCGGTAGTTGACTACGCCCTGTCGAAGGGCTACACCGTGGCCTGGAGCACCGACGTGAGCGAGAAGGGATTCAGCCGCACGAAGGGCCTGGGTATCGTTCCCGAGGCCGACCTCGACGGCATGAGCGGCACGGAGTCGGCCCGCTGGGGACAGCTCACCGAAGCCGAGAAGGAGGCTGCCCTCTACAAGTTCGACAAACCGGGCAAGGAGAAGAGCATCACGCAGGAGATGCGTCAGGAGGCCTACGACAACTACCAGACCACGGATGACCACGGCATGGTGATCGTCGGCACGGCCGTTGACCAGATCGGAAACAAGTACTACAAGGTCCAGAACTCGTGGGATACGGTTGCTCCGTACGACGGTTTCTGGTACTTCTCGCGTCCGTTCGCCGAGTACAAGACCATGACCTTCATGGTGAACAAGGAGTCGATGCCGAAGGATATCCGCAAGAAGCTGGGTCTCTAATCCCATCGCAGGTCACATCAAACCTCATGCTCCGCAACACCCCCTACGACGGGTTGTTGCGGAGTTTTTTCTTGCATTCCCCCCCCGGTGCATCGGCCAGGTAGATGGACCGGGGCGGCCTCGCGGAATCGTACGGAACCATCGGACAAATCAAACAATCGGTTCGAATGTTCGCCGACCCTGTTCAACGACGCGACAGATCGCGGGCAGAATGTGCCACGGTTTTTGATCGTTCCGAAAAATTTCTATCTTTGCCCCAGAACGACTCCGTATGAAGCAGATCCAAAAGATACTTCCGCTCCTTTTCGCGTGGCTCCTCATCGCCGCGCCGCACGCCGCAGCCCAACAACCGGCCGGGGGTTCCGAATCCGGCAACCTGAACTCGATTGCCGAAGATCTCGTGCAGATCGGACAGGCTGAAGGACTCACCTCAGCGGAGGCCAGCCCCGCGCTGCTGCCCGCCCCCACGCAGACGGACTCGCTCGCTGCCGAAACGGCACTGACCGACCCGCTTGGCGACACCCTCCCGGCCAAACGTCCGGGATTGATCCGCCGCATCATCAACTACTACAGCAACTCGAACGAAGACCGCACCTTCGAGAAGAAGATCGACTGGAGCATCGTTCCCGGACCAAACTACTCGTCGGACGTCGGGCTGGGTCTGGGCTTCCTGCTGGCGGGGCTCTACCGCATCGACCGCACGGACTCGGTAACCACCCCGTCGAACATCTCGGTCTACGGCAACTTCACCACCAAGAAATTCGTCCTGCTGCGCTGCTCGGGCGAAAACAACTACAACCACGACCGCCAACGCCTCAGCTATTCGGGGGCTTTCGTCTACTTTCCGGGAGCCTTCTACGGCGTGGGGTACAACGACGGCGAGGCAGGCTATGCCCAGGACCTCACCACGACCAATGCCATCGCACGCGTCTCCTACTGCACGACGATCCTTCCCGACACCTACATCGGCGTGAGCGGCGGCATCGACTACTCGGGCGCGAAGTATACGCGCAGTGACATCGGCGACCGGCTGGAGGCCATCCGCAACGGCCAGGCCGAAAACCCCGGCGGCGAGGTGGGCGAACTCTACGACCTGTGGCTCGACGGCCGATACGATCCGGCCAAACAGGATCCCTTCTCGAACTTCATCGACGCTACGGGCGACAAGCCCAATGCCTTCAACACGCACATCGGACTCTTCGTGCAGTACGACACACGCGACGTCACGTTCAACGCCAGCCGCGGCCTCTTCGTGAAGGTCGAGGCAAAGTGGTATCCAAAATATCTGGGCAATACGGGCCGTGATTTCGGTCGATTCTCGCTCACGTTCGACTGGTACCGCCGGCTGTGGCGCGGCGCCGTGCTGGCCTATGACCTCTATGCCGACGCCCTGGTCGGCACCCCCTCGTGGCACATGTACGCCAAGTTGGGCGGCGTGGACCGCATGCGAGGATACTACGAGGGCAGATACCGCGACAAACAGATGGTCGAAACGCAGGTCGAACTGCGTCAGAAAGTCTACCGACGCCACGGCCTCGTGGGCTGGTTCGGCTTGGGAAATATCTGGGGACAGCAGGATTTCCGCTGGGATCGGACGCTGTACAGTTTCGGTGTGGGCTATCGCTTCGAATTCAAGAGTCGAATGAACATCCGCCTGGACTACGGCTGGGGTGTCTTCGGCAACAACAACCTGCCGTGGGACCGCAAACGCTCGTCGGCCTTCATCTTCACCGCCTCGGAAGCCTTCTGATTCCGCAGCCCGCGCAGGTGTCGGCCGGGCCGGTACAGGTCGATGACGAACCGACACAGGCCGACGCCGGGCCGACACAGACCGGCGGCCTGCGAAACCGCCGCCGGGCAGGATCACAGATACCAGACTACGACGGCATCCTCGAGCAACCGCACGGACATGCGCACCGGCTCTCCGCCGGCGATGGTCCCTTCGATCCACCGTTCACCCAACGACACGAGGTGCAGATCGCGCGTAAGGCTCAAACCGCTGCGTCCCGACAATTTGTAGAGGGTCTCCTTTGCGGCCCAGGCCACCGCCAGGAAGTGCGGGCAGCCCGCCTCGCCGAGACGCCGCTCGTCGTCGGTCAGATAGTGCCCGACAATCCGCTCGAAGTGCCGGTCGAGCCGTTCGATGTCGACCGCACAGGGGCGCGGTGAGATGCAGAGCGCCACGCGGCCCGCACCGTGCGAAACGGCAATATGCACCTGGGGGCAGGTTCCAATGACCTGCGGGGCCCCCGTCGGCGCATAGACCACCGTCACGGGTCCCCCCAACTCGCGATAGAGCAAGGCACGCCAGGTGAGGTATTCGCGCTGCCGCCCTGCGGGATACGAGGCAACCGCCTCCAGGTCGCATGCGGGCACCTCCGCGCGCAACTCCTCGACCGTGTGCAACGGCTCGATCAACAGACGTCCCTGTTCCGGATTATTCATTGCTGCCGGGGATGGATTGCGACGGCAGGACGACTCGCAGTTTGTCGACCCGCCGACCGTCGAGCGACTCGACCGTAAACACAACGCCGTGCGACTCGAAGCGGTCGCCCTGCTGCGGGAAGTCGCCCTTCAACTCAAGCAACAGCCCGCCGAGGGTCTCGGCCTCGCCGCGCACGTCGGCGAAGGTATCCTCGTCGAGCGACACGACCCGTTCGAAATCGCCGATGTGGGTCTTCCCGTCGAAGAGGTAGGTGCGGTCGTCGATCCGCTTGTAGAACGACTCGTCGGTATCGCTCTCGTCCGAGATCTCGCCCACGATCTCCTCGATGATGTCCTCCAGCGAGACGAGCCCGAGCGTCGATCCGTACTCGTCGACGACGATGGCCATGTGCACCTTCTTGGTCTGAAACTCCTCGAGAAGGTCGCTGATCTTCATGTTCTCGGGTACGAAGTAGGGTTTGCGCAGCAGACTCTGCCAGCGGAATCCGTCCGGATGGTCGATGTAGGGCAGCAGATCCTTCACATAGAGCGTACCGCGTATGCGGTCGATCTCGCCGTCGTAGACCGGTATGCGCGAAAATCCCGAACGGATGATCGTCTCCTTGACCCGTTCGTAGGAGTCGGTCAGCGCCACGGCCGTGATGTCGACGCGGGGCTTCATGATCTCGACGGCCTCCGTATTGACGAAATTGACGATTCCCGACAACATCTCGTGCTCCTCATGCGACGAGGTCTGCGTACGGTCCACGGCATCCGCCAGTTCGTCGATCGAGAGTTCGCCCTTGAGCGGGGATCTGCGGCCGACGCGGTCGCCGATCCGCACGCAGAGCGAGGCCAGCGGTCCGAACAGCAGTAGCAACGGGCGCAGCAGCACGCTGCCGACGCAAGCGAAACGCATCGGCGCAATACGGGCCACGCTCTTGGGCAAAAGGCCGCCGAAAAGCCACAGCATCACGACAATCGAGCCGAGCTTCAACGCCCAGGCTCCGCGCGTGACACAGAAGAGGGCATCGAAGCACTCCGCCGCCGCCACCACCAGGGCGGCATCGACAGCCACCCCCGTGAGCAGCATCGCGGCACGCAGCACCTCGGGGCGGTCGAGCAGCGACACCACGCCGCGCGTGGCGAACGTCGGATGAAGACGCATGCGCCGCACGTGGCTCTTCGACAGAGCGAAAAAAGCGGTTTCGGCACCCGCTACCAGGGCCGAAACCAACAACAGGCAACACGTCACGACACACAGCCACACGCTGTGGGGCGTCACGACGTTGCAAATGATCCAGGCAGAGTCCGTTTCCAAACCGTCTCCGTAACGATTATCCGTTTAATCAAACAGCGACCCGCCCTCGCTCTTCTCCGCGGCGGCCGTGTGCGACGACGTTTCGTCGCGGATGACCTCCTTGCGGCCGCTGGGCATTTCGACCACCATCTTGGCATTGCGGGCCTTGTAGGCGGGCACGGCCAAGATCTGAGCCATATTGTCGTAACGGGTCGTCTTCGCGCCGAGCACCACCTGCTCGTGCACACTGCCGCGTGCCGGTTTGCGCTCAAGCGGCGAGGTTGCCACCGGACGCAGCGGCTCCAGCACCGGAGCCGAAGTCACCACCTCCTGAATGGGATCCACCGTCTTGGCCGGCGGGATGATGCGTTTCATGCCCAGGGCGGCTGCCGCCGTCGGCACCGTACCCTCGAAGCCCGTAGCCACCACCACCAGTTCGATGGCACGGCCCAGCTGCGGCTTTTCGCTCGTACCCCAGATGATGTTGGCGTCGTGAATCACGCCGTCGTCGTCCTTGACGCTGGCATGGGCCTGGATGTACTCCAGAATGGTCATCACCTCCTCGTACATCAACTCCTCGGCATTGGCCACCGAGATGTTGAGCAGGATGTTCTTCGCCCCCGAGATGAGGTTGTGGTCCAGCAGCGGCGAGTGGAGCGATGCTTCGGCCACGATCTCGGCACGGTTCTCGCCCTCGGCCGTCGCCACGCCCATGTGCGCACGGCCGCTGTCGCGCATCACCTTCGAGACATCGGCAAAGTCCACGTTCACCAGGTCGCTCTCGACCGTAATCAGTTCAGCGATACCCTTGGCCGCCGAGGCCAGGATGTCGTCGGCCTTGCCGAAGGCCTGCTTGAGTGACAGACGGCCGTACATCTCGAGGATGTTCTCGTTGTTGATCACCAGCAGCGAATCGACATTCTGGCGCAGCTCCTCGATACCGCGGAAGGCCTGTTCGTAACGCGTACGCCCCTCGACCGCCAGCGGCGAGGTGACGATCGCCACGGTCAGCAGCCCCATCTCCTTGGCCAGTTTGGCAATCACGGGCGAGGCTCCGGTACCCGTACCGCCGCCCATACCCGCCGTGATGAAGATCATGCGCGTACCCATGGCCTCCAGTTGCTGACGGATCTCGGGCAAGGTCTCGACCGCCGCCTTGCGGGCCACTTCGGGATCGTTGCCGGCACCCAGGCCATCGGGCCCGAGCTGTATCTTGGTCTCCACGGGGCTCTTGTCCAGTGCCTGGCGGTCGGTGTTGCACACCATGAAATCCACGCCGCGGATTCCGAGGTTCCACATGTGGTTCACGGCATTTCCTCCGGCGCCACCGACACCGGCCACCATGATGATGGAGCCCTTGGCGGGCTGAGCATTCAATTCGGACATCAACTCTTCGCTACTCATTTATCTCGTTTACGTTTTCTTCTACTCGACACATCAGATCTCTTCGTCCTCGCCCGGCTCGAACTTCTTGTTGAGCACCTCGGCGCTGTTCTTCAGCGTACGTTTCATTCGCTCGAGCAGTCCCGGACGTTTGGTCTGCTGCCGCGGCTCCTCCGGCTCGGCCGACGGTTGCTGCCGCGGCTGTTCGTAAGCAGGCTGCTCGTAGGCCGGCTGTTCTGCCCGACTGTCGGACGGCTCCGGCGATCCGCCCGGCTGTGCGGCATACTGCGACTCACGCGCAGTTTCATACGGGCTGCGGCGGGGTTGTTGTTCACGCGGCGACCCGTACGGCGAAGCGGGCTCCCCATACGGCTGTCCCATGCGGCCCGCACGCGGCGACTCCGACTGCGGATGGGGCGTCGCGGTCGGACGGGACGGGTGAGACTCGCCATAGCGGGCTTCGGGACGCTGCGGTTCGGCCGGCGGCACGAACGACGGACGGCGGGGCGCCTCCGGCGCCGGTTGCGATGCCGGGGTCGAAGCCGGACGTTGTTCCGTCTGAGCGGGGCGCTCCAGGCGGGGGCGTTCTCCGACGGCACACGGAGCCGATTCGGCTCCGCGCATCAGGATGCCGGCCACCGTCGCCAGGGCCGGGTCGGCCAGACGTTCGCGGGCCTCGTCCGTCAGGTTGCCTTCGGCCGCCCCGACACGCACGTCCATGCCGGTCGTGCGGTGAAAGAGCTCGCCGACATCCTTCAGGCGGGACGATCCGCCGGTCAACACCAGACCAAAGGCCAATTTCTGAATATACCCCGAATCCTTGAGCTCCTGCATCACGAACTCGACGATGTCCATGGCGCGAGCCTCGATCACCGTAGCCAGGTTGCGCAACAGGATGTCCTTGGCCTCCTTGGCCGTGCGGCCGCTGACGCGGATCAGTTTGTTTTCGGGGGCGAGTTCGGCCACGGCCGAACCGTACTTGCACTTGAGGCTCTCGACGTACTTCTCGGGCACGCTGAGCGAACGGATGTCGCTGTTGATCGCCGAAGCTCCCATCGGCACGGTGGCCACGTAGCGCAACACGTTGCGGTAGTAGACCGCCACGTCGGTCGTTCCGGCGCCGAGGTCGATGACGGCCACACCCTCCTCCTTCTCGTCGGGCGTAAGAACCGCCTCGGGCGTTACCACCGCATCGGGATAGACCGCCAGCAGGCGGATGCCCAGACGGCGCAGCGCCATGTCGAGCCGCTGCATCGGCGTACGCTGACAGAGGATGAAGTTGAACGTCGACGAGAGTTTCTTGCCGAACGACCCGACGGGGTTCTTCACCTCCTGAGCGTCGTCAACCACATAGTTCTGCGGCACACGCTCCATGATCGTCTCGTCGTCCGGGGCCTGCACGTTGCGCATGCGGTCGAACAGGGCATCGACGTCGTGACGCGACACGCCGTTCTGCGGATCGTAGACAAAGACATGATCCGTGTGACGTGCGCAGCGCACGAATTCGCCCGAGATGCCGGCATAGGCCTCCGTGATGCGGATGCCCAGCTCCTCCTCGACCTCGTCGACGGCGGCCTTGATGGCACGGCTGACCAGTTCGATGTTGTCGATCCGGCCGGCGTTGACCCCCTCGACGGGCTTGACGGCCAGGGCGGCCACATCGACCAGCCCCTCGGCATTGCGCACGCCGGCCGCCACGGCGACCTTCGACGAACCGAGGTCGATGGCTATAGTGTAACTCTTTTTCTCCACGACAATTGCAGTGTATATATATCGCTAGTAACTTATCTCTTGCAAACCACCTGACCCGCATACCGCACATCGATCGACCGGTAGCGGTCCCAACCCAACTTGTCGAGTCCGTTGCGGTAGAAACGCAACAATTTGTCGAACTTCTGCTCGACGCGCTCGATGCGGCCGAACTGCACGCGGAAGTTGCCGCTGCGCGGCACGAACGAGAGTTCGAGCGCTCCGCTCGGGGAGGTCGAAGCAATGATCTGCACCACCTCCGAACGCCAGAAATCATCCGACTCGACGAACTCTACAAAGGTAATGAGTTTCGAGAAATCTTCGCAGGATTTTTCCAACTTTTTTTGCCGCACGCGTTCGGCCTCCTGGCGGGCCTCGATGCGGGCGATGCCGGCCTCGATGAGGCGCTCCTCGTATCGGTATCGGCGGCGCAGCGACTCCTTCTCCTTCTTCAGTTCATCGACGCGGCGGGCGAAGGCCTCCTCCTTCTCGAACCACCCCTTCTTGATGCGCCTGCGCCGCAGTTCGCGCTTGTTCTCATCGTTCACGCGCTCGCGCCGGTAGAAGGGATACTTCTCGCGTTCGAGCTCGGCGATGCGCTCCTCGCTCTTGCGGCGTTCCGAAGCGATGAAATCGGCCACCGTACCCGTGTGCGAGGCGGGGAAGGGGGGACGATACGTTCCCGTCACCACCGGCACGTAGAGCGACGACTGCGACGGTGCGGCGAAGAGGTATCCCTCGGCCGTGACGTAGCTGTTGCGGCCGTCGGTCAGCAGACGCAGCACCGGACGGCGCTGACGGATGTCGATGCGCAGCACGCCGTCGTACGTCGTGTAGGCATCGACCCGACGGACGAACCCGTTGCGGGCGATGAGCGCCTCGATGCCGCTCAGATCGGCATCGGCCACCGGCACTCCGACGGCCGGAAGGCCGCTGCGACGGATCCACGTGCGCACCTGCTGCGAGGTGACCAACTGCCCGTGGGCCGAACTGTCCTTGACGTCGACCTCGATCCGCGAGACGTTGCATCCGCGGCGGTAGGTACGTGCCGACGAGGCCGCATAGATCAGGTATGCGGCCACCGCCACCCAGAGGAGGGTCGGCACGACGTATCGGAATGCCCGTTTCAGCTCTTCTTACCCAGTTTTTCGGCCAGCGCCTCGCAGCAGGCGTCGATATTGCCCGCACCGAAGCTGATGACCACATCCGTATTCATGGCGGCGACCTCGTCGGCCAGCCGTTCGCGCGGCACGACGTGCCAGGGCACCGTGATATCGCGTCCGATCAGTTCGCTCGTCACTCCTTCGATCGGCTCCTCGCGCGCCGGGTAGATCGGCAGCAACACCACCTCGTCGGCCCGCGAGAGGGCCTCGGCAAACTCCGTGTGGAGGTCCTGCGTGCGGGTGTAGAGGTGCGGCTGGAAGAGGGCCGTGATGCGGCGCCCGGGGAACATCTTGCGCACCGAGTCGAGCGTCGCGGCCAGCTCGCGCGGATGGTGCGCGTAGTCGTCCATGTAGACCTGCCGCGGCGTATTGACATAGAACTCGAAGCGGCGCTTCACGCCGACGAAGCGCTCCAGTGCGCGTCGCAGCCGTTCGGCATCGAGCGACGCCTCGCCGCGCACCTTTGCCGCGCACCACATCGAGGCGACGGCCGCCACGGCGTTCTCGATGTTGACGCGTCCGGGCACGCCCAGCGTACACCCCTCGATCACACCGTCGGGCGTCACCAGATCGAAGCGGTAGTGCCCGCCGCCGATGAGCTCCAGACGGCGGGCATGGAAATCGGCCTCGGGGTCGTCGCACGCATAGCGCCACACCGTGATGCCGGGGTTGTCGAGGCGGATGTCGACGCCGCGCTTGATGATCAGACAGCCCCCCTTGCGGATGCGGCGCACGAACTCCGTGAAGGCCTCCTTCACCGCCTCGTGCGTTCCGTAGATGTCGAGGTGGTCGGCATCGGCCGACGTCACCACCGCCACATCGGGATCCAGGCGCAGGAACGAGCGGTCGAACTCGTCGGCCTCGACCGCCAGACGGTCGCCCGCACCGAGGACCAGGTTGCTGTCGAAGTTGCGCGAGATGCCGCCCAGAAAGGCGCTTCCTTCCCCCAGCATCTCGTGGTTGAGCCACGCGATGAGGGTCGAGGTGGTCGTCTTGCCGTGGGTGCCGGCGACGGCCATCACGAACTTGCCGGCCGAAAGGTGGCCGAGCATCTGCGAACGCTTCTCGACCGTGAAGCCCTGCGCGCGGAACCACACCAGCTCGGGGTGGTCGGCCGGCACGGCCGGCGTATAGACGACGATGGTGCGTTGCGGATCGCGGAACGCGGCCGGAATGAGCTCCACCCCCTCGTCGTAATGGATCTGCGCCCCCTCGGCCTCGAGTTCGCGCGTCAGTTTCGACTCCGTGCGGTCGTACCCGGCCACACGGCGCCCCTCGTGCATGAAATAGCGGGCCAGGGCGCTCATGCCGATGCCCCCGATGCCCAGAAAATAGACGTTCGTCTGCTGCTCCATGATCTTCCGTCCTAAGCGATGATCTTCAATATTTCGTCCACGATCGACTCCGCCGCCTTCGGTTTGGCCAGTGCGCCGATCGCCCCGCTCAACGCCGCCAGACGCGCCGGGTCGGCCAGCACGTCCACCGCCTCGTCCATCGCGCGGCCCACGGCCTCGGCATCGGGCACCGTAAGTGCCGCCCCCTTCGCTACGAGCGCCAGGGCATTCTTCGTCTGATGGTCCTCGGCCACGTTGGGCGACGGCACGAAGATCGTCGGCTTGGCCACGAGGCACAACTCCGACACGGTGCAGGCGCCGCTGCGCGAGATGACGATGTCGGCCGCCGCATAGGCATAGTCCATGCGGTCGATGAAGGCCCCCTGCCAGATGTTGCGCGTCGGGTGCGCCTCGAGGAAGGCCCGCATCTCGCGTTCGTAGTAACGGCCCGTCTGCCAGATCACCTGCACGGGGGCCGTGCCGTTCTGACGCAGCGTCCACTCCTTCATCATTTCGTTGAGCGTGCGCGTGCCGAGCGACCCGCCCACCACGAGCACCGTGGGCAGCGCGTCGGTCAGACCGTAGTAGCGCAACGCCTCGGCCCGGTCGGCCCCCTCGCGCGAGAAGCCGCCGCGCAGCGGATTGCCCGTCATTACGATGCGGTCGGCCGGGAAGAAGCGCTCCATGCCGTCATAGGCCACACAGATGCGCCGTGCACGGCGCGAGAGGATCTTGTTCGTCAGCCCGGCATAGGAGTTCTGCTCCTGGATGAGGGTGGGCACGCCCATCTGCTGTGCGGCCCAGAGGACCGGGGCGCTGGCATATCCGCCGAAGCCGACCACGACGTCGGCCCCGAAGTCGCGGATCGTACGCCGCGCCTGACGCAGGCTGCGCCACACCTTGACAGGCAGCGCCAGGTTCTTCGGATCGAGCCGCCGCTGCAGCCCCGCCACGGGAAGTCCCACGATGCGGTACCCCAGTGCGGGGATCTTCTCCATCTCCATCTTGCCCTCGGCCCCCACGAAGAGGAGCTCAACCTCGTCGCCCAGCCGGCGGCGAAGCGCCTCGGCCACCGCCACGGCCGGATAGATGTGTCCGCCCGTGCCGCCGCCGGAAAGAATGATGCGTTTCATCGTTCGTTATCTTGTGTCACTTATCTACTCTTCTCTACTGTTTTCGTTCATCGGCCGGCCGCCCCGTCCCGTTCCGGCACGCTATCGTCCCCACGACTCGCGGTCGAGCGACCGGTAGTTGATTGCCTCGGCCACGTGTGCCGCGCCGATCTGCGCTTCGCCCGCCAGGTCGGCAATCGTGCGCGCCACCTTCAGGATGCGGTCATAGGCACGTGCCGAGAGGCTCAGCCGTTCCATGGCCCGCTCGAGCATCGTGCGGGCCGCCGTGTCGAGCGCACAGTACTCGTGAAGCATGCCCACGGGCATCATGGCATTGGTGTGCACCCCCGCCACCGAACGGAAGCGCGCCTCCTGCACGGCCCGCGCACGCAGCACCCGTTCGCGAATCGCGGCGCTGCTCTCCGCCGGACGCGCCGACGAGAGTTCGCCTACGGAGACGGGCGTCACCTCGATCTGCAGGTCGATGCGGTCGAGCAGCGGGCCCGAGATCCGTCCCAGATAGCGATGCACGGCCCCCGGAGCACACGTGCACTCCTTGTCCGGATGGTTGTAGTAGCCGCACGGACAGGGGTTCATCGCCGCCACGAGCGTGAAATTGGCCGGATACTCCACGCTGTAACGCGCCCGCGACACGGTGATGCGCTTCTCCTCGAGCGGCTGGCGCAGCACTTCGAGCACACTGCGGCCAAACTCGGGCAACTCGTCGAGAAAGAGTATGCCGTTGTGCGCGAGCGACACCTCGCCCGGCTGGGGCGACTGTCCGCCGCCGATCAGCGCCACGCGTGAAACCAGATGGTGCGGCGCCCGGAAGGGACGCTGCGTCAGCAACCCCTGCACGCAGCCCAGTTTGCCGGCCACGGAGTGGATCTTGGTCGTTTCGAGCGCCTCGGCCGGCGTGAGCGGCGGCAGGATCGTCGGCAGACGGCGCGCCAGCATCGTCTTGCCCGATCCCGGCGGGCCGATCATCAGCACGTTGTGTCCGCCGGCCGCGGCGATCTCCAGGGCGCGCTTGGCCTGCGTCTGTCCCTTCACGTCGGCAAAATCCTCGGCATAGAGTCCCTGTGCGTCGGCCGCCGCGGCATGAGGAACGGCCGTCGGGGCGATCTGCACCTCGCCGTTGAGGTAGGCAATCACCTCCTCGAGCGAACGCACGCCGATGGCCTCGACCCCCTCGACCACGGCCGCTTCGGCCGCATTCTCCACCGGCACGATGATCCGCCGCAATCCTTCGCGACGGGCCCGGTCGGCCATCGGCAGCACCCCGCGCACGGGCTTCAACGTACCGTCGAGCGAGAGTTCGCCCGCCAGCATCGACTCGGCCAGCAGCTGCGGCCGCAGCTGCTCCTGCGCCGCCAGAATCCCCACGGCAATCGGGAGGTCGAATCCGGCCCCCTCCTTGCGCAGGTCGGCCGGCGCGAGGTTCACGACGATTTTGCGCCCCGACATGCGTCGGCCCGCATGTTCGAATGCCGAACGGATGCGCTGCTCGCTCTCCTTCACGGCGCTGTCGGGCAACCCCACCAGGAAGAGCCCCAGCCCGCCGCCCGTGATGTTGACCTCGACGGCCACGGCCACGGCGTCGATCCCGACAACCGCCCCGCTATATACCCGCACAAACATACCGTTTCACGCACATTTCGTATATCCCCATTCCGCACTCCGCGCGACCTCAGAACGGGGCCTCTTCCGTCAGCGACGACGGTGTCAGATCGAACTCGCCGCCGCCCAGCCCCGCGCCGAGGGCTCCGCCTCCGCCGCCGAGCGCACCACCGCCCCCGAGGGCGTCGTTCGAACCGCTGGCGAAGTCGTCGTACTGCTGCTGCACGGGGGCGCCGGCCGCGGGCGGAAGCATCGCGTCGTCCATGTCGGCGAAACGCGCCTGCTCCTTCAGGAAGCGCAGGTTCACATCGCACACCGCACCGTTACGGTGCTTGGCGATGATGATTTCGGCCAGGCCGGCCGTCGGCATGCCGTTCTCGTCCTGATTGATGCCGTAGTACTCCGGGCGGTGGATGAAGGCCACGATGTCGGCATCCTGCTCGATGGCACCCGATTCACGCAGGTCGGAGAGCTGCGGGCGTTTCGATCCGCCGCGCATCTCGGTCGCACGGCTCAGCTGCGACAGTGCGATGATCGGCACGTTGAGCTCCTTGGCGATGGCCTTGAGCGTACGCGAGATGAAGGCCACCTCCTGCTCGCGGTTGCCCTTCGAATCCTGGTTGCCGGTCATGAGCTGGAGGTAGTCGATGATGATGATCTTGATGTCGTTGTGGATCTTCAGCCGGCGCGCCTTCGAGCGGAACTCGAAGACCGACAGCGCCGGCGTATCGTCGATGAAGAGCGGTGCGGCACCCAGCGGCTTGGTTGCGGCCTCCAGGTGGCGCCACTGCTCGGGGGTGAGGCGTCCCGACTTCACGTCGTTGCCCGAGAGGCCCGTCTCGGCGATGATCAGACGCATCATCAGCTGCACGGCCGCCATCTCGAGCGAGAAGAAGGCCACGCCGGCCTCGTGTTCGACGGCCATGTTGCGTGCCATCGAGAGCACGAAAGCCGTCTTACCCATCGACGGACGGGCCGCGATGATGATCAGGTCCGAGAGCTGCCAGCCGAGCGTCACGCGGTCGATGGCCATGAAGCCCGACGGCACGCCGTTGAAGGCGCTCGTATTCTTCGACGCCTCCTCGATCTGCGACAGCGCGCGGGCCAGGATCTCCTTGGACGATTGCACCGAGCGCTTGACGTGTCCCTCGGCCACCTTGAAGATCTCGCTTTCGGCATAACCGATCAGTTCGGTCACGTCGGTCGACTCGTCGTACGAACGGCGCTGGATCTCCGTGGCCGAGCGGATCAGCTCGCGCTGGACGTATTTCTGGGCAATGATCTTGGCATGGAACTCGACGTTGGCGGCCGAGCCGACCCGTTGGGTCAGTTGGGCCAGGTAGGCGGCGCCGCCCACCTTCTGCAGCTCTTTTTTGGCCTTGAGCTTCTCGGTCACGGTGTAGAGGTCGATGGGCTTCAGCTCCATCGACAGCTCCTCGATTGCCTTGTAGATCAGACGGTGCTCCTCGGTGTAGAAGGCCTCGGGTGTGACGAACTCCTGCACGGTGATGATGCTGTCCTTCTCGAGCATGAGGGCGCCGAGCACCGCCTCCTCGAGTTCGACGGCCTGGGGCGGGACATTGCCCACCGCATCGGTCAGTGAGGCAAAGGCTTCGCGGTTCCGCGACGCAGCGGAGCGCGACGTGGCGGAGGAGGTATATTTTTCGGCCATGGTATACAGATGATTTTCGACCCCCAAAAGTAGCGATTCGGCGCGAGAAAAACAAAAACGGAATCGGGTGTTTTCGGTCGTGCGGCGCGGGGGCGCGGCGGCATCCGGTTCACGGTCAGGTCAATGGTCAAGTCCGAGTTCGTGTTTCGACACGGCGAGGGTCGCGATGCTGATCCGGCAGCCGGGCACGCTGTGCAGCAGCGCGTCGGCACACGAGACGATCGTGGCGCCCGTCGTGAAGACGTCGTCCATGAGCAGGATATGGCGTCCGGCCAGCCGTTCGGGCCGCCGCACCGCAAAGATTTCCTCGACGTTGGTCCACCGTTCGCTCTTCGCCGTGCGGGCCTGCGCCGGGTTATGGCGCCGACGCACGAGGTTGCCGCGTTCGACTCCGACGCCCAATTCGGCGGCCACGCCTTCGGCCAGGTATTCGGCCTGGTTGTATCCGCGCTGCATCCGCTTGCGCCAATGGAGCGGCACGGGGATGACGACCTGCACGTCGTCATAGAGGCCGCTGTCGGCCAGATAGCCGCCGAACCAATGTCCCAGATCGCGGGCCAGCAGCCAGGCACCCCGGTATTTGAAGGCATGGATCGACTCGCGCCAGGCACCGCCCTCGACGAAATAGAGGAGGGCCGAGGCATGCACCACGGGCACGAGTCCCCACAGCCGGCGCGTCATCGGGTTGTCGAACTCCTCCCAGAAGTGGGTCAAGGGGGCCGTCATGCGGCAGTGCGTACAGACGGCACGTGTACCCTCGCTGCGCAGGCCGCCGCAGACGGGGCAACGGGGCGGGAAGAGCAGCACCCACAGATCGGAGGCGAAGCTACTGAGGATCGACATCGACAACGACCGTCACGTTACGGAATTCCGATTCGCCACCGCTCCACGCGGTCAGTTCATCGGCCAAAATACGGCGGGCGCGGGCAAACGAGGCGCCCGCCTCGATCTTCAGCAACAGCCCGACGAGGTACTCGCCGCGAATGCGGTCCACGGGCGGAGCCATCGGGCCGAGCAGGCGGCGTCCGAAGCGTCCTCGCAGGCGCGCGGCCAGCGCCGCAGCCGCGCGGCGCAGCAGCTGCACGTCGCGGTGGCGCAGCGTAAGTGACACAAGTCGTGCATAGGGCGGATAGAAGAACTGTTGCCGTTCGGACAGCTGCTCGCGCACCATCCCCTCGTAGTCGCCGCGCACCACCTGACCGATGAGCGGATGTTGCGGTTCGGCCGTCTGGATGACGACCACCCCCGCCTCGTCGCGCCGTCCGGCCCGGCCGGCCACCTGCATCATCAGCTGGTAGGCCCGTTCGCCGGCACGGAAATCGGGCGAGTGGAGCAGGTTGTCGGCATTGAGAATGCCGACAAGCCGCACGCCGCCGAAGTCAAAACCCTTGGTAATCATCTGCGTGCCGACCAGGATGTCGTACTCGTGGGCGGCGAAGCCCCCGACGATGGCCTGAAAGGCCCGTTCCGAGGTGACGGCGTCGCGATCGAGGCGCACGACACGCGCCTCAGGAAAGAGGCGGGCGATCTCCTCCTCGACCTTCTCCGTGCCGAAGCCGCGCGGCTCGACGTCGGCCACACGGCAGGCCGGGCACCGTGTCGGCACGGGCTCCGTGTGGCCGCAATAGTGGCAGACGAGCTGTCCCGAGGCCTTGTGCAGCGTGAGGGTCACGTTGCAGTCGGGACAGCGCGCCGTCCAGCCGCACGCCCCGCACTCGACATAGGGCGAGAAGCCGCGCCGGTTCTGGAAGAGCATCACCTGACCGCCCTGGGCGAGGGTCTCCTCCATGCGGTCGAGCAGCAGTTTGTTGAAATGCACCTTGCGTTCGCCCCGCTTCACGGCGCGCAGCGTATCCGACACCACGACCTGCGGCGGCCGGGCATCGCCGTAACGCTCCGTAAGCTCCGCCAGCCCATACTTTCCGCTCCGGGCGTTGAGCCACGACTCGAGCGACGGCGTGGCGCTCCCGAGCACCACGCGTGCGCCGCACAGCCGTCCCAGCACCACGGCACAATCACGGGCCTGATAGCGTGGCGACGGATCCACCTGCTTGTAGCTCGGATCGTGCTCCTCGTCGACGACGATCAGCTCCAGATGGTGCAGCGGCAGGAAGAGCGACGACCGCACGCCGACGACAAACTCTCCGCCCGGTGAACCGTTCAGACGCCGGTAGGTCTCCGTACGCTTTTGGTTCGTGAGCCGCGAATGGTAGGGGGTCACCCGACTGCCGAAGATCCGCTCCATGCGTTCGATCAACTGCGCCGTGAGGGCGATTTCGGGCACGAGCATCAGCACGTCACCACCACGTGCCAGCACCTCGGCAATGAGGTGGATATAGAGCTCCGTCTTGCCCGAACCGGTCACCCCCTGCAGCAGCACCGTACCCGTGCCTCCGGCAAACTGGCGGCGGATCGCATCGAGCGCCCCCTGCTGCGCAGCGCTCAGCTCGGGCAGCAGGAACCGTCCCCCGGCAGCGGGCGGTTCGGTCGTACGTTCGCGTTCGACCATACGCAGCCACCCCTTGCCGCGCATCGTCTGCAACACGCCCAGATCGGCATGCAGCAGTCGCCGCGGCACCTCGCCCGTGGCGATGCGGTCGCTCCCCTCGGTCGAGGCCACCTCCAGCAGGGCGTCGTACTGACGTGTCGCATGGCGGCGCTCGAGCCGTTCGAAAAGCTCATGCAGCCGGGCCTCGTCGTGAAGCTCCTCGGCCAGCGCGACGTACCACTCCGTACGGGGACGGTACTCCCCGGCCGCAAACTCCTCCTCCGTGCGGGCCGAAGGTTTCATCAGCGTGGGCAGTGCCGCACGCATCACCTCGCCCACGGTGCACATATAATAATCGGCGATCCACTCCCACAGTGCACGCATGCGTGCACCGACGAGTGGATCGCCGTTGAGCGTCCGAAGTATCGGTTTCACCGTTTTGCAGTCGGGCCGGCGGTCGTGCAGACGCCACACGATACCCGTATAGATCTTGCTCCGACCGAGCGGCACGGCCACGGCCTGCCCCTCGACGGGATCCATCCCGTCGGGAACGGCAAACGTATAGGCCGGCTGGGCCAGCGGAAGCACGATATCGGCGTAACGCATCTCTCTGACTTGCAACTACTATGTGTCCTACGTCGCACACGGGGATACGTCCTGCGCGGCCGGGGGCTGCCCCTCCGCGCACATGCCGGAACCGGCCGCCTCCGTGCCGGCGTGCAGGGTGGCGCGGATGACTAATCCAGTTTCATGCCGTTGAGCATGCCACCGCCGATCAGGCCGAAGCCCTTGCCGTAGACGCCCGTCACGGATGCCACGGAGCAGAAAGCCGACGGATCGATGTTCTTGACAATCTTCAGGATGTCGTTTGTCTCGCGTTTGCGGCAGAGCACCATCACCACGCGCGACGGCTCCTTCGTGTACCAGCCCATGCCGTCGAGCAGCGTCACTCCGCGATGAGCCTGTGCCGAGATCTCCTCGGCAATACGGTCGTGCTCGTGGCTGATGATCATCAGCTGGTTCGACTGCTGGTTACCCGACAGCAAGGCATCGGCCGTGACGCTGAAGACGATCGTCATCAAGAAACCGTAGATCACCGTCTCGGGGCCGTTGCCGACCAGCAGCGACGCCAGAATGACGGCCGAGTCGTGCACGATCACCACGCGGCCGTAGTTGATCGGATGATACTTGTTGATGAGCAGTGCGACGATATCGACACCACCCGTCGAACCGCCCTGCATCAGGCAGAAGTAGATACCCACACCCGAGAGCAGGGCACCCATGATCACCAGCAGGATCGGCTCCAGGTTACCGAAGATACTGATCGATCCGGCGGCAATCCCCCCGCGCTCGACCAGCCACTGCTGCAGAATGGGGACTTCGGCCTGGAAGAAGTTGAGCCCCAGAGGCAGGATCAGGATACAGAAGATGGTCTTCAGACCGAACTTCCATCCGATGATAAATCCGGCGAACAACAGCAGGATACCGTTCACGATAAACGCCATCGTACCGATACTGATCTGGAATCCGAACAGATTCTCGATCGCAGCACACAACACCAGCGACAGACCCGTTGCACCGCCACCCGTACCGTGGGCCGGGATGATGCAGGCGATCCATGCGAAGGTGTAGAACAGGATTCCGAAGGTCATCATGAGGTACTCCTTGATGCCGATCAACACCTGATTTTTCGTCAAACTCTTCATAAATTAAATTTTAGGTGCCACAAAGGTAGCAAAAATTCGAATTGAAAAACATCTCGGCACTTAATCTTTGCAGTGCGAGTCGATCCAGATGGTCACGGGGCCGTCGTTGACGAGTTCGACCTGCATGTCGGCGCCGAATTCACCCGTAGCGACGTCGTGGCCGAGTTCGCCCGCAAGCGCCTCGACGAATCGCTCGTAGATCGGGCGAGACACCGGCTCGGGAGCCGCACGCACGTACGACGGACGGTTGCCCTTGCGCGTCGAGGCGTAGAGCGTGAACTGGCTCACGACCAGCACTTCACCCGCGACCTGACGCACGTCGAGATTCATCACCCCCTGCTCGTCGTCGAAGATGCGCAGGCGCGCCGCCTTGCCCGCAAGCCAGGCGATATCCTCCTCCGTGTCGGCCGCTTCGATGCCCACGAGCAGGAGCAGCCCGCGACCGATCGAGGCTTTCACGCGGCCATCGATCTCGACCGAGGCCCGGCGTACGCGTTGAATCAAGAGTCTCATTGCACCGCCTCCTCGAAATAGCGCCACAGGGCATCCTCCGCGGCGACCGGCGCAACGACCCGCACGGGTTCATGACGCACGGGGTGGTCGAACGACAGGCTGCGCGAATGGAGCGAGATGCCGCCGCCGGGATTCGACCGGCGGGCGCCGTACTTCAGATCTCCGCGGATCGGGCAGCCGATCTTCGACAGCTGGGCGCGGATCTGGTGGTGGCGCCCCGTGAGCAGTTCGATCTCGAGCAGCGTGTAGTGATCCGACCGTGCGAGGGTTTCGTAACGCAGGCGGGCCTCCTTGGCTCCGCCCTTCGGGGCGTCGTACGCACGCGAGCGGTTGCTCGTGGCGTCACGAAGGATGTAGTGGCGCAATTCGCCCGACTCGGGTACGGGCGTCTGCTCGACGATGGCCCAGTAGCGTTTGTCGATCCGCCCCTCGCGGATCATCTCATTCAGGCGGGCGAGCGCCTTCGAGGTCTTGGCAAAGAGCACCGCGCCACTCACCGGGCGGTCGATGCGATGCACCACGCCGAGAAATACGGCTCCCGGTTTGGCATCACGCCGACGGATGAACTCCTTGATCTGATCTTCGAGTGCGCTCGTACCCGAGGGATCGGGCTGCACCAGATCGCCGCTGTGTTTGTTGACCACGAGCAGGTGGTTGTCCTCGTAGAGGATATCCTGAGGTGAAAACATGGGATATGGTGTGATTTTTCAGAGTCTGAAGGTAAAGGGGAGCAGCAACTCGGCCGATGCGACCGCCGTAGCTGTACCACCGCCGCTCATGATCACGCGCAGCGGGGAACCCTGACGGCGTTCGACGTCGAGCAGCACCTGGCGGCACTGCCCGCAAGGGTAGCATTCGCGTTCGGAAGGGTTGGAAGCGATGGCCAACGCCTCGATCGGGTCGTCGGCATAGTTGGCCTCGGCAAAGAAGAGCAGCGAACGTTCGGCACAGAGTCCCGCAGGGAAGACCTCGCTCTCGAAGTTGCTGCCGTGCAGCACGCGGCCGCTGCGCAGGCGGGCGGCGGCCCCCACGCAGAAGTGGGAATAGGGGGCATGAGCCCGTGCGGTAGCCTGCTCGGCCTCGGCGACCAGTGCACGGTCGGCCTCGGGAAGAGCGGCCAGACTTTCGTAATGTTCGTACTCGAAGACGTACTTTCGTTCCATAACAGGCCTCCTTTTTTAAGGGTGTTGATGGACAAAGATAGGCAAATTTCAACAATTTTCCACGGGCATGGTGCAAGAACCGGCAACACGACCGACTTCCACCCCAAAGCTGCTTGTTTCCCTTTCAAAAAATCGAGGGAAGTCGACCCGTTTCGGGTCAACCTCCCTCGTAAGACCGGCATCATCTTCGGATGCTGCCGTGCAACACGATCTTCAGGCCATTAGCCGATCGTCACCGTCACGGCATTCGAGAAGATATGCATTTCCCAATCGTCGTAGCTGTAATAGCCCAACTCGATGGCATGCGTACCCGGCTCGACATCACCGAAATTCAAAGCATCCGTCAGATCCAGACGAAGAACGTTTTCTGCATACCAAGTTCCATCGAAACCACCGACCTGCTTACCACTTATCGACAGATTCAACGTCCAGCTATCCAATGCATTCTGAACAAGATCCTGACCCTTAGATACCGTGATGTACATTACGTTACCCTCCATCCGGACATCGATTACCACATCGGTAGCCAGAGGATCTTTGAGCGTAACATTGACATAACCGTACGTGTAACCCTCAGCACCGGCCGTCTTGCAGCGTACGCAGAAGGTATAGTCTCCGTATGCCAGATCAGCGCAGCTGATCGAACCGCTATCCGTAGTCTTGAACTCTGCGGCAGCAAAATCAGCCTCCGTCTTGTCCAGACCTTCAACATAGGCATACTCTACCGTCTCCCACTCGCCAACGCTCCAGTTGGAGATCACTACGGCGTTGCTAGCCTCCGAGTACGATACACCCGGAGCATAACCCTGGCTGGTATAGGTAACCGTGGTCTGAGCCTGGGCAGGCGAAGCATTCGTATACTCAACGCCCAGTTTGAAGGTCAGTTCGTGCTGACCTGCAGGCAGATACAGCGTCAACGAATTGACATCTAAGCTCGTAACATCGGCAGCAAGCTCATCGCCACCTACATAATTCTCACCCTCATAAAGCTGATAGCTGTAGCCCTTGACGTTGGCCGGAGCCTCCCACGAAACCGTCGAACCCTCAGCATTCAGTACGGGAGCCTCACCCGACTCCAGCGACAGCGGAGCCAGCGTCAGCAGATCACCCGCCTCCACAGGATTCGGAAGGGTAACGGTACGCGAAACCGGAGCCTCATCACCCGTTTTGTAGAACGTAAAGGTCAAGCTCGTATGACCGGCAGGCGAAATGGCGATATAGACAGGGGTAGGCTCCGTTCCAACGGTAATGGGGCCATTCAGCGTAATCATATCCGAACCATTGCCCTCCATACGGAACGAACTGTAGTTATATGCGCCCAGCGAGCGGCTCTCACCCGTGCCGCAGAGGGCCTTGGTTACGATGTCATCCATCCACCACTTCGAGAAGTCGATCACCGACGTACCGGCAATCATCGAAGACGATACCGTGATATGATCAAGCGTATACTCCTCAGCACCGAACAACTGCAGCTTCACCAGAGCACCCAGGTGAACGAAGGTCATCGGTTCGAACGTATCCTGACCGAGCGTACCCTCCGTACGGGTCGTCATGGCGATCATCGGGAGTGCTTTCGGATCGAACGAGCCCTCGACATACTGCTGCGTCTCGGGAATGGCTGCGCCGATACGGGCCATCTCCGTATAGTTCATCGACGGCTGATCGATAAACGTCGTCTCATACGGGAAAACGGCAACCACCTGCTGGTTCATATTGTAATAGGGCACACTCGTTGCCAAGATCATTGCATTGTTCCAGTCCTCAGCATCGCCGTCGTTGACTACGAAAGTAGCCGAATTCTGGCCGACGCTCTCCGGCGTCAGGTTGAATGCAATCTTGTTGTCGGACTTGTCGGTGCAGAACAAAGCGATCTGATCGCCCTCACTCCATGTTGCCATGTTACCCTCGCCCATGGCCAGACGCGTTGCGGGATCCTGGGCGATGCTGGCAACCAGCACACCGCTCGTTGCCTCGGGAGTAGTGTTGCCGCCCACCTGACCGTCAGCGAGGTCATCCTTGGCGCAACCCGTGAAAGCCAGCATCAGCGATGCCAGCCCCAAAAGAAGTACATTTCTTTTCATATTCGTTCGTTTCGTAATAATTTCGTCTTTCCGTTGACTACCAATTAATCACATCGCCCTCTTCGAAACCTGCGACACCACCGCCGAACGTTCCTTCGCCCGATACAGCGAAACCCTCTTCGACAGCTACACCCCATACCGATACCTCGGGTGCGACATACATTTTGTTGCTTTTCATTTTGCTAAAAATTTTAATTATTAAACGTGAAAAATATCCCTAACCCTTCAAAGCACGCCCCCGCTTCCACAGACTACCCAACAGACAGAACCAACGTCCCTTAAGTCATCCGCAGAGCGCAGAAAAGGATCTACACGTCAACGAAGGTTATGCTTTTCCATCTCAATGTTGCATACAAATATCTTAATTTTTTCTTACAGTTGCAAAAAAAAGCGGTATTTTTTTTGCAACTGCGGGGCTATTCCCCTCCGACGAGGGTGCGAACCATTCATAAACCTTGCATTTTCGCAGCGCAGACGGCATGACGGATACTTTTTCCCGTTTGCCGCACGTTTGTATATCAAGCGACAGCCACACCCCGCCAACCGGGCCGCCGTACGCACACACACAAAAAAACATACGACTATGAAACGCTGGATCCTTCTTCTGAGCCTTGCCCTGCTGGTCCTGCCCGCAGCGGCACAAATCGAAACCCCCTACCCGAGCTACATCCAGACTCAGGGACGTGCCGAACGTGAGATCACACCCGACCGTTTCTGGCTGGCGATCACCGTGAACGAACGCGAATCGAAGGGCAAGATCACCGTCGAGGAGCAGCAGCAGGCAATGATCGCCGCACTCCGGGAGCTCGGCATCGACACCGAAAAACAGCTGCGCATGGCCGACCTCACGAGCGAATTCTACCGCAAGAATGCGGCCGTAGCCACGGCACGCTATCAGCTCGAACTGCACAGTGCGGCCGACGTGGCACGCGTCTACACGGCACTCGACCGAATCGGCATTCCGAACGTGAGGATCGAACGCGTGTCTCACTCGCAACTGGAGCAATACAAGGACGAGGTGCGCATCGAGGCGATCCGCGATGCCCGGCGGAATGCCGCCACGCTGGCCGAAGCCATCGGACAACAGATCGGCCCCTGCTTCTATATCTACGATTCGAACAGCGACATTCTGCCCCGCTACGCGAGCAACACGGTGCTGATGCGTGCCAAGACGGCCATGGATTCCGAAAGCGCCGCGATCGAGGCGGAGCCTGCACTCGATTTCCGGACGATCCGGCTCGAATACAACGTCCAGGCGAAATTCGTGCTGAAGGAGTAGCCGCCGTTGCGGTCTCCGCAGGCGCCGCCCCTCAGCATGCACCGCCCAACTACAGACGAGGCGCACACCCGCCCTCCTCAACGGAGAGCCGGGCGTGCGCCTCGCTTTTTTTGCATGCAGTTCGGCCGCCGGATCGGGCCCCGACTACGCCTCTGCCCTGCGGACCAACAGCACCACATTCTCGACGTGGTGCGTGTGGGGGAACATGTCGACGGGCTGCACGCGCCGCACCTCGTAGCAGGCGTCGAGCAGCGCCAGATCGCGTGCCTGCGTGGCGGGATTGCAGCTCACGTAGACGATCCGTCGGGGCGCGGCACGCAGGATGACGTCGATCACCGGTTCGTCGACACCAGCTCGCGGCGGGTCGAGGATCACCACGTCGGGACGCCCCTCCGCCTCGACAAACGACTCGGTGAGCACCTCCTTCATGTCGCCGGCATAGAAGCGCGTATTCTCGATGCCGTTGATCGCCGAGTTGACCTTCGCATCGGCTATGGCCTCCGGCACATACTCGATGCCGACCACGCGCGCGCAGCGCGACGCACAGAAGTTGGCGATCGTACCCGTACCCGTATAGAGGTCGTAGAGGGTCTCCGTGCCGGTCAGCCCGGCAAAGTCGCGGGCTACTTTATATAATATGTAGGCCTGTTCCGAATTGGTCTGGTAGAACGACTTGGGGCCCACCTTGAACTGCAGCCCCTCCATCCGCTCCATGATGTGGTCCTTGCCGCGGTAGCAGTGCGCCTCGAGGTCGCCCGTCGAATCGTTCCACTTGGTATTGACCACGTACATGAGCGACGTGATCCCGGGGAAGCGCGCGGCCAGGTGGTCGAGCAGCGCCTCGATGCGCGGACGGTCGTCGGCCCCGAAGACCACGATCACCATCACCTCGCCCGTCGAGGCCGTGCGGATCACCATGTTGCGCATCAGCCCCGTGTGTTCGCGGGCGTTGTGGAACGTGTAGCCGTGCTCGAGGCAGAAGCGCTTGGTCTCGAGACGGATCTCGTTCGACGGATCGCCCTGCAGCCAGCAGCGGCGGATGTCGAGCACCTTGTCGAACATCCCCGGGATGTGGAATCCGAGAGCCGGTTCGGCCGCAAGATCCTCCCCGGACGCCACCTCCTCACGCGTCAGCCAGCGGCGGTCGGCAAAGGTGAATTCGAGTTTGTTGCGGTAGAACTGCGTGCGGGCCGAACCCAGGCAGGGGGCAATTTCGGGCAGGGCCACCTTGCCGATGCGCGTCAGCTGGTCACGCACCTGCTCGGTCTTGAAACGCAGCTGCTCGTCGTAGGGCAGGTTCTGCCACTTGCAGCCGCCGCAGACGCCGAAATGTTCGCAAAAGGGCTCCGCACGCAACGGCGAGCGGTGCACATACCGCACCACGAAGCCCTCCATGTAGCGGCGGCGCTTCGAGCGGATCTGGACGTCGACCACGTCGCCCGGGACGGTCATCGGAACGAAGACCACCACGTCGTTCCATCGGCCCATGGCCTTGCCTTCGGCGGCGAGGGTCGTGATTTCGAGCCCCTCGATGAGGGGATAGTTCGCTTTCTTTCGTGCCATAAGAGTCTCTCAGTCTTCGGGCGGCAAAGGTACGAAAAATTCTCGGATTTGCCCGTGCCGTCGCCCCTCCGCACGGCGATTCGCCCGCCGCCCCACGCCTCACCCCGCCACACCGCGCCCGAAGATGGTGCGAATTTGCGGCAAAAGCACTATCTTTGCATGGATAATCACCCTGTTTCACCGCTCAAAACCACGAAACCATGAAGATCGCTTGTCTGACGTTCAACCCCATACAGGAGAATACCTACATCCTCTGGGACGACTCGCTCGAGTGCGCCGTCATCGACGCCGGCAACAACTCCGACCGCGAGAACAGCGCCCTCCGCAACTTCATCGACGAGCACGGACTGAAGCCCGTCCTCGCAGCCAATACCCACGGACACTTCGACCACGTGATGGGGGTCGAATGGGTGCGCACGACCTACGGCGTGCCCTTTGCCCTCTCGTCGAAGGACCGCTTCCTGATCGACAACGCCCGCGTAAGCGGCACGCTCTACGGCGTGAAGGTGGGCCCCATGCCCGAACAGATCGACCTCGACCTCGAGGGGCGCGACCAGATCCGCTTCGGCCGCACCACCCTGCGCGTGATCCCCACACCGGGCCATACGCCCGGACACGTCTCCTTCTACGAACCGGAGTCGAAGGTGCTCTTCACGGGCGACACCCTCTTCCGCGAGTCGATCGGACGCACGGACCTGCCGGGCGGCGACTACTCGTGGATCATGCGTTCGATCCTCGACCGCATCGTGCCGCTGGGCGACGAGGTGCGCATCTATCCGGGCCACGGCCCCGAGTCGACCATCGGCCACGAACTGCTCTACAACCCCTTCATCGTCGAGGTGCTCAACGACGAGGTCAACTACCGCAACTGATGCCCCGCAGGGGCGAAACCCATCCGACCGTGAACGCACTGATCCACCGCATCCTCTACCGCACGCTGCCGCTCGAAGGCTACCTGCGCACGGTGAGCCGCCTCTACTTCGTCGCCTACCGCCTCGGGCTGGGGCGCCGAAACCCCGCCACGGAGTATGTCTACCATCTGCCGCAACTCGTCCACGAGGGCGACATCTGCCTCGACATCGGCGCCAACCTCGGCTACTACGCCCGCCCGCTGGCCGAAATCACCGGCCCCTCGGGACGCGTCTATGCCGTCGAGCCCGTGCCGCCGATCCTCCACGTCCTGTGCCGCAACCTGTGCGGATGCCGCAACGTCGAGGTGCTGCCCTATGCCCTCGGCACCGAGAACCGAACGATCCGCATGGGCAACGACTCGGCCCGCACGTGCGGCTATTTCGGCACGGGCCAGAACTTCGTCAACGAAAGCCAGGAGGCGGCCGACGTCGAGTTCACGGCCCAGATGCGCCGCGGCAGCGACCTCTTCGGGTCGATGCCCCGCATCGACTTCATCAAGTGCGACATCGAGGGATACGAAACCGTCGTCATGGAGGAGATGCGTGCGCTCATCGCCCGCCACCGCCCCACGGTGCTCATCGAGACCGGCGGCGGGAACCGTCCGCAGATCATCCGCCTCTTCACCGAACTGGGCTACCGCGGCTACACGCTCGACGCCGAAGGGTGCGAAACGCCCCTCACGCCCCGGAGCACGAAGGACATCATCTTCCGCCCCGAGACTCCACTGAACCCCAAAGACTAACCTCCCAAAACCGCCATGCGCATAGACATCATCTCCTCCGTACCCGAACTGCTCGCCTCGCCGCTCAACGAGTCGATCCTCAAGCGTGCCCAGGCCAAAGGGCTTGTCGAAATCGTGGTCCACAACCTCCACGACTATGCCCACGACCGCCGCAAGACGACGGACGACTACCCCTTCGGTGGCGAAGCAGGCATGGTGATGAAGCCCGAACCGGTCTTCGAACTGGTCGAAAAGCTGCAGTCCGAGCGCCCCTACGACGAGGTGATCTACACCTCGCCCGACGGCATACGCTACGACCAGCACGAGGCCAACCGCCTCTCGATGCTGGGCAACCTGATCATCCTCTGCGGACACTACAAGGGGATCGACCACCGCATCCGCGAGCACCTCGTCACGCGCGAGATCTCGATCGGCGACTACGTCCTCACGGGCGGCGAGCTGGCGGCCTGCATCATCGCCGACTCGGTCGTGCGGCTCATCCCCGGAGCGATCGGCGACGAGGCTTCGGCCCTCACGGACTGCTTCCAGGACAACCTGCTGGCCCCGCCCGTCTATACGCGTCCGGCCGAGTTCCGCGGCTGGCGTGTACCCGACGTACTGCTTTCGGGCAACTTCGCCGAAATCGAAAAGTGGCAGGAGGAGCAGTCCTGGGAGCGCACGCAGCGCCTGCGTCCCGACCTGATCGAGGGCCTTAACAAATAGCACATAGCACACACACCGATCCTCTACGCTATGAAATACTACCTCATTGCCGGCGAGCCCTCGGGCGACCTGCACGGCGCCAACCTGATCGAAGGACTCAAGAAGGCCGACCCCGAGGCGCAGTTCCGCTTCTGGGGCGGCGACAAGATGGCCGCCGCCGGCGGCCGCGACGCCCTGGCAAAACACTACCGCGAGACGTCGTTCTTCGGCATCGTGCAGGTCGTGCGCAACCTCGGCACGATCCGCCGCCAGATGCGCGAGTGTCAGAACGACGTGGCGGCCTTCGCCCCCGACGTGCTGATCCTGATCGACTACCCGGGATTCAACATGAAGATGGCCCGCTGGGCCCACGAACAGGGGCTGCGCGTCTTCTACTACATCGCCCCGAAGGTCTGGGCCTGGCGCGAATACCGCGTGAAGAGCATCCGCCGCTACGTCGACCGCCTCTTCATCATCTTCCCCTTCGAGCGCGAGTACTTCCCGGCAAAGGGCATCACCCCTCTCTTCGAGGGCAATCCGCTGGTCGACGCCATCGAGGCGCGCCGCAGTGCGCTCCCCTCGGGCGAGGAGTTCCGCCGAACGTACGGACTCGACCATCGGCCGATCGTCGCCCTGCTCGCCGGAAGCCGCAAGGGCGAGATTCGCGACAACCTGCCGCTCATGGCGGCCCTGGCCCGTCGGTTTCCCGACCGGCAGTTCGTCGTCACGGGGGTCTCGTGGCTCGACCGCGCGCTCTACGACGAGTGTCTGGCCGGCAGCGACATCCGCTACGTCTGCGACCGCACCTACGAAACGCTCCACGTGGCCGAGGCGGCCGTCGTCACCTCCGGCACCGCCACGCTCGAAACGGCGCTGCTCGGCATCCCCGAGGTGGTGGTCTACCGCACGCTCTGGTTCCAGGTCAAACTGCAGCCCTACGTGCTGAAGGTGCCCTGGGTCTCGCTCGTGAACCTCAACCTGCGGCGTGAAGCGGTGGCCGAGATCATCCAGTCGGACCTCGACATCACGCGCGCCGAGCACGAGTTGCGGGCCATCCTCACCGGCGGCGAGAAGCGCGAGCGCATGCTGCGTGACTTCGACGAACTGCGCAGCGTGATCGGCGGCCCGGGTGCCAGCGAACGTTTCGCACGACGCATGGTCGCCGAGCTGGAGGCGATGGGCGCCCCGCACAAACGATAGAAAAAAGATATTCCACCCACCATGAAGATCATCTGCATCGGCCGCAACTACCGCGACCACGCCGCCGAGCTGCATCACGACACGCAGCTGGCCGAGGAGGGCGACCCGATCTGGTTCCTCAAACCGGACACGGCGCTGCTGCGCAACAACGACCCGTTCTACATCCCGGACTTTTCGCACGAGGTGCACTACGAGTGCGAACTGGTCGTGCGCATCAACCGCGTCGGCAAACACATCGACGAGCGCTTCGCCCACCGCTACTACGACGAGGTGGGGCTCGGCATCGACTTCACGGCCCGCGACCTGCAGCGCGCGGCCATCGCCCAGGGGCTGCCCTGGGAGGCGGCCAAGGCCTTCGACCACTCGGCGGCCATCGCCCCCGAGTTCGTGCCACTCGCCGCACTGGGCGGCGACGTGCAGCGGCTGCACTTCACGCTCGAGGTCAACGGTCGGGTGCGCCAGCAGGGCGACACGGCACGGATGATCCACCGCGTCGACCGGCTGATCGCCTCCGTGTCGCGCTTCGTGACGCTGCGCATGGGCGACCTCCTCTTCACGGGCACGCCCGCCGGTGTCGGCCCCGTGCACGAGGGCGACAACCTGCGCGCCTCGCTCGAAGGACGGACACTGCTCGATTTCGACATCCGATAACCCCACACCCCTATGCTGCTCCACGAAAAACTCCGCAACCGCCACCTGCTGCTGGCATCGCAGTCGCCGCGCCGCCGCGAACTGATCGCCGGCTGCGGCCTCCCCTTCACGCTGGCCCCGAAGTACGACTGCGAGGAGATCTACCCGCACAACCTCCCGGCCGAGGAGGTACCCGTCTACCTCTCGCGCCTCAAGAGCGAGTGCTACCCCCACGTGCTCGGGCCGGACGATCTGCTGCTCACGGCCGACACGGTCGTCGTCTCGGACGGGGCCGTTCTCGGCAAACCCCACGACCGCAACGAGGCCGTCGCCATGCTGCACCGCCTCTCGGGCGCCCGCCACACGGTGGTCTCGGGCGTCACGATCCGCACACAGGAGCGTTCACACACGTTCGACGCCCGCACCGACGTCTGGTTCCGGCCCCTCACGCAGGAGGAGATCGACTACTATCTCGACACGTTCCGCCCCTACGACAAGGCCGGCGCCTACGGCATCCAGGAGTGGATCGGATATGCCGCCATCGAGCGCATCGAGGGGTCGTTCTACAACGTCATGGGGCTGCCCATACAGAAACTCTACGTCGAACTGGAGCGTTTCCTCGGATAGTTCGGCAAATTTTCGTACCTTGTGCCTTCCCAAACAAAAACCAACTACCAGTAATACCAACTTCCACATGATGAAACGTACCCTGCTGCTCGTGCTCTGCACGCTGCTTGCCCTGCCCGCCCTGGCCGACGAGGGCATGTGGCTGCCGAGCCTCATCCAGTCCCGCATCAAGGAGATGCGCGCCAAAGGCTTCCGACTCTCGGCCGAGGATATCTACTCGATCAACAAGGCCTCGATGAAGGATGCCGTCGTCTCGTTCGGCGGCTTCTGCACCGGCGAGCTCATCTCCGACCGCGGCCTCGTGCTGACCAACCACCATTGCGGCTACAACGCCATCCAGGCCCTCTCGTCGGTCGACCACGACTACCTCACGTATGGCTTCTGGGCCATGTCGCCCGCCGAGGAGCTCCCGGCCGAAGGGCTCTTCGTCCGCTTCCTCGTCCGCATGGAGGAGGTGACCGACCGCATCGCCGCCGGCGAAACCCCCGACGAGATCATCGCCCGGGCCACCGCCGAAGGTAAGGGATACCGCGCCTCGATCGAACAGATGTACTACGGCAACCAACAGTTCCTCTTCGTCTACCGCCAGTACGACGACGTGCGCCTCGTGGGCACGCCCCCCTCGTCGATCGGCAAGTTCGGCGGCGACACCGACAACTGGATCTGGCCCCGACACACGGGCGACTTCTCGCTCTTCCGCATCTACGCCGGCGCGGACAACGAACCGGCCGCCTATGCCCCCGACAACGTCCCCTATCGCCCGCGCCACCACTTCCCGATCGACGTGTCGGGCATCGAAGAGGGAGACTTCACGATGATCTACGGATTCCCCGGATCGACCCAGCAGTACATCCTCGCAGATGCGGTCGACTACATCCAGAAGTGCTCCGACCCCGTGAAGATCGCCATCCGCACGGCCCGCCTCGACCTGATGGGTGCCGCACAGCAGAGCGACCCGGCCCTGCGCATCTTCTATGCCGCCCGCCACGCCATCATCGCCAACCCCTGGAAGAAGTGGCAGGGCGAGGTGCTCGGCCTCGAACGCCTGCGCACCGCCGAACGCAAACGCGCCTACGAACAAGCCTTCGAGGCGTGGGCCGCCGACAAACCCGCCTACCGCACGGTCGTGGCCGACATGAAACAGGAGTACCAACGCATCATCCCGATCTTCTTCAACCTCGAGGTGCTCTCCGAAACACTCGGCACGTTGCCGATGCCTTACCCCACGGCCGAACGTGAGGATCCCCTCTTCGAGGCCCGCCGCCCGACCGAACGCGCCCTCTGGCAGCTGGCCCTCAACGAATACGCCGAACTGTGCCGCGGCGAGCGCCAGTTGTCCGCCGTGCGCGAGGGCATCGCCCGGTGGGGTTCGCCCGATGCCTATGCCGACCACCTCTTCACGCTGGCGGCCGACGACCCCCAGCAGGCCGAACTCGCCGAACTGAAACAGGCCATACGCACCGATATCGACACGTTGCGCAACCAGCTCGGACTGAAGGTCGTGCGCAACCTCCACAGCGCACGCCTCAACGACCTCTATGCCGTCTACCTGCGCGGCCTGCAGGAGTGGGACCGCGAACGGGCCTTCTTCCCCGACGCCAACTCGACGCTGCGAGTGGCTTACGGTTCGGTAGCCGGGTATGAATACGCCGACGGCGAGTACCACAAGCCGCTGACCACTCTCGACGGCATCATCGCCAAGGACGACCCGACGATCTACGACTACGACATCCCGCAGCGCCTGCGCGACCTCTACGCCTCGAAGGAGTACGGCCGCTGGGGCACCTGGATCGACGGACGCTATACGGTCCCGGTCTGCTTCCTGGCCACGAACCAGACGACGGGCGGAAACTCCGGCTCGCCCGTGCTGAACGGCCGCGGTGAGCTGATCGGCCTGAATTTCGACCGCACGTGGCGCTCGACGATGAGCGACCTGGAGTTCGATCCGACGATCTGCCGCAACATCGCGGTGGATATCCGCTACGTACTCTTCGTGATTGACCGCGTAGGTGGCGCCGGCTACCTGCTCGACGAGATGACCCTGCGCAAGTAATCGTCCCCGACGGCCACGGCCGTCGCCTCTCCGTGACGCGACGAAATATTACGGAGGTATCGCCACCTCACGACAGCCATCGGCTCCGCCCGTTCCCGACCCCAAGGGAGAGGCGGAGCCGCTGTTTTTATGCAGAATGAAACATTTTTTCGGTCGGATATTTTGTGAAATAGAAAATTATGTCTACATTTGCACACCTGAAAACAAAATCAGAGCGTGTTGCCCAGGTGGTGAAATTGGTAGACACGCTACTTTGAGGGGGTAGTGAACGTTTAGTTCGTGCAAGTTCGAGTCTTGTCCTGGGCACCAGAAACCGCGTTGGATTTTCATCCAACGCGGTTTTTCGTTTTCCGTGTCCGCACCGTGTCCGCATTTCATCCTGAACCACATAATCAGCATCCGTCAGGATCACCCAGTCAACCGGTTGGAGCAAGAATTGTCTGTGCGATACGGAGAGTTACCGTTCATCGCATTGAAAATGCAAACCTGGCTCCATTAACAGCAAAGTGATTTACATCCCCGCTCCAACGTCGAGCGTACCGTAGCAGCCGTTCGTGCGGAGGATGACTTGTCATGAAAGGGCCAGACACCGTGACATTCAACCCTGATTGCCTACCAACATATACCTAATCCGTTCCAAAATCGGGCTGAAAAAATCATAAAAAGTGAGTATTGCCGGGGCGCTGTAACACCGGTAATTTTGTTTCCGAAAAAATAACAATCAGCCCTATGAAAATCAAATCTGTACTTATGATGTTATCCGCCGCAGTCTTTATGATGGCGTGTGACAAGGATGAAAACGGTTCGAAAACGGTCGA
>CALUII010000005.1 GCA_944320665.1 uncultured Alistipes sp. | reverse complement strand
CCGGCCTGCCCCGCTTCATGGGCATCCCGGGCGAGAACCTCAACGGCGTGGTCTCGGCCAACGAGTTCCTCACGCGCACGAACCTCATGCACGCCTACGACACGCATTACGACACGCCGATCTATGTCGGCCGCAAGGTGGTGGTCGTCGGCGGCGGCAACGTGGCGATGGATGCCGTGCGCACGGCCAAACGTCTGGGTGCCGAGGCAGTGATCGTCTACCGCCGAAGCGAGAAGGAGCTGCCGGCCCGCGTCGAGGAGGTGCACCACGCCAAACAGGAGGGCATCGAGTTCCGCATGCTGACCAACCCGACGGCCGTACTGGGCGACGAAAAGGGATGGGTACGCGGTCTGAACTGCGTGGAGATGGAGTTGGGCGAGCCCGACGAGAGCGGACGCCGTTCGCCGATCGAAAAGAAGGGATCGGATTTCGAGATTCCGTGCGACGTGGTGGTCATGGCGCTGGGCACCTCGCCCAACCCGTTGCTGGCTGCCACGACGGCCGGACTGGAGACCACGCGCAAGGGGTGCCTCGTAGCCGACGAGCAGGGGGCCACGACACGCAAAGGGGTCTTCGCCGGCGGTGATGCCGTGACGGGCGCCGCCACGGTAATTCTCGCGATGGGTGCCGGCCGCAAGGCTGCCCGCGCTATCGACGAGTACATCCGCTCGAAATCGAAATAAACAACCTGTCTGCGCACGACGGCGGACCGAGGAGCGGGAATCGGAGGTCGTTCCGGCGACAACCGGGATCGGCAGCCATCCGATATACGGAGCTTCGGTCCGCCGTCGTGGCTGCATGCGCCCCAGACGCAGCAGCCGACAGTCGCCGCGCGCCTGGCCCGATGCAGAACGATACAGAACCACCCAACGATCTTTCCGACATGAAACGTTCGCTTCACCACACCGCCACAGGGTTCGGTCTCCTCGCCGCACTGCTGTTCACGACCTCGTGCAACCGCAACGGTTCCGGCACATTTCAGGGGGTGATCGAGGCCTCCGCACCCGGAAGCGTCACGGTCCGACGTCCGACGGACGGCACCCGCGTGCGCTTTCTGCTCGACGGGGCGGACACCTCCCGGGCCTACGGACTCGTGTGCGGCAACCGCATCACGGTGCAATACCGCGGCTCACTGCGCGCAACCACCCCGGCGCGTCACGTCGCGGCCGATCCGACCTACGCCCGTGCAGTGGGCAGGTGGGGCATTCCCGACCCGTCGGCTCCGGACAGCGTGATGGGTGTGCAACTGCTGCCCGAAGGCGAGGCACAATCGATGCGTCTGAAGACCATTCGCTACACGTCGTGGGAAGTTGCGGGGAGATGCGACACGCTGCTGTTGCACGGCACGTGCACGGCGGCCGACTCGCTTCAGGAATTCAGCCAGCGGGCGCACTTCGGCCGTGACTCACTGGGACGCGAAGCGCTGCAACTCGAAGGAGGTCCGATCGTCCTGAACAGGCACTGACACCTGCAGGCGCAGTTCTGCCCTCGTCTCTCCGGCAAACGCCGCGGCAGCCATACAATAAAAAGAAAAAAGAGAGGAGTGTGCCGCAAGCGGCCGAGAACTCCTCTCTTTTTTCATATCCTCCGTTTTGCCTTCGCCCCCTCCGTGCGGCATCCGCCCCCCAAAGTCGGAGAGGATTCGGAACATATCGCTCCTTCGCCCATACCGCCGTACCTCCGGCCACGGCGGCTGAGGGTCTGACGAGGCTTCCGCCCCGTCTCCGCCCCCACGGGAGGGCGTCTTATCGGTCATCTTGCGTTCTTGGCCAGCAGTTGTGCCACCTTATCGGCAATCATCTGCGGCGTGATGGCGCGAATGCAGCGGTAATCGCCCCACTTGCACTCCTTCTTGCCGTAGACCGAACAGGGCCGGCACGGCATCTCGACCTGCAGCACCCCCTCCGGATCAATCCCATACCCGATGTAACCGAGTGACGGATGGGTGGCACCCCAGACTGAGACCACGGGCGTTGCCATGAGCGACGCCAGGTGCATTACCAGCGAGTCCATCGAGACGACGCAATCCTCGTGAGCGATAAGATCCATCTCCTCCTTCAGCTTCAGCCGTCCGAAGACCCCCGTTGCATTGGGATAGAGGCGCTCCATCTCCTCGGCAAAGGCCTGCTCGCGGCCACCGCCACCGTGGATGAAGACCCGGTCGTAGCGTGCGCACAGCAGCCGTACCGCCTCACGGCTCGCCTCCATCGGATAGGTCTTGCCCGTCTGCGCCGAGAAGGGTGCAAAACCGATCCACGTCCCCTGCTTCCCGCCCATCGGATTGGGGCGGTCGGGCTTGACGGCCGGTGCCGGATCGTCGAAGACAAATCCCAGACGGCGGAATGCATCGCAATAACGGACCACCGTATGCTTGAGCGGCGCGGCACATGCGACCGAACTGCTCTTCAGGCGCATCCACTTCTCGAGATGGCCCTTGGTGATGTGCGTGGTGCGTACACCGTGCAGCCACATGGCATAGCGGAATCCCTTGGTCCGCCACACGTCGTGCACGTCAACCACCCCGTCGATCCCCATGCCGCGCACCTGCTTGGCGAGCGCCAGCATGCTGCGGATCGTCCGGTGCTGTTTCTGCGTATTCACGTCGAGAAAATCCACACCGAGCCCCTCGAAAAAGGGACGGAACAACGGCTGCGTCGCCACCGTCACCCGCAGATCGGGATAGGCCGCCCGCAACGCCCGCAGCGCATGCGCCAGCATCGCCACGTCGCCCATGGCCGACGTGCGGATGACCAGCAGGTGCCGCGGCAGTTTCGTATCACTTCGACTTGGCATAAAGCACGGGGTTGAGCGCCGGATCGTTGTACATCTTCATCTGCTTGTAGGTCTTCATGTAGCGTCGTCCGGCCTCGATGTCTTCGAAGAGCTCCTCGATTGCCGTCGAGAGGTCCTTCTGCTGCGTGAGCAGCACATCGAGTTTGCGTTGGCAGGTCTCGCGATGGGCCTCGTCCACATCGTCACGTTTCGTCTCGCAGGCCATGTGGTAGATCTTCAGCGCCAGGATCGACAGCCGGTCGATGGCCCAGGCCGGCGTCTCGGTGTTGATCCGGGCATCGGGCCGGACCTCCACCCCCTTGTACTTGTCAAAAAGCCACGAATCGATATACTCCACCATATCGGTCCGATCCTGGTTCGACTTGTCGATGCGCCGCTTGATCTGAAGCGCCTCCACGGGGTCGATCGCCGGGTCGCGGATGATGTCCTCCAGATGCCACTGCACCGTATCGATCCAGTTCTTGCGATAGAGCAGGTGGTCGATCGTACCGGACTCATAGGGATTCTGTTCCGGATGGTCCACGTCGTCGTGGAGGTGGTAATCGGCAATGGCCCGATTGAAAATCTCGTTGGCTTTATCTGTAAACATAGCGTTGCGTTTTATATTGTATTTTCCGCAGAAAATCGTACCTTTGTCTTCATAAGACCAAACAAAGTTAATGAATATTTACAAAAAAGCAATATTCGTCCTCTTTTTGTTGTGCGCGCTCCCGCAGCTGCTTACGGCCCAGGCCCGCATCACCAAGGAGGAGTATATCGACCGCTACAAACGCATCGCCGTAGCCCACATGGAGCGCTACGGCATCCCGGCCAGCATCACCATGGCCCAGGGACTGCTCGAATCCGATGCCGGAAACAGCTGGCTTTCGCGTGCGTCGAACAACCACTTCGGCATCAAGTGCAAGAAGAACTGGACGGGAGACAAGGTCTATTACGACGACGATGCCAAGGGCGAATGTTTCCGCAGCTACCCTTCGGTCGAGGCCTCGTACGAGGACCACGCCACCTTCCTCGACACCCAGCCGCGCTACGACTCGCTCTTCGCCTACTCCTCGACCGACTACAAAAGTTGGGCCCGCGGTCTGAAGGCTGCCGGCTATGCCACGGCTCCGGACTATGCCCAGCGACTGATCCGCATCATCGAGGAGAACCAGCTCTACCTGCTCGACCGTGAAAACGGGCTGCAACTCTATGCCGCAGCCCACGGATTCACGAGCACCGATCCGCTCGACTGGTTTCCCGAGCAGAGCACGGTCGACCAGCCGGCCTCCGGCAGCAGCGGCATCGACCCGGACAACTACCGCGTGACGATCAACGCCCATGAGGGCTACAACATCTACCAGACCAACGGCGTGCACTACATTCTGGCCAAGGAGGGCGACACGTTCGAACGCATCGGCCACCTCTTCCGCCTCTCGGCCGGCAACCTGCGCCGCTTCAACGACCTCAAACGCAAGGCACAACCCCTGCCGGGCGAGGTGGTCTACATCGAGCGCAAGAAAAAACGCTGGGAGGGTAATGCCCAGACCCACATCGCCCGTCAGGGCGAGACGGCCTACTCGGTCGGACAGTCCTACGGCATCCGCACCCGTTCGGTCGAGAAGCTCAACGGACTGCGCCGCTCGGACGGCCACGTCTTCACCGCAGGTGAACACGTCCGCCTGCAATAGAGCCCCCAGACCGGACTCCGGACGACAGCCCGCGGAGGAGGCGTTCATCCCGCCCCACCCGCACCACACGCCGGCCGCCCGGCCCCAATAGACAGACCTACCTAACACAATACGATGGAATCTATCTCGCTGAGGAGTGAAATCCTCGATACGATTGTCCGCAAGTCGGCACTCAAACAGAAAGTCTACGACCATACGTTCGCCGCCTTCAACGAACTGAAGGAGACGCTGCTCGAAGTGGCCTCGGAGATGGACGACGCCCTGGACGGCCGCCTCGACCGACGCGTGCGCCTCGAATACCGCGACCGCGGCAAGTTCGAGGCTCAGATGCAGATCGCCAACGACCTGCTGATCTTCCAGATGCACACCGACGTCTTCGAATTCGCTCCGGACCACCCCGTCTGGCAGACCGCCTACGTGCAGGCCGACCGCGACAACTCCTATTGCGGCATCGTGAACATCTACAACTTCCTGTCGGACTCGTTCAAGTTCAACCGCAACGCCGACGAAGGCTACCTCATCGGCCGTCTCTTCATCAACCGCGAGGGACGTTACTTCGTCGAGGGCAAACGCCAGACGGCCCTGCGTGCCGCCTCGTTCGGCACGGCCGAACTCGACCGGAATGCCCTGCAGCAGATCATCGAATCGGCCTTCAGCTACGCACTCGACTTCGATCTGCTCGTTCCACCCTACGAAACCAACAAGCGGGTGACGGTCGACCAGTTCAACACCAAACTCGACAACTCGAAGTTCGTTACGGGCAAACGCCTCGGGTATGACTTCGAGACGGACGACATCTGACCCCGCCGTGGCGGAGCCGGGCCAGACAGCACCGGGCACACGACACCGCCACCCCTTCCACGAAAAAACCGACCAAAGAAACCGATGAATAAACTCTTGACACTTGCGGCGCTGGCCCTGACCGCCACCGCCGTCCAGGCCCAAAGCTACGACGAGATCCTGCGTCTGCGGGCCATGAACGAAAGCGTACGCGGCATCCGCTCGACGGCCGACGGGGCACACTACACCGTCGTCGAAGAGGGCACGATCCGCAAATATGCCTATGCCGAAGAGACGCCGGGCACGACGCTGCTGCCGACGACGCCCGACGGCTTCCAGATCACGGACTACCTGCTCTCGCCCGACGAACAGTCGATCCTCGTGGCCGAGGGGGCGGCCCCGATCTACCGCCGCTCCTACACGACGCAATACCACCTGTGCGACGCCCGGGGCATGCGCCCGATTCTTCAGGAGATCGGGGCTACGCGCGACGCGTCGTTCTCGCCCGACGGGCAGTGGATCGCCTTCTCGAGCAACAACAACCTCTGGCTCTACTCCGTAGCCGAGGACAAACCCCTCGCAATCACCGACGACGGGGCCTGGAACCGGATCATCAACGGCACGACCGACTGGGTCTACGAGGAGGAGTTCGGCTTCACACGGGCCTACGCCTTTTCGCCCGACAGCCGACAGATCGCCTACCTGCGTTTCGACGAGAGCGCTGTCCCCGTCTTCGAGATGATGCGCTACGACGGCCGCCTCTACAACGAACCCTTCACCTTCAAGTACCCGAAGGCCGGCGAACGCAACTCCACGGTGGAACTCTGGGTGTATGACATCGCCACAGGCAACCGCACGCGGATCGACACCGGCAGCGAGACGGACCAATACATCCTGATGCCGGGCTGGACGCCCGACGGACGGCTCTACTTCATGCGCCGCAACCGTCTGCAAAACCTCTTCGAGGTGATTCTGTGCGAGGCCGACGGCTCGCAGCGCGTGATCTACGAGGAGCGCTCGCCGCGCTACGTGGAGCACGTGAACGCCTCGACCATCACCTTCCTGCCCAAGGGGCGCTTCATCGTACGCGAGGAGACCACGGCGGGACACATGCACCTCTACCTGCACGACATCGACCGCGGACGCATCCGTCCGCTCACGTCGGGCGACTGGGAGGTGACCGAGGTGGCGGCCGTTACGGACCGGTACATCTACTACCTCTCGACCGAGGCCTCGCCGCTGCGCCGCGACCTCTACCGCATCACGCTCGACGGCCGACGCAAGCAGTGCCTCACCTCGGGTGACGGCTTCTACGCCATCGCCCCGAGCCAGGGGATGAAGTACTACATCTCGACCTTCTCGAACGCCACGACGCCCAACCGCGTCGAGATCCGCACGGGCGAGGGCAAGCTCGTGCGCACGCTCACCACGAGCGAGGCGCTGCGCAACGAACTGGCCGCCACGCAGCGTCCCTCGAAGGAGTTCATCACCATTCCGACCGAACGCGGCGACACGCTCAACGCCTGGATCCTGCGTCCGCGGGACTTCGATCCCGCCAAACAGTATCCCGTGCTGATGACGCAGTACTCGGGCCCCGGATCACAGCAGGTACAGGACCGCTGGTCGCTTGACTGGGAGGATGCCCTGGTCGATGCGGGCTACGTGGTGGTCTGCACCGACGGACGCGGCACGGGATTCCGCGGCGAGGAGTTCAAGAAGTGCACCTACGGCCAGCTGGGTCTGCGCGAGGTCGAGGACCAGCTCTCCGCAGCACGCTACCTGGCCGCCCAGCCGTGGATCGACGCGAGCCGCATCGGCATCTACGGATGGTCCTATGGCGGATTCATGGCCCTGAGCTGCGCGCTGAAGGGCGACGGACTCTTCAAGATGGCGATCGCCGTGGCTCCAGTCACCTCGTGGCGCTTCTACGACACGATCTACACCGAGATCTACAACGGGCTGCCGCAGGAGAATGCCGCCGGATACGACGACAACTCGCCGCTGCATTTTGCCGAGCGCCTCAACGACGCCAAGACCCGCCTGCTGATCATCCACGGCACGGCCGACGACAACGTCCACTTCCAGAATACGATGGAGATGACGCGCGCACTGAACCGCGTCGGCAAGCAGTACGACATGATGGTCTATCCGGACCAGAACCACTCGATGATGCCGGACGACACGCGCAACGTGCGTCAGAAGATGGTCGAGTACACGATCGAACATCTCTAATCCAGCGATCGCCGCAACCTCGCAGCCGGGGTGACGGCACGCAGATGCAAACGAACCGGACAAAACTCCGCATGCGGGGTTTTGCCCGGTTCGTCTTTTCACCGCAGCCCCGTGCCGCGACATGCACGGGGAAAGGAGGATTCTTACTTGTGGTCGTAGCGCTCGCCGACCACACGCCAGTCGACGACGTTCCAGAAGGCGGCCACGGCATCGGCCCGGCGGTTGCGGTAGTCGATGTAGTAGGCGTGCTCCCAGACGTCGATACAGAGCAGCGGCCGCAGGTGCTGACGCAGGGGCGTGCCGGCATTCTGCTCGCTGCGCACGGCGAGGTTGCCCGCACCGTCGGCAACGAGCCAGACCCATCCCGACCCGAAGAGACCGACGGCGGCACGGGTCATCTCCTCGCGGCACTTCTCCACCGACCCGAAACTGCGGTCGATGGCCTCGGCCAGCGCCCCGCCGGGAGCTTTCTGCGGCCGCGGCGAGAGGGTATCGAACAGGAAGGCGTGGTTCCAGGCCTGCGCCGCATTGTTGAAGAGCGGACCGTCGGACCCGAGGATCATATCCTCGAGCGGTTGTTGTGCAAAGGGGGTGTCAAGCACCAGTTCGTTGAGCTTGGCCACGTAGCCCAGATAGTGTTTGTCGTGGTGGAAACGCAACGTCTCCTCCGAAATGTAGGGCGCCAGCGCATCGTAGGCGTAGGGCAGCTCGCGGGCCTCGAAACGGCCCTCGGGACTCATCTCCGCATGCATCGTAAAGATCGTTTTTAAGGGTGAAACATCTGTCGGATCTACGGCAAATATAGTACCCGGATTTGGATCATACCGATTTTTTTTCGTATTTTTGAGGAGCACGATCCCCCGGAGGATCGTCCCATAAAACTCTTAAAACTTTATTTGCACCTATGGAACTACCCTATTGTGAACCGTACAAGATCAAGATGACGGAACCGATCAAGACCTCGACCCGCGCCCAGCGCGAAGAGTGGATCCGCGAAGCCAAGTACAACCTCTTCAAACTGCGCAGCGACCAGGTGCTGATCGACCTGCTGACCGACTCGGGTACCGGCTCGATGAGCGACCGCCAGTGGGCCGCCATGATGACCGGCGACGAGAGCTATGCGGGTGCCTCGTCCTATTTCCGCCTGAAGGAGATCATCACGCGTCTGTTCGGCATGCCGCACTTCCTGCCGACGCACCAGGGCCGTGCCGCCGAGAACGTCATCTTCTCGGCCCTGCTCAAGGAGGGCGACATCGTCCCCGGAAACTCGCACTTCGACACCACGAAGGGACACATCGAGTTCCGTCACTGCCACGCCATCGACTGCACGATCGACGCCGCAGCCGACACGCAGCTCGAAATCCCGTTCAAGGGCGAGATGGATCTCACGAAGCTGGAGAACGTCCTCAAGGCCCACCCCAAGGAGAAGATCCCGTGCGTGGTGCTGACCATCACGAACAACACGGCCGGCGGACAGCCCGTATCGATGCGCAACATCCGCGAGACATCGGAATTGTGCCACCGCTACGGTGTGCCGATGCTGATCGACTCGGCCCGCTTTGCCGAGAACGCCTACTTCATCAAGACGCGCGAGGAGGGTTATGCCGACAAGTCGATCAAGGAGATCGTTCACGAGATATACACCTATGCCGACCTGATGACCATCTCGGCCAAGAAGGACGGCGTGGTGAACATGGGCGGTTTCGTGGCAATGCGTTCCGAGGAGCTCTTCCGCAAAGCCATGATGTTCAACATCATGTATGAGGGATACATCACCTACGGCGGCATGTCGGGCCGCGACATGGATGCCCTGGCCGTGGGCCTCGACGAGAATACGGAGTTCGAACAGCTCGACGCCCGCATCCGTCAGGTGAAACTGCTGGGCGACCTGCTCGATGAGTACGGCGTACCCTACCAGCGTCCGGCCGGCGGCCACGCCATCTTCATCGACGCCAAGAAGATCCTGCCCAACCTTCCCAAAGAGGAGTTCATCGCCCAGACGCTCGGCATCGAGCTCTACATCGAAGCGGGCATCCGCGGTGTGGAGATCGGCTCGATCCTCGCCGACCGCGACCCCGAAACGCACGAAAACCGCTATCCAAAGCTGGAGCTGCTGCGTCTGGCCATCCCGCGCCGCGTCTACACCGACAACCACATCCGCGTGATCGCCGCCGCCTGCCGCAACATCTACGAGCGCCGCGCCCAGATCACGTCGGGCTACCGGATCACCTTTGAGGCTCCGATCATGCGCCACTTCACCGTGGAGCTCGAGCCCGTCAAGAAGTAAGTCTGCACCGCCCTACCCGCCCGCACGGGTAGTCCCACTGCATAAACCAGAAGGCCGCTTTCCTCACACAGGAAGCGGCCTTCTGACGTATTGGTTCGTTGCGGCGGCTAGCGTTTCAGCAGCAGCTCCATGATCTGCACGGCATTGAGAGCCGCCCCCTTACGGATCTGGTCGCTCACGCACCAAAAGGCCAGACCGTACTCCGACGTGAGGTCCTTGCGTACGCGCCCCACATAGACGGGATCCTTCCCGGCCAGAAAGAGCGGCATCGGATAGACCTTGTTGGCCGGGTCGTCCATCAGCACCACCCCTTCGGCCCGGGCAAAGGCCTCGCGGGCCTCGGCTACCGAGACGGGACGCTCGGTCTCGACCCAGAGGCTCTCCGAATGGGCACGCATCACCGGCACACGCACGCACGTCGCCGCCACCTCGACGTCCGAGTGCATGATCTTGCGCGTCTCGTTGTACATCTTCATCTCCTCCTTCGTGTAGTCGTTCTCCTGGAAGACGTCGATATGCGGAATGAGGTTATAGGCCAGCTGGAAGGCGAACTTCGACACCGTCGGTTCCTTGCCCTCGACCAGTTCGCGGTGCTGGGCCTCCAGCTCGGCCATGGCCGACGCACCGGCGCCGCTGGCCGACTGGTAGGTCGCCACATGCACGCGACGGATATGCGACAGCCGCTCGATGGGCTGCAGGGCTACGACCATCTGGATGGTCGTGCAGTTCGGATTGGCGATGATGCGGCGCGGTGCGAGGCGCGCGTCGTCGGGATTGACCTCCGGAACGACCAGCGGCACATCGTGCTCCATACGGAACGCACTCGAATTATCGATCATCACGGCTCCGTAGCGTGTGATCGTCTCGGCATATTCGCGCGACGTGCCGGCACCGGCCGACGTGAGGGCGAAGTCGACCCCACGGAAGTCGTCGTTGTGTTGCAGCTGTTTCACGGTAAGCTCCTGCCCCCGGAAACGATACGTACGGCCCGCGCTGCGTTCCGAGCCGAAGAGCAACAGTTCATCGATCGGAATCGGACGTTCCTCCAGAATCCGCAGAAATTCCTGTCCCACGACGCCACTGGCGCCTACAATAGCAATTCTCATATGCTCCAAATTATGCTCATTCACTTTTTACTGTTTTCGAGGAGTGCATGCGCGCGTCGATCCATCCGCACGCCGTCTCTGCACACGGGACGCAGTCACTGCCTCCACGGCCCGATGCTCCACATGCCCCGCGGGTCCGGAACGCTGCCCGGGCCGCACAAGGCCTCGGGAACTCCGGATCGCACCGGAGACTCCGACTGCCGCGCCGCGTCGGCCCTCGACTCAATCGAAGAAGGCGTCGTCCTCGTCGATACCCTGTTCGACGGCCCGCTCGCCGGCCGCATCGATCAACTGGTCGCAGTCGTAGTGCGGCATCTGTGCCGGGCGCACGAAACGGTCTTCGCGCGTCACGCCGAGGCGGCCGTCGTCGTAGACCCGCGTCAGGAATTCGCCAACGATTGGCAAGGCCATCACACTACCCTCGCCACGCGAAAGCAGATGTACCGACTGATCCTCGCCGCCAACCCACGAACCCATCACCAATTTGGGCGTCACGCACATGAACCAGGCATCGCGGTTCTCGTTCGACGTACCGGTCTTGCCGCCGACCTCAACCCCCTCCATGTGGTAGGCCCACTTCAGACGGCCGGCCGTACCGCCGTTGACCACCCCCTGGAGCATGGTCAGCATCGTGTAGGCCGTGGTCTCGCTGATAGCGTCCTGCGACTGCGGGATGAAGGTAGCCAGCACGTTGCCCTGGCGGTCCTCGATACGCGTCACAAAGATCGGCTCCGTGTAGACGCCCTCGTTGGCAAACGTGGCGAAGGCGCTCACCAACTCATAGACATTCGACTCGGACGATCCGACACAAAGGGCCGGAACGGGGTCGATGAAGCTGCGGATACCCATGTTGTGGATGAAATCGGCCACGGCAGCCGGCTGTTTGGCCTGCTTCATGATCCAGGCCGAGTAGTTGTTGCGGCTGTGGGCGAGGCCCCAGCTCAACGGATGCAGCACACCGTCGTAGACCACCTTGCCGGCCTCCTTCGGCGACCAGGCCGTACCGTTGGCCGTCTCGATCGTCACCGGCAGGTTGGGCACGGGCGTACAGGGGCTCATGCCGAGGTGGTCGATCGCAAAGGTATAGACGAAGGGCTTGATCGTCGAACCGATCTGGCGTTTGCCCTGTTTGGCCATGTCGTACTTGAAGTAGCGGAAGCTCGGTCCGCCCACGTAGGCCTTGACGAAGCCCGTACGCGGATCGACCGCCACGAACGACGCGCGCATGATGCGTTTGTGGTGGAGGATCGAGTCGCGCGGCGTCATCACCGTGTCGCGCTCGCCGCGGTAGGTAAAGACGCGCATCGGCACCGGACGGTCGAACGACGCCTCGATCTCGGCACGGCTCACGCCCGCCTTCTTCATCTCGCGGTAGCGGTCCGAGCCGACGATGGCCCGGCGCACGATGGCATCGCGTTCGGCCTGGGTCGTACCGATGAAGAGCGTCTTCGTGCGGCGGTACTGCGCGTCCATCGCCGGTTGGATCACTCGTTCGAGCTGCTGCTGCACGGCCTGCTCGGCATACTCCTGCATGCGGGAGTTGATCGTGGTGTAGATCTTCAGACCGTCGCGGTAGATGTCATAGGGCGTACCGTCGGCCTTGCGGTTCTTGCGGCACCAGCCATAGAGCGGATTCTGTTCGTACTGTTTGACCGCCTCGTTGTAGTCCCACTCGGTGTAGAACTGGCTGCGTTTGGGTTTCTGCGCATTGAGCACCAGGCGCAGCATCTCGCGGAAGTAGGTGGCCGAACCCTCGTTGTGAGACACGGGGTTGTAGTTGAGCAGGATCGGCAGGGCGCAGAGCGAATCGCACTCCCGGCGTGTGAGGGCCCCGGCTCCGCGCATGCGTTCGAGCACCAGGTTGCGGCGTGCGAGGGCATTCTCCGGATTGCGAACGGGGGAATAACGCGTCGGTGCGTTGACCACGCCGACGAGCATCGCCGCCTCCTGCACGTTGAGTTCGTTGGGCTCCTTGTTGAAGAAGGTATGGGCCGCCGACTTGATGCCGAAGGCGTTCGAACCGTACTCCACCGTATTGAGGTACATGGCGGCGATCTCCTCCTTCGTGTAGTTGTACTCGAGTTTGAGGGCGGTGATCCACTCCTTGAATTTCGAGAGGACCAGTTTGGTCATGCGTCCCACCTTGCCGCGGCTCACCGTGTCGCGCGGGAAGAGGTTCTTGGCCAGCTGCTGCGTGATGGTCGAACCGCCGCCCTGCGACGTATTGCGCAGCGCGATGGTCTTCACGCCGACGCGAATCAGCGACGGAATGTCGACACCGGCGTGGCTGCGGAAGCGCACGTCCTCGGTCGAGATGAGGGCGGCCACCAGCGGCGGCACGTCGCGGCCGTCGAGCCGGATGTGGCGCGTCGAATCGGCCGGAAAGAGGTCGTCATACTGCACATAGGAGCGGTTCTGCACGAAGAAGGTGCCGATCACCTTTCCATCCTCCGAATAGACCTCGGTAGCCAGGTTGCTCTTCGGGTTTTCGAGCTCCTCGAACGAGGGGATGCGGCCGAAGAGTCCGCACGCCGTGACGAGCAGCATCAGGAGCAGCAGCGCACACGGAGCGAGGGCAATCACCCACAGCCAGCGGATGACGCGGGGTGATATTCGGGATTTCTTCTGAGTGGTCATAGGTCCAAATTTGAGGCAAAAATACGAAATAAAAAGTTACATGTACTCCTCCTCCCGCCGAAAAAAGATCGGTCAGAACGGCATGCCGACCCCCACGCCGAACCACACGCTGCCCTGCGTCGGTTTGTAGATCGAGAACTTGAGGCTCGTGGTGCCCGAGGCCGGCTGGCGGAAGAAGTTGACGTCGACGATCACGTCGCCGCCCAACGACCAGATCCGCTGCCACTTGCCGTGCAGTGCCTCGAGGGCGTCGGCCCGCCGGAACTGAGCGAAGTCACCGCCCAGATTGATGCTGATCCGCTTGACGTAGACCACGCCCGAGATACCGCCTTCGGGGTATCCGACCGGGAAGAGGTAATCGAGCGACACGCCCGTATAGTGATCGCTGCGCACCTCACTGGCATTCACGCCGCGGGGCAGCAGCTGTAAGGATTGGTACGAGAGGAAGGCGCGCCCCGAAGGGAGTCTGTATCCGCCGATCGAGGTCTGGTAGATGGCGGCCAGCGAGAAGGAGTGGTGCGGCAGCAGGCCCGGCGTATAGACCCGGCCATAGGCCGAAACCAGATCGCTGAAATTGCGGTTCACGGGATTCAGCACGTAGTATCCGCGCAGGACATAGCCCCACGGCGAGGTGAGGTCGCGGTGGGCCGAACGCACGAAATCCGACCAGCCGACACCGAAAGTCAGACGGTGCAACCCTTCGTTGAAACCGACGTTTTCGAGGTTTGAGACCAGCCCCGTGTGCGAATCGAAACGCAACTCATCGACACGGGCGACCATACCGTTCGAGTAGTTCCATCCGGCCGAAAAGGAGAGCTGACGGGTGTGGTATCCGCGCTGCAGGTAGAGGGGCAGCGTGGCCGTAGCCCCTACGGACCAGTAACGGTCGATCGAGGGGATCTTCTGATACTGTTCGACGCCCGTCTCGGGATCGGTCTGCGCCAGGGCATAGACCACCTGATTGCCGCCGTACGAGCCGTTGATGTCGAACTGCACGCCGAGTCCCGTATAGCGGAACCGGCCGCGTATGAGCGACCCTTCGCTTCGGTTCCAGCCGTAGGCCACGAAGCCCTCGGCGTTCGAAAGCAAATTCTGCGAGAGCAGCGTGGCCCCCAGATTGAACCACACGCCCTGCTCCTCGAAGAGGGCAAAGGGGTCGAGCGCCACGGGCATCCAGCTGTGCGGCTTCACGAGCGTCAAGCCGCGGCGGTAGCGGCGCGCCTTGTGCCGTTCGTACGAAGCGGCCGAGTCGGCCGGTGTGAAGCGCACCGTGTCGAGGTTGATCGTCCGCGGCTGCACCGGACGCGGCGGATTGACCACGTTGCGCGGCAGGCGGGCGAAGGCCACCGTATCGATCCGTGCGGAGTCGATCCGCTGGGTGGCGACGCGGAAGCCGTGCCGGGCATAGTTCGTCACCAGCACGCGGCCCGGGCCGTCGGGTGCCGGGGAGAAGGAGCCATAGGTCGACGTCGTCAGGCGGCGTTCGACCCCCGAAGTCAGGTCGAGGGCATGCACCTCGTCGCGACCCGAGGCAATCGACCCGAAATAGAGGACCCCGTCATCGGCCCGCAGGTCGCTCAGCGTCACATAGGCCCCGTCGCGCAGCGGTTCGATCCCCGTCGCGCCGACCCGCCCGGGCCACATGCCCGAGTCGTCGGTCACCAGCACATAGAGGGCCTCGGTTCGGTCGTCCCAGGCCAGGCCATGGATCTCCTGTCCGGCCGGAAGTTCGAGACGATGCGGCGCGACGCCGTCGCGGGCATCGGTGCGCACGATTGTGTAGACGCCGTCGGGACGGTACTCGACCCAGGCGGGCAGGCTGTCGCCCACGACCACCGGGTAGAGCGCACTTCGTGCCCCGCGCCACGTACGGGAACGCCCCTCGTCGAGATCCATGTAGCAGAGTTGCGAGTGCACCCGCTGATCGAAGAGCAGCGAACGGCGGTACTCGGTCCACCAGACACGTCCGCCGGCCAACGTCGGACGCGTTGACACGGCTCCCGTATAGGCCACGCGTTTCTCGTGTCCCGTGCGGCGGTCGATCCGCACGAAGCGGTCCGGATGATCGTAGTCGCTCCGCAGGGCCAGCACCGTCGAGTCGTCGAGCGGCAGCGGCCAGCGATAGGTCGTATAGTTCTTCGGGTCGAGGTCGGTCATCGGCTCGGCCGAATCGGGCAGTTGGGGCAGCGAGGCCCAGTAGTTGATCAGGTCGACAAAGGTCTCACGGAAGAGCCACCGTTCGCTCGTGCCGTAGAACTTGCGCAGGGCCACCGTGTTGGCAAAGATCAGATAGGGATTGCGCACGCTGTACCGTACGACCTTGTTCCAGATGTTCTCGCCGTAACGGTTGTAGGCATAGGAGTTGATCTGGTAGCCCAGCTGGTAGTGGTCGGGCACCACGTCGCGATAGGAGCCGCAGAACCACTTGTCGGGATTCCGGCGTTCGCCGACGAAGTTGCCCATCGCACGATATTCGAGCGTGAAGCGCGGTTGCAGCCCCCGGCCGAACGACGACATCGAGGTCTCCGACAACACGGCGTCCCCCTCGATCGACCACACGGGCATGAACAGCAGGCCGATGACCGATCCCTGCTGGCCGAGCAGCCAGCTGGCACACCGGATCAGGCCGCGGTTGATGTTGTTGTACTGGACGGCATGGCGGTATTCGTGCGCCACGAGCTGCTTGATCCACGGCATCGAGTACCCCTCGATGGCCGGAGTCGTGAGAAAATCGACCCGCTTCGGCAGCCACATCACCAGACCGTTCGACTGGAAATTCTCGGGATGCAGCACGAACGGAATCCGCAAGGGCCCGTGGCGGAAACCCCAACCGATCTCGGGGCGCACGGTCTCGATATAAAACATCGTGCGTCGGGCCAGCGACCGCGCCGTATCGGGATAGATCACCCGCACGTCGGGCGTGCGCAACGACTCCCAACGCAGCGTCGCCGCGTCGGAACCCCACGAATAGTATTGCGCCGCGGCCCGTTGCACACCGCCGAGCGCAACGATTCCGCCGAGCAACAGGATATGCAGAAGCAGCCGCCTCAATTTCCGGCTTTTTTAGTACGGGTGTATCCGGCCTTCACGAGGATCTCGACCACGCGGTCGCGGTGGTCGCCCTGGATGAGGATCTCGCCCTCCTTGGCGGCACCGCCCACGCCGCAGCGCGTCTTGAGCAGACGCCCCAACTCCTGCAGGTCGGACTCCGTGCCGACAAAGCCGCGCACGAGCGTCACCACCTTGCCGGCGCGCTGCTTGCGGTCGAGCCAGACGCGCAACTCCTGCCGCGCAGCGGGCAGCGTCTCGGGTTCGTCGGGGGTTTCGGTTTGGTATTCGAAATCGGGATTCGTCGAGTAGACCATTCCCAGGCGTGCTTTCCAGTCGTTCGTCATCGCTTTGGTTGTCCGGATTGTCGGATTCAAACGCTAATTTGGGTCCTTCGAGTATATTGTATTGCGCAAATATACGAATTTTTATATCTTTGTTGACGTATGGCACGCACGATGGTCGAAAAACTGCGCAACATCGGGTTCACCTCCCGGAACGAGGAGCCCGATGCGTTGCCGCGCCCGCTGCCGGACGACCCCGCCCAACGGCTCGTACGGGTCTATGTCGAAGGGTATGAAGACGTCGCCTTCTGGCGCGGCATCTTCGACCACTTCCGCAACCCCTACCTGCGTTTCGAGATCTCGGTGCCCAACCGCCCCGACCTGCCCAAGGGCAAGAAGGTGCTGCTGAGCATGATCCCCCAGTCGTCCGAGGAGCTGTTGCTCTGCGTCGATTCGGACTTCGACTACCTCTTCGGCAACCGCACCGACCAGTCGCGCGAGGTGAACGGCGCCCGCTTCATGTTCCACACCTATGCCTACGCCACGGAGAACTACCTCTGCTATGCACCGTCGCTGCACAACGTCTGCGTGAAGGCCACGAAGAACGACACGCGCATCTTTGACTTCGTCGCCTTCATGGCCGACTACTCGCGGACGATCTATCCGGCCTTCGTGTGGTACGCCTTCTCGGCCTACCGCTCGAAGGAGACGGTCTTCACACTGGCCGACTTCAAGGCCACGGTACGCATCGGCTACCTCGACATCCACGGCAACGGCGCCAACACGATCGCCTGGCTGCAGCGCAACGTCGCCAAACGCGACGCCGCCCTCCGCCACCGCTATCCGCACATGATCGACCCGATGAGGGAGTTCGAAAAGCAGTTGCGCGAGCGGGGCGTGACACCCGAGACGACCTACCTCTACATGCACGGCCACACGCTGATGGACTGCGTGGTGATGATCGCGCTGAGCGCCGTGTGCGAGAAGCTGAAACAGATGTCGATCGCCAAGATCAACGCCTCGCAGAAGGAGGGCATCGCCCTGAAGAACGAGATGGCCAACTACACCAACTCGCTGCGATCGATCCGCGACGTGCTGCTCGACAACGAGAACTACACGACCTGCCCGCTCTACAAGCGGCTGCGGCGCGACCTCTACAAGTACCTCGTGCGGACGATCCTCACCCTTCAGAAACGCGGCGACCTGCCGAACGACGCCCTGCTCTCGATCACGCGCCACCTCCACGCCCAAGAGTAGCGTCCACCATCCTGCAGCCCGCCGAGACGCCGCGTGCGCAGATCGCGCAGCCCGTGCGGACGGCAAAACTCCCCTTTTTCAGGTATTGCACGCAACCGCATTTTATGCGTATCTTTGCCCTCGGAATGAGGCATCTGAACAGCAAACAACGATTTGCCGCCGGCCTGCTGCTGGCCATTCTGCTCGCGTCGATCGTCGGGCAGAAGATCCACATCTATTCCGAAGACCCGCTCCATTTCCGCGCCCTCTGCGGCGACCTCCTGCCCGACAACGGGGCCCGCAGCCAGGTCGTCGAACGGTGTACGATCGATGACTTCCATTTCTACCCCTGCCTGCTTGCCGAGACCCCCGCTCCGAACGGCACCTCCGTGCTGCTCGGCAGGGCCGTCATCCCGGCCGTACAGGCCAAGGCCGCCTCGGATCTGCGCACGCAGTCGTTGCGGGCTCCGCCGGCTGCCGCTGCAGCCCGCCGGTTCTAAGACACCCGGCCCGGTGCAGACCTTCTCTCCCCCCTGCGGCAGATGAAGGCGGCACCCGCTTACCCACTCCCATTCCACACAAAAAACACAGTCATTCATCCGCGGCCTACGCACGACGGACTTCGAGCCATCGTGCCCTCCCCGTGCCGCAACAAACCATACCTCCAGCAATGAAACGATTGCTTCTGGCGGCGCTCTGCGCCTGCCTCATCGGGGCCGTCCGTGCCGACGAAGCCCCGCGTCGCGTCACCGACGCCAACCTCTTCGGCCACGTGGTCGACAGCGAAAGCGGCGAACACATCGCCTATGCCACGATCGTGCTCGTGGGCACCACCTTCGGCACCGCAACCGACGCCTCGGGCCACTACTTCCTGAAGAACCTCCCCGAAGGCGACTACGTGGTCGAGGCCCAGATGCTGGGCTACACCCCGCAACAGAGACAGGTCTCGCTCCGGAGCGGAACGAGCCTCGAGGTCAACTTCGAGATCACGGCCAACGGCATCGCCATGGACGACGTCGTGGTCTCGGCCAGCCGCACGGCCACGCTGCGACGCGAGGCCCCGGCCCTGGTCAGTGTCCTCGGTGCCGACCTCTTCGAGAAGACCAACGCCGTCTGCCTGGCCCAGGGGCTCAGCTTCCAGCCCGGCGTCCGCACCGAAAACGACTGTCAGAACTGCGGCTTCACCCAGGTGCGCATCAACGGACTCGACGGCCACTATTCGCAGATCCTGATCGACTCCCACCCGCTCTTCTCGGCCCTCACAGGGGTCTACGGCCTGGAGCAGATCCCGGCCAACATGATCGAGCGTGTCGAGGTGCTGCGCGGCGGCGGTTCGGCCCTCTTCGGGTCGTCGGCCATCGGCGGCACGATCAACATCATCACCAAGGACCCGCTGCGCAACACGGCCCAGGTCGCACACACGCTCACCTCGCTGGGCTCCAGCAGCTCGTACGACAACAACACCAGCCTCAACGCCTCGCTCGTGAGCGACAACGGCAAGGCCGGCATCTACGTCTACGGCCAGAACCGCCACCGCTCGGGATACGACCACGACGGCGACGGCTTCACCGAGCTGCCCCAACTCCACGCCCAGGCCGTCGGCGCCCGCAGCTTCATCCGCACGGGAGCCTACTCGCGCCTCACGGCCCAGTACCACCACATCGAGGAGTTCCGTCGCGGCGGCGATCGGCTCGACCGTCCGGTTCACGAGGCGCTCGTAGCCGAGCAGACCGACCACGCGATCGACGGCGGCAGCCTCTCGTTCGACCTCTCGTCGGCCGACCTGCGCAACCGCCTGAATCTCTATGCCTCGTTCCAGAACACCGCCCGCAAGAGCTACTACGGCAGCAAACAGGATCCCAACGCCTACGGCACGACGCACGACCTCACCGTCGCCTCGGGCGCACAGTATATCCGCACGTTCGACCGCCTGCTCTTCATGCCGTCGGAGCTGACCGTCGGCGCCGAATACACGTACAACGGACTCGAGGACAAGTCGCTCGGCTACGGCATCCACACCAACCAGACGGTGCACATCGTCGGCGCCTACCTCCAGAACGAATGGAAAACGCGCCAGTGGTCTCTCCTCCTGGGCGGACGCCTCGACAAACACAACCTCGTGAACCACGTCGTCTTCAGTCCGCGCGTCAACCTGCGCTACAATCCCACCGAGGCGGTCAATCTGCGTCTGAGCTACGCCAGCGGGTTCCGCGCACCGCAGGCCTTCGACGAGGACATGCACATCTCGATCGTGGGAGGCGAACGCGTGCGCATCCGGCTGGCCGACGACCTGAAGGAGGAGCGTTCGAACAGCTTCAGCGCCTCGGCCGACCTCTACCACCGCTTCGGCAACGTACAGGTCAACCTGCTGGTCGAGGGCTTCTACACGATGCTCGACGACGTCTTCGCCCTGCGCACACTCCCAGACAAGGCCGCGGACGGCAGCACCGTCAAGGAGCGCTACAACGGCTCGGGGGCCACGGTCGGCGGCATCAACCTCGAGGGCAAGGCCGAATTCACGCGCTGGTTCTCGCTGCAGGCCGGCTTCACCTGGCAGCGCAGCCGATACAACCGCCCCGAGCAATGGAGCGAAGACCCCGCCGTACCCACCGTGCGGCGCATGTTCCGCACGCCCGACACCTACGGATACTTCACCGCCTCGTTCCTCCCCTTCCGCCGCTTCACGGCCGACCTCACGGGCACCTATACGGGGTCGATGCTCGTGCAGCACATGGCCGGCTCGGGCACGCCGGTCGATGTGGCCGTCAACACGCCGTCGTTCTGGGACCTGAACCTCAAGGTGGCCTACGACATCCCGATCTACGGCCAGATCACCCTGCAACTCAACGCCGGCGTGCAGAACCTGCTGAACGCCTATCAGAAGGATTTTGACCAGGGGGCCGACCGCGACTCGGGCTACATCTACGGCCCGTCGCTTCCGCGCAGCTGGTTTGTCGGCGCCAAATTGAGTTTCTGATCACACACCCGGGACACAGAGCGGGGAGGGGCGGACGCGTCGCGTTCCGCCCCTCCCCGCCTGCGCAACCGACAGCCCTCTGGAGCGGCCGGCCCGGCCCGCTGCAATTCCCGCCCCGAGCCTCCGGCCCACCACATGCAGGCGGCCCGCGGCCCCACGTCCGACCGGCTGCACAAAAAAAAGCGCCTGCCGCTTCTGCGGCAGACGCAATCTCTCCGAGGTCTCGCCCCGTCGTCCGAAATTAACCGATCAGCTCCTTGTACTGAGCGTCGCTGAGCAGCGCGTCGCACTCGGCCGGGTTCGACATCTTGACCTTGATGAGCCAGCCCTCGCCGTATGCATCCTTGTTGACGATCGACGGGTCGGCATCAACGGCCGGATTGAACTCCAGCACCTCGCCCGAAACGGGAATAAAGGCATCGCTCACCGTCTTCACGGCCTCGATCGAGCCGAAAACCTCACCGGCGGCAAGGGTCTCGCCCACGGTCGGCACATCCACGAAGACGATATCACCCAACTGGCTCTGGGCAAAGTCCGTAATGCCGACATAAGCCACGTCGCCCTCGATGCGGCACCACTCGTGATCGTTCGAATACTTCAGATTTGCAGGTACGTTCATAATTGTTCTATGTTTTAAGTTGTGTTCGTTCCAGTTGCAGCCGGAGCTGTTATCCACGCAAATATAACTGTTATTCTCGTAACAACAAAGGGTTCGGGGCGATTATTTTGCCTCGGGCGAGGCCGAATCGCGCTTTTCGATCACAAATTCGACTTCGCGGAAAAGATATTCGCGCAGCAGCCCGTCGTCGTGGCGCAGGAGCAGCGCCCCCGTCGGGCGCACCCCCTCGATGACGGCCCGGGCCGTCGAACCGTCGGGGAAACGGTAGAGGTGGCGTTCGCCGAGACGGTAGAGCCGCCCCCGGAACTCCTCCTGCAACCCCACGCAGTCGCCCGTTTCGAGCCGCACGTAGCGGCGTTCGAGCGCATCGAGGAAGGCATCGAGCACCTCGCGGCGCTCGAACGTGCGGCCGGTCAGCTGACGCAGCGAGACGGGATTGGGCAACACGGGATCGAACGCCGTCTGGTTGACGTTGATGCCGATGCCGGCGATCGTCCGCACGAGCCGCCCGCCCGACAGCACGTGTTCGATGAGCATGCCGACCAGCTTGCGGTCGCCGGCATAGATGTCGTTGGTCCACTTGATGCGCGTATCGACCCCGTACTGTGCAAAGACGTCGGTCAGTGCCAGCGTCACGATCTCCGACAGCAGGAACTGCTCGTTTGCCGGCAGGAAGGTCGGTTCGAGCACCGCCGAAAAGGTCAGGTTCTCGCCCCGGGGACTGTGCCACACGTGGCCGCGCTGGCCGCGGCCCGCGGTCTGCAACTCGGCCCAGATGACGTCGCCGTGGCGGTAGCACGCCTCACGGGCATCGTCGTTGGTCGAGGTGGTCTGTTCGATGTGGTAGATCATCTGCTTCGTCCGTTTTTTTGATGCAGGCGTCGTCAGGCCGACACGCCGAAATCACGCAGGGCGTCGTTCAACGAGGTCTTCTTGTCGGTCGACTCCTTGCGCCGGCCGATGATCAGCGCACACGAGACGCTGTATTCGCCCGCCGGGAACTGCTTGCGGTAGCTGCCCGGCACGACCACCGCACGCGGCGGCACGTAGCCCTTGTAGGTGACGGACTCCGGCCCCGTCACGTCGATGATGTGGGTCGATCCCGTGATCACCGTATTCGACCCGAGCACCGCCTCGCGGCAGACGTGCGCCCCCTCGACCACGATGGCACGCGAGCCGATGAAGCAGTCGTCCTCGATGATGACCGGTGCGGCCTGCACCGGTTCGAGGACGCCGCCGATGCCGACACCGCCCGAAAGGTGGACGCGCCGCCCGATCTGGGCACACGATCCGACCGTCGCCCACGTGTCGACCATCGTCCCCGTATCGACATAGGCGCCGATGTTGACGTACGAGGGCATGAGGATCGCCCCCGAGGCGACATAGGCGCCGTAGCGTGCCACGGCATGGGGCACGGCCCGCACGCCGAGCTCCTCGTATCCGTGCTTGAGCTCCATCTTGTCGTACCACTCCAACTCACCGGCCCGCATCGTACGCATGGGGCGGATCGGGAAGTAGAGGATGACGGCCTTCTTGACCCACTCGTTCACCTGCCAGAGGCTCTGTTCGGGATCGACCGGCTCGGCCGTACGCAGACGTCCCTTGTCGACCTCCTCGATCACGGCGCACACGGCCGCGCGCACCGACTCGTCGTCGAGCAGGGCGCGATTCTCCCAGGCCCGCTCGACCGTTGACTTCAATTCGTCGTAGTTCATGTATTTCGTCATTGATCGCATTTCGTGAAGCCCAAAGGTATGCAAAATCTTTCGGATCGCGGGGCCAAGTCCCGACTTTTTTGCGTAACTTTGTGCTAACCGTTCGCGCTCTTCACATGGAGCCGGACAACGCCCATGAACAGACCGTATCTTCTGCTGCTGGCCCTGGCCGGCACGACACTCATCAGCTGCAACCGCATGAAGACCATCCAAGTACCCCCATACCCCGCCGCCGAACGGAGCGAGGTGACCGACAACTACTTCGGCACGACCGTTGCCGACCCCTACCGCTGGCTCGAGGACGACCGTTCGGAGGCTACGGCCGCATGGGTCGCGGCCGAAAACGCCGTGACGGAACAATACCTCGCACAGATCCCCTTCCGCGACGCCATCCGCGAACGCCTCACCCAGTTGTGGAACTACCCCAAGCAGGGGGCCCCGTTCCACAAGGGCGATTATTACTACTATTTCTATAACGACGGGCTGCAGAACCAGGCCATCCTCTACCGCACCCGCGAGTTGGGCGGTGAGGCCGAGGTCTTCCTCGACCCCAACACGCTGTCGGACGACGGCACCGTGGCCCTCACCTCGCTCGCCTTCTCCGAGGACGGACGCTGGTGCGCCTACGGCACGGCCGCATCGGGATCGGACTGGATGGAACTGCGCGTGAAGAGCACGGCCGACGGCTCGCTGACCGACGACCGCATCGAATGGATCAAAAACGCCGGAGCGGTCTGGTCGCCCGACTCCAAAGGATTCTACTACAGTGCGTACGACGCCCCCGAATCGGGCGTCTACTCCTCGCAGAACCAGTTCCAGAAGATCTATTACCACCGTCTGGGCACGCCGCAGCGTGCCGACGAGCTGATCTATACCGATCCGGCCCATCCGCTCCGTTACTTCAGCGCCTGGCCCAGCGACGACGGACGCTGGCTCTTCATCTACGCTTCGGAGGGAACCTCGGGCTCGGAGCTGCTCTACCGGCGCACCGACGAGAAGCAGTTCCGCACGCTCTTCGCCGGCTTCGACAACGACTACTCGCCCGTCGACTGCCGCGACAACCGACTCTACTACGTCACCAACCGCCAGGCCCCGAACAACGCCCTGCGCTGCGTCAACCTCCTCAATCCGCAGGAGGATCGGGTGGTCATCCCCGAACGCGACAGCACGCTGCTTGAGGGTGTGGCCGCAACGGGCGGCTACCTCTTCGCATCGTACCTCGAGGATGCCCAAAGCCAAATCGCACAATACAACTACGACGGCACGCTGGTACGCAACGTGACGCTGCCGGACATCGGCACCGTCAGCGGCTTCAACGGCGAAAAAGAGGCTCACGAACTCTTCTACGCCCTGACGAACTACACCACCCCCGAAACGGTCTACCGCTACGACATCGCCACGGGCGAATCGACCCTTTATCGGGCTCCGGAACTGACGTTCGACCCCGCGGATTTCGTCACCGAGCAGATCTTCTACACGTCGAAGGACGGCACGCGCGTGCCGATGTTCGTCTCGCACCGCCGCGACATCCGCCTCGACGGTTCGAATCCCTGCTACCTCTATGCCTACGGCGGCTTCCAGATCAACCTCACGCCAGGCTTCAACCCCTCGGCCGTGATGTTCATGGAGCAGGGCGGCATCTACTGCGTGGCCAACCTGCGCGGCGGATCGGAGTACGGCGAGGCCTGGCACCGCGCCGGCATGCTCGAAAACAAGCAGAATGTCTTCGACGACTTCATCGCCGCCGCCGAATGGCTCATCACCAACGGATACACCTCGTCCGAAAAGCTGGCTATCGCCGGCGGTTCGAACGGCGGCCTGCTCGTCGGTGCCTGCGAGGTGCAGCGTCCCGACCTCTTCGCCGTCTGCCTGCCGGCCGTCGGCGTGATGGACATGCTGCGTTACCACCGCTTCACCATCGGCTGGGGCTGGGCCGTCGAGTACGGCACGAGCGAAAACGAAGAGCAGTTCCGCTACATCTACCGCTACTCGCCGCTCCACAACATCCGCAAGGGAACGGCCTATCCGGCTACGCTCATCACTACGGCCGACCACGACGACCGCGTCGTCCCGGCCCACTCGTTCAAGTTCGCCGCCGAGCTGCAGCACTGCCAGGCAGGCGAGGCGCCCATCCTGATCCGCATCGAGTCGAATGCAGGCCACGGTGCCGGGAAACCCACCTCGAAACGCATTGCCGAGGCGGCCGACGTCTTCGCCTTCCTCTTCCAGAATACGCATACGCCCTACAAACCGGTCGACACCCGCCACTGAGCCGCCGGCCGCCAGGCTCACACAGAAACAACCGACACACGTTTTCACACGCATATATGAAAGTCTATAAATTCGGCGGCGCCTCGGTCCGCAATGCCGACGGAGTCCGCAACCTGCAAAAGATCATCGGCGACGAACACAACCTGTTCATCGTCGTCTCGGCCATGGGCAAGACCACCAACGCCCTCGAAAAGGTATTCGAAGGGGTGCAGCACGGCGACCCGCAGACCTCGATGGAGCGCATCGCCGAACTGCGCGAATACCACGCCGCCATCATCAACGACCTGTGGCACGGTCCCAAGCAGCTCGAACGAGTCGAGGCCCTGTTTGCCGAACTCGAACGCATCGCCACGCAGACCGATTACGATCCGCGTGACGCCGAGTTGTGGTACGACACGATCGTCGCCTTTGGCGAGTTGATCTCAACCTCGATCATCTCCGACTACCTGGCCTTCGCCGGCACGCCGAACCACTGGATCGACATGCGCCGCGGATTCCGCACCGAACAGCGCCACAAGGATGCCGGTGTCGACATCGCGGCTTCGGCCCCGCTGCTGCGCGCCGAAATCGCCGCCGCAGCCCCCGGCATCGACATCTTCATCGGCCAGGGCTTCATCGGCGGTGCACCCGACGGCTCCACCACCACCCTCGGACGCGAAGGTTCGGACTACTCGGCGGCGGTCGTGGCCAACATCCTCGATGCCGAGTCGATGTCCGTATGGAAGGATGTGGATGGCGTGATGAATGCCGACCCGAAGATCTTTCCCGACGCCGTGCAGATCCCCGAACTGAACTACCTCGACACCATCGAGCTGGCCTACAGCGGCGCACAGGTAATCCACCCCAAGACGATCAAACCACTGCAGAACAAGAACATCCCGCTCTACGTGCGTCCGTTCGGAGACAAGCGCAAACCGGGTACGGTCATACGCGGCATCTCGTCGCCCGTGGAGGTTCCGATCCTCATCCTGAAGAAGGGGCAGGTGCTGTTGACGATCCGTTCGCGCGACCTCTCGTTCGTCCTCGAGGAGAAGCTCGGCACGATCTTCTCGCTGCTCGAACGCTTCCGCATCAAGACCAACCTGGTCCACAACTCGGCCGTCAACCTGAGCCTCTGTGTCGACACGACGTGGCACATCGACGAGGCCGTCGCCGCCCTGCGTGAAGCGGGTTTCGACGTGCTGAAGACCGACGACATGGAGCTGCTCACCATCCGCGGCTACACCGAAGAGCTCTTCCTGCGCTATGCGCAGATCGGCCCCAAGGTCTTCATCCGCCAGACGACGCAGTCGACCGTGCGTGTCGTGCGCAAGCAGTAGCTCCACTCCGTCGGACTGTGACCGAAACAGAGCAGCCGGCTCATGCGGTTTCTCCCGCACGAGCCGGCTGCTCTTCTACTTAAATATACAGCTTGCTTGTCTGCTTCGTCTTACAGCATCCGCACCGCGGCCCGCACTGGGGCGCGCCGGCAGGATCCCCTCCTCACCTCAACGGGAAGGGAGCGCATCAGATCGAGATGTCGAGGATCTCGAAGTGAAGCGTACCGGCCGGCACCGTCACATCGACCTGGTCGCCCTTCTTCTTGCCCAGCAACGCCTTGGCAATAGGCGTTCCGATCGCCAGCTTGCCCTCACGCAGATTGGCCTCGTGCTCGGCCACGATCGTATAGACCATCTGCTTGTTGTTGTTGTGGTTGAGCAGCGTCACCTTGCTCAGGATCTGCACCTTGCTCTTGTCGATCTTCGACTCGTCGATCACGCGGGCATTGGCCAGCGTATCCTCCATCTTGGCGATGCGCATCTCGAGCAACCCCTGCGCCTCGCGCGCAGCGTCGTACTCGGCATTCTCCGAAAGGTCGCCCTTGTCGCGGGCCTCGGCAATCGCCGCCGAAATGGCAGGGCGCTCCACCGAACGCATATGATCCAGTTCGTCCTTGAGCTTCTTGTACCCCTCAGCCGTCAGATAAATAATCTCTTTTGCCATAATTTTAACCGTCTGCGATAGAACAGAAAAAAATAAGAATTCCGACCCGCGAAGGTCAGAACCCCATTCATACATGTGTTGCACAAAGGTAGAAAGTTAAATCCGAATTTCCAAATCTTTTTCCACGTTGCGACCCACCCGGAGGGTGCAATAAATTTATTTGCGAGATCGTTAAATAATGTGTAACTTTGCGCTCTAAAGTAGCGCTGCATAAAGATTTCCCGATGAAGAGAGTGTTTCGATACGCCACCTGCGGCATGCTCCTCCTACTGCTGTTCACCGCCATCCCAGGCTGCGGCAGCATCAACAGCATCCTGCGCAGCAACGACCCCGAGCTGATCTATGCCAAAGCGCTCGAATTCTATGAGGCCGAAAAGTGGACCAAAGCCTCCACCCTGCTGGAGAGCATCGGCAACATGTACAGCGGCACCGCACGCGAAGACAGCATCGCCTTCTTCAACGCCCGCTGCAAGTTCAAGTCCCACGACTATGCCACCGCCGGCGAACTGCTCGACCAGTTCCGCAGACGATACGGCCGCAGCGTCTTCATCGAAGACGCCGAGGGAATGTACGCCCTCTGCTTCTACCACATGGCCCCGGGCCCCACTCGCGACCAGACCATGACCGGACACGCCCGAACGGCCATCGCCGAATTCATCTCGCGCTACTCCCGAAGCGAACGGGTCGAAACTTTCCAGAAGATCGACTCCGAACTGCTCCAGCGCCAGTACGACAAGGCCTACTACAACGCCTATACCTATTACAAGATCGGACGCTACAAGTCGGCCATCGTCGCCCTGCAAAACGCCCTGAAGGCCTACCCCGAAAGCAACCACCGCGAGGAGATCATGTATTACGTCGTGGTGGCCGGGTACCGGCTCGCCGACAACTCGGTCTCGAGCAAACAGACCGACCGATTCCTCTCGATGCTCGACTCCTACTACTCGTTCATCGGCGAATTTCCCGAGTCGGAGCACCGCAAGGAGCTCGACCGATATGCCCTGGCCGCAAAGGACTACCTCGCCGCCCACCAGCAGGCGGAAAACAGCGAATCATAAAGCTTTATAGATAATAAGATGGAGATCAAGAAAAACATTCCGAACAACACCATCACCCGCAAACTGGTGGATTTGGACCGCGAAACAGGCAACATCTACGAAAGCGTGAACATCATCGCACGCCGTGCGAATCAGATCGCCACGGAGCTCAAAACCGAGCTCAACCGCAAGTTGGCCGACTTCTCGTCACCCACGGACACCATGGAGGAGACCTTCGAGAACCGCGAGCAGATCGAGATCTCGCGCTACTACGAGCGTCTGCCCAAACCGGCCATCATCGCCACCGAGGAGTTCCTCGACGGCGAACTCTTCTGGCGCGAAGGCAAAGCCGACACCCAGCAGGCTCCCGCCACCAAGGAGCCCAAGGAGCCCAAAGCAGCCAAGGAAGCCCCCAAAGAGGCCTGAAACCTCCCCTTCGTACGACGAATACCCGCGTGCGGCTGCACACGGGAGAACCGAACCAAGGAACGCACGGATCGTCAATCATGTTGCACGGAAAACACATCCTGCTGGGCATCACGGGCAGCATCGCTGCCTATAAGGCAGCCACACTCTGCCGCCTGCTGATAAAAGAGGGGGCCGACGTACAGGTCGTCATGACCCCGCTGGCCAAACAGTTCATCACCCCGCTGACGATGGCCACCCTCTCCAAACGCCCGATCCTGGTCGAATTCTTCGACCCCGAGAACGGCGCCTGGAACTCGCATGTCTCGCTGGGCGAGTGGGCCGATCTCTACCTCATCGCCCCCGCTACGGCCAACACCCTGGCCAAAATGGCCTGCGGTATCGCCGACAACCTGTTGCTGACCACCTATCTGTCGGCCCGTTGTCCCGTGGCGGTAGCTGCGGCAATGGACCTCGACATGTATGCCCACACGGCCACGCAGGAGAACCTCGACACGTTGCGCCGGCGCGGCGTTGAGGTCATCGAGCCCGATGAGGGCGAACTGGCCAGCGGCCTCTCCGGCAAAGGCCGCATGGCCGAACCCGAGGCCATCGTACGGGCCATCGACGGAATCCTGGCCCGCAGCGAAAAAAAAAAGAACCTCAGCGGTAAACACTTTCTCGTAACCGCCGGGGCCACGATCGAAGCCATCGACCCCGTGCGTTTCATCTCGAATCACTCCTCCGGAAAGATGGGCTATGCCCTGGCCGGAGAACTGGCCGCACGCGGTGCCGAGGTAACGCTCGTCAGCGGACGTACGGCCCTGCCCACGCCGGCCGGCGTACGCCGTGTCGACGTCCTCTCGGCCGAGGAGATGTATCGCGCCGCCCTCGAGGCCTTCGACCACGCGGACGGGGCCGTGATGTGCGCCGCCGTGGCCGACTACACCCCCGAAGAGGTGGCTGACTGCAAAATCAAGAAGGGCGACGGCGAACTCACCATACGCCTCCGCCGCACGAAGGACATTGCGGCCGAACTCGGGACACGGAAAGGCAACCGCCTGTTGGTAGGCTTTGCCCTCGAGACCCACGACGAGGAGGCAAATGCACAGTCGAAACTCGAAAAGAAACATTTCGACTTCGTGGTGCTCAACTCACTGCGTGACGCCGGAGCCGGCTTCCGCGGCGATACGAACAAGGTCACCTTCATCGACCATGCGGGGCATGAGTCCCTGCCGCTGATGCCGAAGAGCGAGGTGGCTGCGCGCATCGTCGACAAGATCGAGTCGATGATCGACAAGAAATCCTGACATTCAAGCACAAAGAAACCATACGAGGTGTCGCCATGTTACGTCGTCTGACCGTCGAAAACTACGCCCTGATCGAGCAGCTCGAAATGGAGCTCGATCCCCATCTGAACATCATCACGGGCGAGACCGGTGCCGGAAAGTCGATCCTGCTGGGGGCACTCGGACTGCTGCTGGGCAATAAAAACGAGGGCTCGACCCTCAAGGACACGACGCGCAACTGCGTGGTCGAGGGGCTTTTCGACCTCACGGGCCGCAAGATGGAGCCCTTTTTCGAGGCACACGACCTGGACTACGCCGAGCTCACGACCGTACGCCGGATGATCACGCCGGCGGGCAAGAGCCGCGCCTTCATCAACGACATCCCCGTACAACTGACTCAACTGCGTGAATTCGGCGCGCAGCTGATCGATATCCACTCCCAGCACCAGAACCTCATCCTCTCGTCGGAGGAGTTCCGCACCTCGGCCCTGGACACCGTGGCCGGCAACGGCCCGCTGCTCGAAGAGTACGGCCGCTGCTACACGGCACTGAATAGCCTGCGGCGCGAGTTGGAGGAGCGACGCGCGGCTGCCGAGCAGGGAAAACGCGACGAGGAGTGGCTGCGCTTCCAGGTCGAGGAGCTGACGGCCGCACAACTGCGCGATGGCGAGCAGACGGAACTCGAAGCCGAACTCTCGGTGCTCGAACATGCCGATCAGATCGGTGAAGCGCTCACCGCCCTGCGCAATGCACTCGACGAAGAGGAGGTGGGAATTCTGCCCCGATTGAAGCAGTCGGAGACTGCACTCAACCATCTGGGCGAAAGTTATCCCCAGGGTGCGGAGATGGCCTCGCGCCTGCGTTCCGTGATCGAGGAGCTGAAGGACCTCGGAGCTACGGCTGCCGACGACAGCGAACGACTCGATGCCGATCCGGAACGGTTACGCAAGGTCAGTGACCGCCTCAATACGCTCTATTCACTCGAACAGAAACACCACGTCGCCGACCTGAACGAACTGATCGCCCTGCGCGACCGCTGCACGGAACAGCTGGCGGCCATCACCCACGGCGACGAAGAGATTGCCGAACTCGAATCGCGCATCGCCCGCACCGAGTCCGAGGCGCGCACGCTGGCCGATCGGCTGCACGACGGCCGCGCTCAGGCTGCGCCCGAATTCGAACAGCAGATCCTGCAAACGCTCATGCAATTGGGTATGCCCGATGCCGTCTTCCGCATCGGCCTCGATTCGAAGGCAAAGGAGTTGTCCCGCACGGGCTGCGACACGGTAACCTACCTCTTCACGGCCAACCGCAACACCACACCGCAACCCATCGAGCGCATCGCCTCGGGCGGTGAGTTGTCGCGCGTCATGCTGGCCCTGAAGGCCCTGCTGGCCCGCCGGATGCAACTGCCGACGATCCTCTTTGACGAGATCGACACCGGGGTATCGGGTCGCATTGCCGACGCCATGGGCGCCATCATCAGCACCCTGGCGCGGTCGATGCAGGTGGTCGACATCACCCACCTGCCGCAGGTGGCCTCGAAGGGCGAAACCCACTTCGTGGTCTACAAGCAGGAGGGCCACACACACATCACCCGCCTTACGGCCGAAGAGCGAACGACCGAGATCGCCAAGATGCTCTCCGGCAGTGAGATCACGCCGGCTGCCCTCGAACAGGCCCGCATCCTGTTGAGCCGCTGACCCGCCTCTCCACAACCTTTTTAGCCCGCCCCCCAATCGGCCCTCCTCCAGCCCCACCGGGACCAAGCCACCCGAATCCCGACCGAGGCGCTGCCGACCGGATGCCGCTGCCCGGGAACTTCAGACGCCCCAAACGGAGCCGCCGCATGCGCCCCAACGGGATTCCGACCGTACACACACGCCGCTCCGTTGCGGCCCCCACCCCCAGCCTCCGCAACAGACAAAAAAAAGAGGTCGGACCCTCTTTTCAACAGAAGGTCCGACCTCTTTGCGTTTCGGAAGGGCTCGCACTACAAGCCGTCCGACGGCAGGTCGCGTGCGCACACGGATGCGCACGAGCGACGTGCTACTACATCATGCCGCCCATACCGCCGGCAGGCATAGCCGGCATGGCGGGCTGCTCCGACTTCTTCTCGGCCAGCACGCACTCCGTCGTCAGGAACATCGAGGCGATCGAAGCGGCGTTCTCCAGAGCAACACGCGACACCTTCGTCGGATCGATGATACCGGCCTTGAGCATATCCTCGTACTTGTCGTCGCGGGCGTTGTAACCGAAGGCACCCTCGCCCTCACGCACCTTGTTAACCACAACCGAGCCCTCGCCACCGGCGTTGGCCACGATCTGACGCAGCGGCTCCTCGATGGCACGCTTTACGATCTGGATACCGGTCGTCTGGTCGTCGTTGTCGCCCTTCATGCCCTCGAGGGCAGCCGTAGCGCGGATGTAGGCCACACCACCGCCCGGGACGATACCCTCCTCAACAGCGGCACGCGTAGCGGCCAGGGCATCCTCGACGCGATCCTTCTTCTCCTTCATCTCGACCTCGGTAGCGGCACCGACGTAGAGCACGGCCACACCACCGGCCAACTTGGCCAGACGCTCGTGGAGCTTCTCCTTGTCGTAGTCCGACGTAGCCTTCTCGATCGAAGCACGGATCTGAGCCACACGGGCTGCAATGGCCTCCTTCTGACCGGCACCGTCGACGATCGTCGTATTCTCCTTGTTGAGCGTCACCTTGTCGGCCGAACCCAGCATCGAGAGGTTGGCATCCTCGATCTTCATGCCCTTGTCGGTCGAGATGACCGTGGCACCCGTCAGCACGGCGATATCCTCAAGCATCTCCTTACGACGGTCACCGAAGCCCGGAGCCTTGCAGGCGGCAATCTTCAGCGTGCCGCGCAGTTTGTTCACCACGAGAGCCGACAGCGCCTCGCCATCGACATCCTCGGCGATGATCAGCAGCGAACGACCGCTCTGAGCCACCGGCTCCAACACGCCCATGAGCTCCTTCATGGTCGAGATCTTCTTGTCCGTGATGAGGATATAAGGTTTCTCGAGCTGTGCCTCCATCTTCTCGGGATCGGTGATGAAGTAGGCCGAGATATAACCGCGGTCAAACTGCATACCCTCGACCACCTCGACGTGAGTCTCCGTACCCTTGGCCTCCTCGACGGTGATGACACCCTCCTTGTTGACCTTCGACATCGCCTCGGCAATCAGACGGCCGATCTTGTGGTCGTTGTTGGCCGAGATCGAACCGACCTGCTCGATCTTCGCGTAGTCCGTACCTACGGCCTGGCTCTGTTTCTTGAGCGACTCGACCACCGTAGCTACGGCCTTGTCGATACCGCGCTTCAGATCCATCGGGTTGGCACCGGCCGTCACGTTCTTCAGACCCACACCGATGATGGCCTGAGCCAGCACCGTTGCGGTGGTCGTACCGTCACCGGCATCGTCGTTGGTCTTCGAGGCAACCTCCTTGACCATCTGCGCGCCCATGTTGGCGAACGAATCCTCCAACTCGACCTCCTTGGCCACGGTCACACCGTCCTTGGTGATCTGCGGGGCACCGAACTTCTTGTCGATGATCACGTTGCGACCCTTGGGACCGAGCGTCACCTTCACTGCATTCGACAGCGCATCGACACCCTCCTTGAGGAGTTCACGCGCATCTACGTTATATTTGATCTCTTTAGCCATGGTATTTCTAAACTTTTAAAAGATGAAACGTTAAATTAGATGATTGCCAGAATGTCGTTCTGCTTCATGATGAGGTAGTCGACACCATCGATCGAGATCTCCTGACCGGCATACTTGCCATAGAGGACCTGATCACCGACCTTGACCTCCATCTTAACCTCGGACGTACCCGGGCCAACGGCTACCACCTTGCCGGCAAGGGGCTTCTCCTTGGCCGTATCGGGAATGATGAGGCCGCCGGCAGTCATCTCTTCGGCGGGATTGGGCTGGATCAGTACGCGATCCGATAAGGGTTTTACGTTCATAGCTTTACGTGTTTTAATATGTATTTTCAAATTTTCAGCGTCTTCTTCGGGACCGAGCCCGAATTCACTTCCCTATCTAACAAGAGATATGCCAAAGCGATTTTGGCAGAAAAATGCGCCAAAAGCGACATTCGGAGCTGACAATTTGTCACAAAGCGTATTTTTTCTTTGTTTTTTTTGCATCATAACAGAAAGCATATTATCTTTGCACACCGATACGACACAGGAATGTGTCTTCATGGTGGATGTAGCTCAGTCGGTTAGAGCACCGGATTGTGGTTCCGGGTGTCGAGGGTTCGAGTCCCTTCTTCCACCCAGCAGAGGAGCTGACCCAAAGGGTCGGCTCTTTTTTTTGTTCTCAACCGCCCTTTTCAAGCTCCCAAAAGAAACGCCCTCTCATTCAAAACAAGAGCCCCACTTAATGATGGCACACCTTATTACTTCATTATTTCAATACAAGCATGAAAAAAGATAAAACTTATCGTCTCGACGATGCTTTCAAGGCAAAGGCTCGAGCACATCAATTTGCTTTCCGCGAGCAGATACTCAACGACTATTACGATGAGAAAAATCCACAAGTCATACTAAGTCCAAACGCTGCCCGACAAGGCTTGATATTCTGCGCTACATACAGAGAATTAATACGGCAGAAGGTGAAGAGATTCGACACCTCCGCCTTATTCTCAAATATGTTGCGTAGCGAACATATCCCATTCAATCTATTTGTCCCCATGGAGGAGGATCTGGATAATGCCCGACGATTATTCAGCACAATCATCCACACTGAGATTTCAATAATCACACACATCTATATTGAGTTTGCCGGATATGCAGACAGAACAATGTATTTGAATGACGGCACCTCTTTTGATGCATATATTGAATATGTGGACAGCAACAGCCAAAAAGGAGCAATCGGCATTGAAGTTAAATATACGGAGAATGGATACCCAATCGGCAAGAAAGAACAAAGGGACATATGTGACACCCATAGCCCATATCGACTAATGACCCGCGAATCCGGGTACTTCATTCCGGATTTAGACATATCGATATTTCTCAAGGCCAACCATTTAAGACAGATATGGCGTAACCATCTCTTGGGGTATGCCATGATTGCACGAGGAGATATCCAACAGTTCCATCACATACACCTTTATCCCCAAGGCAACACCCATTTCCATCTGCACGCACTACCCGAGTACAAATCACTACTGACACCCAAAGGGCAAGACAGCTTTATTGATTTGACGTATGAAGGTTTGTTTGACATGATGAGTCAACACTTTACGTCGGACAAACAAAAAGAATGGATCAGCTATTTATATCAGCGATATATCACCATATAGTCATCTGATTGCGAAGGGTTATCCCTTACAATTTCGCCGCCATGGACTATTGCACCGAAAAAGCGACTACAAGCACTTGCGATATATCAACTGATTCCCATATTTTTTGCGTATATTTGTCTAACGAGGTACCTCCGCATAGGCCGCAACACCCCGCGACGAGGCATACCCCGCCACCAACCACACCTGACTGATCGTTATGAAACTCACACACGCTTACGTCGCCCCCATCATCGACTCGACCCAGAGCAAAGTCAACATGGAGGCTTGGACACAGAGCATCGACCGCTATAACGAGGGACATCCGCTCGAGGCGTTTCACCTGCTGCTCGACCACCTCAATCCCGAGTTCCGCCACAAGTACGGCAACGCCGACGGCACGGAATTCCGCCTGCCCCACGGCTCCATCCTGGTCCACGTGCGCATCCACGACGGACGCTTCACGATCCATACGGATTTTCTGGAGCTCCCCACCAAGAGCCGCGTCGCCATGCTGCGACAGATCGCCGACCTGAACCTCAACTACCTGATGCTCGCCCGCTTCCATAAGGAGGGCGACCACATCACCATGGAGTACGAATGTCCGCTCACGCAGTGCCACCCGCACAAGATCTACTTCCTGCTGCGCAACATCTGCCACATCGGCGACCGCTACGACGACGAGTTCTGCACGAAGTTCGGCGCCCGACGCAGCTACGAGCCCCACGTTACCCCCTACCCGCCCGAGGAGATGCAACGCATCCTCGCGGCAATCCATACCACGTGCCGCGAGACACTCGCCGCCGTCAAGGAGTACGAAACCGAACGCAAGTACGGCTACGCCTGGAACCTGCTCGACACGGCGCTCTACAAACTGAGCTACTTCGCCCATCCGCAGGGTCAGCTGACCAACGAGCTGAACAAGGCGGTCGACGACATGGACCGCGAACTGCCGCTGAGCGACCTGTTGGCCCAGTGCAAGGCCTTCCTCACGAAGGTCGACACCACACCCGACGACCAGCTGGCCGCCGACCTCTACTTCGTCGACCAACTGGTCTCGACGCGCCAACGCTCCTCGCTGGCCAACGTGCAGGAGAACATGAAGGAGGTCTACCGCGAGGCTATGGAGGCCATCGAGGCCGAGAATTACGAGCGCAGCACGGTACGCATGCTCTACAAGTTCTACGAGATGTACTTCTACAACGACGTGCAGGACGACATCAACGCCCTCGTCGCCGAGGCCCTCAGGCAGTCGGGCGGCAAGAGCATGGAGGAGGCTTCGGGCATTCTCTACACCGCGCTCGAGAAACTCATGGAGGACGACTTCGCCCCCGAAGAGGAGGAACAGGCCTCCCCGACGACCGATACGGGAGCAACCTCCGCTACGGATCCGGATGCCGAGAGCATCGCCCGGGCCCAGGCGGCCGTCGCGGCCCTTCAGGCCGAGCTCACGGCCATGCAGCAGCGCATGCAGGAGGCGCTGTCGCGCGGCGACACGAACGAATACCTGCGCCTGGCCGCCGAACTCCAACAAAAGCTTCTCGGACAGACCTCCGCCGCACAAACCCAGAACGACACAACGCACTAACCCCCGAAAACAGCCACAGCAATGGAACAGAATACGATTTTTCAGACGGTCTTCAAGGTCAGCCACTCGGGCGGTTCGGGCAGCTGCTTCTACCTGAAATCGCACGACCTCTTCGTCACGAACTACCACGTCGTCGAGGGCTACCGCCGTGTGGCGCTGCTCGACAACCGGCGCAATCCCTATCCGGCACGCGTCGTGGTGGTCAATCCGCAACTGGACCTGGCGCTGTTGGCCACGGACCACGACTTTTCGGCGCTGCCCGAACTGACGCTCGCCGACAACGACTCTCTGGCCATCGGCGGCAAGATCTGCGTAGCGGGCTACCCCTACGGCATGCCCTTCACCATCACCGAAGGTTCGGTCTCGGCCCCGCGGCAGCTTATGGAGGGACAGTACTACCTGCAGACCGATGCCGCGGTCAATCCCGGCAATTCGGGCGGCCCGATGTTCAACGAACGCTACGAGGTGGTGGGCGTCACGGTGAGCAAATTCACCCAGGCCGACAACATGGGCTTCGGCATCCGCGTCGAGACGCTGCGCCAACTGCTCGAATCGCTCGGCGAATTGGACCGCACGCACTACCAGGTGCAGTGCGGCAGCTGCGACGAGCTGATTGCCGACGAGGAGGAGTACTGCCCGTCGTGCGGCGACAAGTTGTCCGAAGGGGTCTTCAAGCAGCACGAAGAGTCAGCCCTGTGTCAGTTTGTCGAGAGCGCCATCCGCGCCATGGGCATCGACCCGATCCTGGCACGCGACGGTTACGACTCGTGGCTCTTCCACAAGGGGAGTTCCGAGATCCGCATCTTCGTCTACGAGGATGCCTACCTCTTCTCGACGTCGCCGATCAACCTCCTGCCCAAACGCAACGTGGAACCCGTACTGGACTACATGCTCTCGGAGGATTTCGGCCCCTACAAGATGGGGATCGAGGGGCGTCAGATCTACCTCGCCTACCGCATTCATCTGTCGGACATCACGCCCGAGTCGGAGGAGGAGATCCGCCGCAACATCGTGCAGCTGGCCCTGCGCGCCGACGAGATGGACAACATGATGATCGAACGCTTCGGTTGCGAATTCTCCGAATATTCAAAAACCGACGCCCACTCCTGAGCCCCCACCCGCTCATCCGTCCCGACAGTCGGCACATCCGGGCACACGGAGTGCCCTCGCGAGAGAGCGTGCCGTTAGCATAGATACAAAAAAACCGAACCTTCACGTTACACGGGGAAGGTTCGGTTTTTTCATACGGTCCGGACGAATGGCAGACCCCATCGTCAATTTACCGGACCGAAAATCCGTATCAGAACTCGATCAGGGGCATAATCATACCCGTGGCAGCCTGGTCGCTCCACAACCAGACCAGATTGTCCTCCTGCTTGAGGACCTTGAAATCCGAAGCGGAGGTCGCTGCCGCATTGTACCCGGCCACCGTCAAGGTACCGTTTGCACTCTGTTCACCCGAGGGGATGACATTGAGAGTCAGCTCGGCAAACTGCACACCGGCATTATCCGTAATACGGAACAGCGGCTTTTGCGACGACATACCCAACTGATGATTCGATTTGTTGAAGGCAACAACCGTCCGACCGTCCTGATAGAGGCCGATCTCCGTCGAGGCCAGAAACGCATTGCGGTACTCACCCACCGGCTTGACCTCACCCGGATCCTTCTTGCAGGCCACTGCGGCACACAACAGCAGGGCACCTACGAGATATTTTGCATATTTCATCATCATGATTCCTATACTGAATTGGTCCAACACTACTCTACTGAACGGTGACATACTTCACCAGATACTCCTTCTTACCATCGGGATCAACAACCGCAGCTACGACCTGATGTTCGCCGGCCGACAACGTTGCGTAATGCTCCTCGACAAGCGCACCATCGATATACCATTCCACACGGCTGATCGTACCGTCGTAATCGAGCAGACTCAGCGCCACCGGCTCGTCAACGCCATAGGTCGACTGAAGGTTCAGACGCGGAGCCTTCGACGTATCGACCGCCGGGGTCGTAAACTCCACCACCTGGGTCTTCCCCTGCTGTTCACCCGAGAGGGCCGTCAGCGCCACCTCATACGTAGCATCGGGCTTCAGGTTCTCGAGAAAATAGTTGGCTTCGGAGAGTTCCACCTCGCCCTTCGAGGCGTCATTGAGGTTGATCCACGATATCTTCCACGAATCGGCCAGCGACTCGTCCCACGACAGCAGGACATCGAACTGATTGATCCGCGTCACCAGTCCCAGTTCGGCCGTCGAAGCCGTACGCTGACGAGCCGTCATCTTCACCGACTGTCCGTCCACACGGATACCGATCAGCGAGAGATCGGGGCCGCTGCCCGTCCAAGCCGTATAGTCCCGATTGCTGGTCGAGGTCAACGTCTGCACGTTCTGAATACCGGGGAACATCGTCAACGAAGGCGTATCGGCCGAAGCACTGCCCGGCACGGCACGCACCAACTTGACACATTCGTGAGCCGGATTGGCATTCAGTGTGTTGTTATCCACCCAGGCATCCTGATACTGACTCGTATAGTCGACATGCATCACGAGCATACCTTTGCTTCCGTCGACGTTGCCGTAGTAGTCGCTGATGTAGTTGTCCCACTTGAATCCGCCGAGTGCACGGGCCTCAACCAGGAAGTAGTCGTTCTCCGTACCCGTGGGGATCAGATAGCCCTTGTCCTCCCATACCGGAGCAAGCGTATAGTCACCTGCCTGCGTCAGCAATTCGGGTTCGGTCCACCCCACCATCCAACGTTCAAGCAGCGTCAGAGCCGGAGGCGTATGTCCGTCGTTGTTGTAGTTGCCGGCACACATGAGTGAATAATTCTCGATGGCGGCAGCCGTACCTCCATTTCCATCGTAATCCGTGTCGTAGAAGTCGGGCCAACCGAGCACGTGACCAAACTCATGACAGAAGGGACCAATACCGGTCATTGTTACACCATTCGCACCTTGCAACTCTGCGGCACAGGCATACCAGTCAAGTTTCACTCCATCGAGCATGACATTGGAATACTCACTCTTGCCACGCACCGACCAACGATGCGGCCAGATGACGTTGGGCACGCCCTCCGCCTGACTGTATCCGGCAAAGAAGACAAAGACGTCACGAATGGTTCCATCCTGGTTGGCGAACTGCGTGAAGTCCAACCCATCAGCATCTGCCAGGCGACACGCTTCGACCACCAGATTAGGCACATTCTGATTACCGGTCGTACCGGCATAATATGCTGCCGTGTTGCTCACTTGGTAGGGCCCCACAACCACAAACTCGGGATTAAACTTTCCGTTCGAGTTGTCGTTATAGTAGTCCCACGCACTACCCGTTGCACCCCCCTGGCTGTACCCCTTCTGGTTGAGCATATTGGAGAAAGCCTGCTGTGGATTGGCAATGCTGAATTTTTTATCCGAGGTCTCAACGAGGATAATCAGAGAGCGCATATCGCCAGTCGTTGCCGAAGAGGAGGTAGCCATTCGGCCGGGAGCCGAAGGCATGCCGCTGACCGACGAACGAGTGGGAGCCGGGGCCGTCGCGCTCCGGAACATTCGGATTGCCTGACGCAGGGTCGGATCCTGCACAGGTTTCAGGCCGCGCTGCAGCGAGGCGATCTCGGCCATCTCGCTGCGGGTAAGCATCGAGGTCGGACGGGCCTTGATCCGGGTCGGAACGAGCGAACCGTCAGCCGCCTGTGTTGCATAGTAGTAGTCGCCGTCCGCACCGCCGGCAAGGGTATAGCCCTCCTCGGAGACGACGTAATGGTAGAATTCGTCACCCACGATACGGATCGTAATCTGTGTTCCGTCGCTCTGCGTGTAGACCACCGGTTTGGGATAGGCCGGCAGCGCAGATGCACTCCACACACCGCCGGCAAAAACGGCAGCGAGAGTCGCTATCCAAAATCTCTTTCCAATCATAATTAAAAACACCTTATTTTTCCGGTCCGACGAGAACCGGACGCTAAATATAGGAAAAATTCCTCAATTCAAAACATTTCGGCCCGAAAAACGATATTTTCGTCGTCCCCGTCCGTACGACCTCCCGCCGGAGCCGACTTCGCGTACACACCGCGCAAGCATCCCCTCCTTACAAAAATATATTCTCCGCACCACTTGCAAAACGCAAAGAATATCCCTAACTTTGTTTTATCATGACATCACTCTACCACGACATCATCTTCGGCCCCGTGCACTCGCGTCGCCTGGGGCTCTCACTGGGCGTCAACCTGCTGCCCACCGAATCGAAACTCTGTTCGTTCGACTGCATCTATTGCGAATGCGGCTGGAACCACGACCACCCGGGCGGACGCCGGTTCAATGCCCGTGCAGACGTTGCCCGTCTGCTGGGAGAGACCCTCCGGCGCATGGTGGCCGACGGCACGCCGCCCGACGTCATCACCTTTGCAGGCAACGGCGAACCGACGCTCCATCCCGAGTTCGAGGCAATCATCGACGACACACTCTCGCTGCGCGATGCCCACTGCCCGACGGCCAAGGTCTCGGTGCTGAGCAACGCCACTCAACTCGGCCGTGAGGAGGTGCGCCGTGCGCTGCTGCGCGTGGACAACAACATCCTGAAACTTGACTCGGCCTTCGACCGGACGGTGCGGCTGATCAACAACCCCCAGGGACACTATTCGGTTGAGGAGGTGGTGCGCCAGATGCAAGGTTTTGAGGGGCGCATGATTCTTCAGACGATGTTTCTGCGGGGCGAATACCGGGGAGAGTCCATCGACAACACGACCGAAGAGGAGGTTTCGGCCTGGCTGCACCTCGTGGAGCAGATCCGCCCGTCGAAGGTGATGGTCTACTCGCTCGACCGCGACACCCCGTGCCAGACGCTGACCAAGGTATCGAAGGAGGAGCTGGGAGCCATCGCACGACGCGTTGAAGCACTCGGCATTCCGTGCCCGGTGGCGTAATCCACCCGCCATCCGGCTCCGAGAGAAAAAAGGGTCCGGGACACCCCTATGCGGAGAATCGCAAGGGAGTGCACCCGGACCTTCTTTTGCGCCCCCCGCAGCGACACGGCCCACTCGGATGCGCGACGCTGCGGTACGATCGGTTCTCAGCCCTTCAACACCTCGACCACATGGCCGATCAACGCCGGCAGGGCATGCTCCTCGCGGGCCGTAAGGCAATTCCGATCGATCTCGATCTCGGCCGCCGAGGGCTGCGCATGGGTAATTGCCCCCAGCACCATCGGATGGGCAGCCAGGCGCTTTCCATCAGCCACACGCGCCGCATCGAACATCAATCCCGCCACACAATGGCCGATCAACCACTTGTTCTCCCGGCCAAAGGCGGCGATCACCTCCATCAAATCGACATTCCACGGTTCCGAGGCATGCTCCGCGAAGTGGGGCATTGCATCTCCGCAGGCGAAGACCAACGCATCATACTCCGAAACATGTTGACGCAGATCGGCAATGACGCCGTCGGCCGTCAGCGCCACGCCCGAATTGGTTCGAATCTCGCGCGAGGGAGCCACGGCGAAAAGCGTAAAATGAATTCCGTTTTCGTGAAACGCCTCCAGATACTGGAACAGACCCATGCCGTTGACCGGATTCACGGCGACGACAGCTACTTTTTTCGATGCCATACTTTCAATTTTTTTCGGATGAAACTTCAGTTACCAAACGTAAGTTGGTTATCTTTGCATACAAATGTAGCTCATTCCACCCGAAACACCAAGAAGGCACCTGATGTATAGATAGTTACCTTCGTGTTACCATTACTGAGCCACACCCCGTAACACTCGGAAAAAATTACATGAAAAATTTCGGCCCCACCCCCACCTGCCCGATCCGACAGATTCTGAGTCGGCTGGGCGACAAATGGTCGATGCTCGTACTGATCACGCTGCACGCCAACGGCACGATGCGCTTCAGCACCCTGCAACAGAGCATCGGCGACATTTCACACCGCATGCTCACGGTCACGCTGCGCACGCTCGAGCACGACGGCATGATCCTACGCCGCGTCTATGCCGAGATTCCGCCGCGCGTAGAGTACACGCTTACGCCGCGAGGCGAGAGCCTGCTGCCGCACCTGTATGCTCTGGTTACCTGGGCACAGGAACACGCCGCCGGCATTCTGACCGACCGGGGACAGGGCTCCGCCACCGAAACGCCCGGCTCCGAGACAACGGTTCCCTAAGTCCAACCTCTCCCCAACGAGACCACATAACAACACGACATTGCCCTCCGCCCGACGTCAAAAACATCGGGACGGAGGGCAATGCCTCCGACACGTTCCAGCCGACCGTCCGCGGCCCACGGCAACTGCGCCGACAGATTCTCCACCCACACAAGTAAACACCCGGGCGTGTGGGGCCGTTCCACCGCGGGAAGAGGTCAGGCCTTCACGGCACGCTTCGCACGCGGACGGGCCGCGCTCTTCGAGGCAGCCTCGCCTGCGACCTTACCGGAGGCATCGGCAACGGATGTGACGGCCGCCGGGCGCTTCGTCTTTCGGGCCGCCTGGACCGCCGGTTTCACCTCGTCCGCTGCGGCGGCCGGGCGCGCAGCCTCACCACGTGCCTGTACGGCCTTCGAAAGTTCGATCTCGAAGTCCGAAAGGACATTCATGTAGTTGATGAAGGCATCATAGGCCGAGTCGTAAGGATTGAAGTAGGAGTGCACGTCGCCGTCCGAGAGCCACTTCGTCGCCATGTAGTAGAAGTGGTCCGACGTCTGCATGAAACTCCACACGTAATCAAAATCGGGGCTCTTCAGCGCCTCAACCTGCGGTTTCAGCGCATAGAGTTTCGAGAAGGCCTCGTTCTGCAACTCGTTGCCCAGCCAGGCCGTAATGTCACGCTCCTCATCGGCCCACGACATCACGTGCGGGCAATGCAGCACGGCCACCGGCTGATGCATGCGCGCCGCTTCGCTCACCGTGGCGAATTCGAGACGGCCGGACTGCAGGGCCAGACGCGGCAGGGCCTTCATGAAGTCGAAGATGCCCGATTCGGCCGTCTGATGCTCGCCGAAGGTCTCGTAGTCCATGAAGAGGTTGATCACCTCGCCCTGCGTCTGATCCGACGCAAGCCAGCCGACGTACTTGTCGGCCGTGAGCGGCCACTCGTTCCACGTGCGGTCCGAGAAGCGGAAGGCGATGTCGTCCGAGAGCTTGTAGTTGCGCAGCAGCAGACGCAGCCGCTGATCGAGGGCATTCGTATAGACGAAGTCGGGCGATTTCCATCCGAGCACGTGGCGGGCCCCTTCGGCCAGCATCGTGCGGAAGCCCATTTCGGCCACCATCTCACCGATCTGGTCCGAGTAGATCAACTCCGTATTGCGGAAGGCAGTCGGTTTCAGTCCGAATTCGCGTTCGATCATCGCGGTGTGCCGATGCACCTGATCCGCAAAATCCTCCTTCGAGGCCAGCGAAGCCAGCGAGTGGGAGTAGGTCTCACCGAGGAACTCCACACACCCCGTTGCGGCCAGTTCGCGGAACGAGTCGAGCACTTCGGGTGCATAGGCCCGCATCTGCTCGACGGCACTGCCCGTGATTGAGAACGAGCAGCGGAATCGGCCTTCGTTTTCGCGGATCAGCTTCAGCAGCAGGGCATTCATCGGCAGGTAGCAATGCCGCGCCACCTTCTGCATGATGGAGCGGTTGAGCAGATCATCCAGGTAGTTGTGGTCCCGCCCCATGTTGAAGAAGCGGTACCTCTTGAGGCGCCAGGGCTGATGGACCTGGAAGTAAAGACAAACGGTTTTCATAGGTCGAGTGCTGTATCTTTCGTTATTTTTGATCATTCTTCTGCTGCTGCTCGCGGACGACGGCCTCGTAGACGGCCTTGATCTTCGCTGCGGCATCCTTCCACTTGAGGTTGGTCACCTCCTCGAGGCCCTTCGACGCGAACATACGCGCCAGAGCCGGATAGGTAATCAACCCATAGATGGCGTCGGCCATGGCATCCACGTCCCAATAGTCGACCTTCACGGCATAGTCGAGCACCTCGGCCACACCGCTCTGCTTGGAGATGATGACCGGCACGTTCGACCGCATGGCCTCGAGGGGCGAGATGCCGAACGGCTCCGAGACCGAGGGCATGACATAGACGTCCGACAGCTGGAACATGCGATGCACGTCCTCGCCGCGCAGGAAGCCCGTGAAGTGGAAGCGGTCGGCAATGCCCAGCCGTGCCACACGACGCACCACGTGGTTCATCATGTCGCCCGATCCGGCCATCACGAAGCGCACGTTCGGCACGCGCGACAACACCTTGGCGGCCGCCTCGACGAAGTAGTCCGGCCCCTTCTGGTAGGTGATTCGGCCGAGGAAGGTCACCACCTTGTCGCTGATGCTGCGTTCGGGGGCCTCGTTTCCGTTCTCGGCAAAACGCACGGCGTTGTGCACCGTCACCACCTTCTCGGCCGGGATGCCGTAGCGCGTGATGACGATCCGCCGTGTGAGGTTCGAGACCGCAATCACCCGATCGGCGGCCATCATGCCGGCCTTTTCGATGGCATAGACCTGCGTATTGACGTGCTCGCCGCTGCGGTCATACTCCGTAGCGTGCATATGCACCACCAGCGGTTTGCCCGACACGCGTTTGGCCGCGATGCCGGCGAAATAGGTGAGCCAGTCGTGGGCGTGAATCACGTCGAATTGTCCCTCGAGGTTGCGGGCCACCTGTGCCGCCACGATCGCATAGCGGGCCACCTCCTCCATGAGGTTGGCGCCGTACTTGCCCGAGAAGGTGTAGCGTTGCTTCCACAAATCGGTCTGCTCCCACACCTTCGTTCCGTTCTTGACGTACTGCTCGTGGTACGAGGCGTACTCCTCGGGCGAGATGTAGGGGACCATGTTCGAGTCGATGCGGATGAACGAGATCTTGTCCAACAGATCCTCCACGCCGCCCGAAACCGATCCGAAGAGCGTTTCGACATCACTGGCATTCACCACGCGGATGAACCGCTGGTCCTCGTCGCCGTAGGCATGCGGCACCACGAAGGTGACCTGCACGTCGTTCTGAGCCAGGCCGCGCGTCATACCATAACAGGCCGTACCCAAGCCGCCTGCGATGTGGGGAGGGAACTCCCAACCGAACATTAACACTCTCATCGTATCTGTCTATATATAGGTAATAGATCTTTTTATCGTCATTCACTGTTGGGTCCTACCCGTTTTCCGAGGCTTGACCGACCGCGAGATGGGCGTTTTTTCCTGATCCGAGGCTGACGCAGACTCCCTGCGCCGGCGAATCATCTCGTGCAGCATCAGCACGGCCCCCACGCTCCAGGCCTCGGAGATGGCTCCACGGGCCGTATAGGGGGGATCGGCATCATACAACTCGCTGAGTGACCCGATACCGTTGGACTGAATGTCCTCCTCGAAGTTGGCCAGCATCTCTTCGGCACGCGGCAGGAAGGCATCGCCCAGGATGTCGAACGCCGCCGCGGCATAGAAGACCAGGGGCCATACCCAGACCGATCCGTTCTTGGCCGCCACGTCACGTTCGTCGGGCGTTCCCTCGCACACCCCCTTGTAGAGCAGGTTGCGGGGCGAGAGCGAACGGATGCCCTTGGGTGTCAGCAGATGCTGTTCGACGACGCGCAATACGCTGATGCGCTGCTCCTCGGAGAGCATCGTGTAGTGCAAGCCGCAGGCCAGCAACATGTTGGATCGTATGAAGCGATTGGATTCGTTTTCGTTCACGAAATCTGCCAGATAACCTTCGTCGGCCAGCCAGAATTTGGCCAGGAACGACTCCTTCGTCCGTTCGGGCAGCTGCTGCCATTCGCGCACAAAAGGTTCGTCACCGAAGCGGCGGGCCAACTCCAGTGTATAACATACGGCATTGTACCACAGTGCATTCACCTCGACGTCATACCCATTGCGCGGCGTAACGGCCCGCCCGCCGACCACGGAGTTCATCCACGTGAGGGGGAGATCGCCGGCCGAGGCCCAGATCAGTCCGTTGTCATGCAGCGCCACACGGTCGCCCACACCGCGGCGGTAGCTTTCGAGCAGTTGCTTCATCACCTCGCCGTAGCGGGTCCAGACCCACCGGTCGCCCGTCTGCTCCTCGAGCAGTTGCAGCACCCAGAAGAAACCGAGCGGCGTATCGACCTGATGGTAGGCCGAAGCCTCGCCCGTGAACATGCCGTCCTGCATGCGGCTGACGAGCGAGTCGATGTAGTCGATGAAATCCTCCTTGTGGTCCTGTTCGAGCGTGATGCCCGGCAGGGCGATCAGTCCGCGGCGAGGATCGGTGCTCTCCCACGGATAGCCGGCCACGATCTCCATGCGGCCGTGGCGGCGCACCAGGAACTGACGTGCCGAATGCTGCAGACAGCTGATGAAGTCGATCTTGTGCGTACGTCGTGCGAGCGACGAGGCGAAGATCTCGTCGATGGTTCCGGGCGAGGCCATCTGGTCGAGCGAGGCCGAGAAGATGACGCTTTCGCCCTTTTTGAGTTCCAGTTCGAAGTATCCGGTGGTGAGCAGATCCTCGTGACCGTCGTATCCACGTTCGATCTCCTCACGGTACTCGAAGTTGTAGTACCAATCCGGTGCAGCAACGAACTCGGCCCTCTTGTCCATCTGCATGTAGAGCCACGGGAACGACTCGTAGAGCCGGCACCGCACGCCGCCCGGCACGGGATAGGAGCGTCCGTCGGCCTCCATGTTGGCCTTCGACAGGGCGTGCTTGTCGCGGAAGGCGAGGAACGGACGCAGACGCAGACGCGTTTCGGAATGGGCGTCGACCAACGTATAACGGATCATGAGCTGCGTACGCCGGTGAATCCAGAGCAGCTCCTTGCGCAGAATGACGCCCCCGACCCGATAGGTGATCGTAGGCGTGGGCGTGTATTCGAAATCGGTGATGTACTTGTGGCCGCGGGGTTCGTAGACGCCCGGGAACCGATGCAGTGCGAGGTTGAACGACTGATCGTGCTGCACGATGGTCTCATCGAGAGACGAAAGCAGGACATAGGCGCGATCGCTGTCATCAATCGGCGCCACCATCAGACCGTGATACTTGCGCGTATTGCAGCAGACGATCGTGGTGCTCATGTATCCGCCGATGCGGTCCGTAGCGAGCATTTCGCGGCGCAGCGAATATTCGAGGTTGCCCAGTTCGCTCTTGTCGAAGGTTAATGCTGACATAATTTACTCCGTTCTCTGTTTGGGTCGTTCGATCGGGCAAAAAAGTCCGGGCATTCGGTCTGCACCACTCCCTTATTCGTGCGCGCTGCGGGGACTCTCCCCCACGGCACACCTCCTCACACACACTGCGCACACCTCGTGCATTGCGCACGCGCCACCGGCACCGCTCAAGTGCGGGCGGCGTCACGTCATACGGTCTTCACGCTCCGTCTCACAGCCTCATTGATTGCACACGTTTTATGTTCGGCCCGCCTCCGCCGGTCTTTTGCAGCCGGCGGAGGGATGCGGGATCCGATCCTGAGATAAAGATACTAAAAAATCGGTCGCGTTGTATCGTTCGTAACCACAATTTCATCACATTCCGTCACCGCGCCGACCTTTGCAACAGCCGTTACGCCCATTTCACCAGTGCGAAGTCCATGCGGTGGGGCAGCAGCGGGTTTTCGGGGTGCACGCGCAGCGCCACGTCGAACGTTCCGGCCTGCTCGGGCATATAGTCCAGGGCATAGGTCACGCAGTTGCCCTCGACCTTCACGCGTTCGAGCGGAATGGTCTGCACCACCTCGGCGCTCTCGCCGCCGACGATCTGACGCGCCACGACCAGCTCCACACCGATGTCCTCGGGTGCGAGCGTATCGATGTTGAGCACCACCTCGAAGTGGTTCTTCGAACCGACGCAGATGGCGCGGTTGTCGATCTTCACGCGCTGCACGTCGACCACGCGGACCTCGTTCCATGCGGCCGAGACCTTGCGTTTCCAGGCTGCGATCCGCCGGGCCAGCAGGTAGTCGTCGGCCACGAGTTCGTGTTTGCGGGTGCTGAGCTTGTTGTAGAACCGCTCCTCGTAGTCGGTGAGCATGCGGTTGGTCGTGAAGTGCGAGGCGATGTCGGCCACGCAGCGCTTCACCGAGGCCACCCAGCCGTGCGGGATGCCGTCGGCACCGCGGTCGTAATAGAGCGGCACGATCTGCTCTTCGATCGTATTGTAGATCATCTCGGCGTCGAGTTCGTCCTGGAAGTGCTGGTCGGCAAACGTACGTTTCATCGGCAGAGCCCAGCCGGCCCCCTCCTTGTACCCCTCGACCCACCAGCCGTCGAGTACGGAGAACTGCAGCACGCCGTTCATGACGCACTTTTCGCCCGACGTACCCGAGGCTTCGAGCGGACGGGTCGGCGTATTGAGCCAAACGTCGACGCCCTGCACCATGCGGCGTGCGAGCTCCATGTCGTAGTTCTGCAGGAAGAGGATCTTGCCGACGAACTGCGGCATCGCGGCTACCTCGACAATCCGCTTGATGAGGTCCTGTCCCGGCTTGTCGTTCGGGTGGGCCTTACCGGCGAAGATGAACTGCACGGGGTGCTCCTTGTTGTTGACGATGGCCGACAGGCGGTCGAGGTTCGTGAAGAGCAGGTAGGCACGCTTGTAGGTGGCGAAGCGGCGGGCAAAGCCGATCGTCAGCACGTCGGGCTTGATGCCCTCGAGGATGCGCACCATCTGCGACGGCGAACCGATGCGCACCTGATTGGGATCGCTGTAACGTTTGCGGATGTGGCGGATGAGCTTGTTCTTGAGGAACATGCGGGCCTCCCACAATTCGCTGTCGGCGATGTCGTGCACCTTCTGCCACTCGGCGATGTCGTAGTTGTGGCCCGAGAATCCGCGCGGGAAGTAGCGGGCATAGAGACGCGAGAGGACGGACGAGGTCCACGTCGGGAAGTGCACGCCGTTGGTGACGTAGCCGATGTGGAGTTCGTTCTTGAAGTATCCGGGCCAGATGTTCCCGAGGATCTCCTTCGACACCTCGCCGTGGAGCCACGACACGCCGTTGACCTCTTGCGAGAGGTTGCAGGCGAGCACCGACATCGAGAACTTCTCGTTCGGGTCGTTGGGTTTGGTCTTTCCGAGGTTGATGAACTGCTCCCAGGTGATTCCGAGCACGTCGGGATAGTGGGCCATGTACTGACGGATCATCGACTCGGGGAAGGCGTCGTGCCCGGCCGGCACGGGCGTATGGGTCGTGAAGAGCGACGAGGCGCGCACCACCTCCATTGCCTCCGAGAAGCTCAGCTTGCGGCGTCCGACCAGTTCGCGGATGCGTTCGATGCCGATGAAGGCGGCATGGCCCTCGTTGCAGTGGTAGACGTCGTGGCGGATGCCCATCGCGTGCAGCGCACGGATACCGCCCAGACCGAGCAGCAGCTCCTGCTTGAGGCGGTTCTCCCAGTCGCCGCCGTAGAGGTAATGGGTGATCTGACGGTCCTCGTCGAGGTTGGCCTCGAAGTCCGTATCGAGCAGGAAGAGGTCCGTACGGCCGACCTGGCACTTCCACACGCGGGCCGAGAGCGTACGTCCCGGGAAGGCGATCGTCACCGTCACCCAGTTTCCGTCGCCGTCGCGCACGGGCGAGATGGGCAGTTTGTAGAAATTCTGCTCCTCATACGTTGCCTCCTGCGCGCCCTGGGCCGAGAGCCGCTGCGTGAAGTATCCGAAGCGATAGAGCAGACCGACGGCCGCCATCTTCACGTTCTTGTCCGAAGCCTCCTTCAGGTAGTCACCGGCCAGGATGCCGAGGCCGCCCGAGTAGATTTTCAGCGACGAGTGCAGACCGTACTCCATCGAGAAGTAGGAGATCGTCGGCTCCTTCGGATCGGGCTTCTCGGCCATGTAGTCGCAGAACTGCGCATAGACGGCATCGAGCAGACCGAGGAACTGCACATCCTGCTCCAGCTGGCGGATGCGCTCGACGCTCAGCCGGTCAAGGAAGGCGATCGGGTTGCGTTCGCACTCCTGCCACAATTCGTTGTCGATCGACTCGAAGAGGTCGCGGGCGCTGGGATTCCAGCACCACCAGAGGTTGCGCGACAGCACCTCGAGGGCATGGAGCCGTTCGGGGAGCTTCTTGTCGACCATCATGCGGTTCCAGATGGGCTTTTCGACGAAGAGCTGCTGACGCACGAAGTTGATCTGTTCGTCGCGTGCGCCGCCGTCGAGCAGCACACGTTTGGTGCGGGCCACCGAGTTTTCGATGGCCTCGGCATAAGCCCGCTCGTAGTGGGCATAGAGGTGCTCCCAGAGGGCCGTACACGAGATTTCGTAGGCCGAACGGCGCACCTCGGCCCGACGCGTCTCGTCAAGACGGGCGAAGCGCACGAGCGCCTCGGCGATTTCGCGCTCGGCATCGGCATCGTTGTGGTCGTCGCGACGCACGACGACCACGCCGTCGTGTTCGGGCAGTTTGTTGACCCAGTGGCCGAAACCGGCAAGGGTCGTGGTGACGGTCGGCACCGAGAAGGCCACCGACTCAAGCGGCGTATAGCCCCACGGCTCGTAATACGAGGCATAGACCGTGACGTCGGCACCGACAAGCAGTTCGTAATAATCCTTGTTGAAGATTCCGTCGGCATGGTTCAGATAGGTCGGCACGAAAATCACCTTCACACGCGAATTCGGATCGGCCAGCACGCTGTTGTTGATCGCATTGGCGATCGGGTCCCACGCCAGGTTGTCGATGTAGTGGGTCGAGAAGCGGTACTGCGCCGGATCGATCGGCTGCGAGGCATCCTGCAGATGGGCCTGCAGGTCCTTGCGCGGACCGGAGTTGGCCGTCGGCACGGTGATGTAGACCAGCACGTCGCGGTCGAGCGCCTCCGAGACGGCCAGCTGCTTGAGCGATTCGAGGAAGACGTCGAGCCCCTTGTTTCGGAATTCGTAGCGGCCGCCCGTGCCGACGATCAGCGGTTCGTCTTCGTACTTGCAGCCGAGACAGGCTTCGGCCACGGTGATCATCGCCCGACGGGCCTCTGCGCGGCGTTTGTCATACTCGTCGCCCGTCCAGACAAAGTCGTTCTCAAAGCCGTTGGGCGTCACGCCGTCGACCTCGCGTCCGAGCAGATAGCGGCATTCGTTGGCCGTGATGTCGCTCACCGTGAGGAAGACATCGTGGTTCGCGGCGGCATTCTTCTCGATCGAGTGCTTGGCCACGACGTTGAACTGACGGGCCAGCTCCTCGGGATTGAACTTCGGCAGGTCGCCGTAGAGCGGGAGCCGGTTTCCGGCAATACAACGGCCGAGCACCGTGGCGTGGGTCGTGAAGACCGTGGCCACGTAGGGCGACGTGCGGCGCAGGTAGAGGCCGCCGGCAGCCGTCATCCACTCGTGGAAATGGGCCACGACCTTGTCGGCCGACGAGCAGAGCGTATCGACATAGGAGGCGATCACCTTTCCGGCGGCATAGCCGAAGAGGACGGGTTCGATGTAGTCCCACTGCCCCGAGATCGAATCGACACGATAGTTCTCCCAGAGCGTCTTGAGAATGTCGTCCTTCATGGGGATGAGCGAGGTGAAGTCGACCAGCACGGCGATCGGCCGTCCGGCGATGCGCCAACGACCGACACGCACACGGATACCCTCCTTGTAGAGGGCCTGCCGCCAGGCGCGCCAGAGCGAGGCATCCTCCTCGAACTCGACATTTCCGCCTTCGCGCTGCTGATCGGGTCCGATCACCACGTAACGGTCGCCCATCGTCCGCACGACGGTGGGTGCCTTAGTCGAGAGGACGGTATGGATACCGCCCACCTTATTACAAACCTCCCAGCTGACCTCGAAAAGGTAATCGGGAGCCAGTTTTGCATTGCTCATAGAATACGGGTATTGTATGAAAACGATATTAACCTAAAAAATCCCAACTACAAATATACTACTTATATTTATAAGTCGTTCGCCCGGGGCGGCAAAAAAAATCACGCTTCAAAGAGTGCCTCGATGACGGCATCCGACACCAGGAAGCGCTCGGCCGGAATCCGCATCCACTCCCCCTCGCACACCAACGTGCCGGCCGCGATCCACGGTGCGGCAGCCTCTGCCATCCGTTGGGCACGCCCGGCGCCGAAGCGCTGCGCCACCACCCCGAGCGAGATTCCACCGGCGGTCCGCAGCCCCGTCATCACGTATTCGTTGCAGCAGTCGCGCGGCGTCAGCACTTCGCTGCCGTAGCGGGGCGGTTCGGCCACATATTCAGCCACGGACGACGTACACCAGCGCCGCTCCCTCCCATCGAACGAGTGGGCTCCGGGGCCGATTCCCAGATAGCGTGCACCGCTCCAATACGCGGCATTGTGCCGTGCGCGAAACCCCGGACGGGCGAAGTTCGACACCTCATAGTGCTCGTATCCGGCGGCCGTCAGCCGCCCGTGCACGAGGGCGAACTCCCGTTCACTCACCTCCTCGTCGACCGGTCCGAAAAGCCCCTGCGCCATCCGGCGTCCAAGTGCCGTGCCGGGCTCGATCGTCAGGTGATAGGCCGAGAGGTGCTCCACCCCCAGGTCGAGCACCGCCTCGAGCGTCCGCTCGAGGCTCTCGCCCCCGAATCCCCGCACGCCGAAGATCAGATCGACCGTCAGGTTGCGGAATCCGGCCCGCCGCACGCGATGCACCGCCTCGGCCGCCTCGGCCGCCGTGTGGCGGCGGTTCATCAGCCGCAGGCAAGCATCGTCGAAGGATTGGATGCCGATCGAGAGGCGGTCGATCTCGGTCCGGGCCAACCGCGCAACGTACTCCTCGGTGAGGTCGTCGGGGTTGCACTCGACGGTCACCTCGTCGAGCCGCCCGAAGCCGAAGAGGCTGCGCGCCCGGTCGATCAGCCGCTGCAACGCCTCGGGGGCACAGAGCGACGGCGTCCCGCCACCGAAATAGAGGGTCCGCACCTCCTCGCCGTGCAGATAACCGGCCCGAACCTCCAGTTCGCGGTGCATGGCCCCGAGCAGCGGCTCCAGCGGGCGCAGATCGGCGCTGCGATAGAAGTCGCAGTAGGAGCAGATGCGCTTGCAGAAGGGGATATGGAAGTAGATGCCGGCCATGTTTTTGCGTGCAGAAAGAGAGACCAGAGATACGACACAGAGCGGTATTCCGCCACAAAATTACGAAATAATCCGCATCGTACATCCTCCGGGGCATGTAGTTTGCATGACAAAAACGGTTCTGTGCGTCGCCGAAACCTTCCGCCTCGTCGCCACTCCGCCCCGCAGCAGCATGTTCGGCCGGGCCACCACACGCCCCGGGCGGTCGCCCGAGCCCCCGCCCGACGCACGAACGACACAATGGAAAATCTTCACGACTTTTTTACTGTTAGTTTTTTCACATTGTAAAAAATGTTTGCTAACTTTGCCCCGTCCGATCGGATCCGAGCGGGTGCCGACCGGGGTTAGGTTAAGTTACATGGATCTGATGTTTAATTTTAATTGAGTCAACACTATGGACAAAATGGATCTGAAAAAGTACGGGATCACCGGCGTGACCGAGATCGTGTACAATCCCTCGTACGACGAACTGTTCCGTGAGGAGACCAAGAAGGGCCTGCGCGGCTACGAAAAGGGCCAGCTGACCGATATGGGTGCCGTGAACGTCATGACGGGCGTCTACACGGGCCGCTCGCCCAAGGACAAGTTCTTCGTAATGGACGAGACGACGAAAGATACCATCTGGTGGACCTCCGATGAGTACAAGAACGACAACAAACCCGTAACGAAAAAGGCCTGGAAGGAGCTCAAGAAGATCGCAGCCGAGGAGCTGTCGGGCAAGAAGCTCTACGTGGTCGATACGTTCTGCGGCGCCAACAAGAACACGCGTCTGAAGATCCGCTTCATCATGGAGGTGGCCTGGCAGGCACACTTCGTGAAGAACATGTTCATCCGCCCGACGGACGAGGAGCTGGAGAAGTACGGCGAACCCGACTTCGTGGTTCTGAACGCTTCGAAAGCCAAGGTGAAGAACTACAAGGAGCTGGGTCTCAACTCGGAGACGGCCGTTGTCTTCAACCTCACGGAGAAGATGCAGGTGATCATCAACACGTGGTACGGCGGTGAGATGAAGAAGGGTATGTTCTCCTACATGAACTACCTCCTTCCGCTGAAGGGCATCGCCTCGATGCACTGCTCGGCCAACACCAACGAGAAGGGCGAAACGGCCATCTTCTTCGGTCTGTCGGGCACGGGCAAGACGACCCTTTCGACCGACCCGAAGCGCCAGCTCATCGGTGACGACGAGCACGGATGGGACGACGACGGCATCTTCAACTTCGAGGGCGGCTGCTACGCCAAGGTGATCAACCTCTCGAAGGAGAACGAGCCCGACATCTGGAACGCCATTCGCCGCAACGCCCTGCTGGAGAACGTGACGGTCGACAAGAAGGGCCACATCGACTTCGCCGACAAGTCGGTGACCGAGAATACGCGTGTGTCGTACCCGATCTTCCACATCGACAACATCGTGAAGCCCGTATCGAAGGCTCCCGCCGCCAAGAAGGTGATCTTCCTCTCGGCCGATGCCTTCGGCGTGCTGCCCCCGGTATCGATCCTGACGCCCGAGCAGACGAAATACTACTTCCTGTCGGGCTTCACGGCCAAGCTCGCCGGTACGGAGCGCGGCATCACCGAACCGACGCCGACCTTCTCGGCCTGCTTCGGCGCCGCCTTCCTCTCGCTGCACCCCACGAAGTACGGTGAGGAGCTCGTAAAACGCATGCAGCAGTCGGGCGCTACGGCCTACCTCGTGAACACGGGTTGGAACGGTACGGGCAAACGTATCTCGATCAAGGATACGCGTGGCATCATCGACGCCATCCTCGACGGTTCGATCGACAAGGCCCCGACCAAGGAGCTGCCGATCTTCGGATTCAAGATCCCGACCGCGCTGCCGGGCGTAGACTCGAAGATTCTCGATCCGCGCGACACCTACAAGGAGGCCAAGGAGTGGGAGACGAAGGCCGAGGATCTGGCCAACCGTTTCGTGAAGAACTTCACGAAGTTCACGGGCAATGCCGAGGGCAAGGCACTCGTCGAGGCCGGCCCGAAGGTGAAGTAGGCAACATACACACTATCCATACGAAAGAGAGGAGGATGCGTCTGACGCATGCCTCCTCTCTTTTTTATCTTATTATTTTACGCATTTCCCGCACCGGCCGTGCCGGCCGGGAGACCGCCCCTGCGGAACGCCACCCCACGGGAGAGGGGGGGGGCACTACCCCCGACGCTTGTAACGCGACGGCGAGGTGCCGGTATGCTGCTTGAAGTATTTGCCGAAAAAGGATTGGGTACTGAAGTTCAGCCGATAGGCGATCTCCTGGATGCTCAGACCCGAATATTTCAACAGCGTCTTCGCCTCAAGGATCACCGACTCGTCGATCCAACGGGCCGCCGTCTTGCCGCTCACCTCCTTGACGATCGACGAGAGGTATTTGGGCGTAATGCCCAGCTTCGCGGCATAGAAACTCACGTTGCGCTCCTGCTTGCTGTACTGCTCAAGCAGCCCCATGAACTCCTCGAAGAGGATCTCGCAGCGTCCCTGCTTGCGTTCGACCTTCTGTTCGCGCTGGTTGATCTCCGTGATGATGTAGAAGACCGTCGTGAAGAGCGTCCGGATGATCTCGTGGCGGAAGCGCTCCTTGTCGCTCTGCAGCATCGTCTTGATGAAGCGGAACAACTGTCGGATTTCGGCCACGTCCTGCTCCGTGACCTCGAGAATCGGGTCTTTTCCGAAGCGCATGTAGATGGGCAGCGAGGTCGACAGATCGACCTGGAGCTCGTTGACGAACGACTTCGAGAAGGCCAGGAAATAGGCCGCCGCATTGGCCGAACTCTTCACCGTACGGATGATGCTGTCGGGGCTGAAGAGTACGATCATGTTCGGCCGCACGACATAGGTCTGCATGTCGATCGAGACGGTGGCTTCACCGCGCATCATGATGATGGCCGCAAAGCCGTCGAGCGTCACGGGATAGGTGCTCGTCCGGTTGTTCTGCGCATCGAGCGTGGTGATGACCATGTCGTCCGACAGGTACGAGACGTCGCTCATCTCCTTCTTCATTCCGGGGATCGAGACCTTGTGCAGGGGCATGCCCCCGTCGGAGACGGCACGTTGTCGTATGTTTTTCTGCTTGGAAGGCGCCATGAGTCGTCAGTGTAGAGAGAAAGTCCGTTTCGGACAAAATTAGTAAAATCCGGACAGAATTCCAAACCTTACCGACAATCTCCGGGGACGACGACGCGCAGGGCGTTGTGCAAACACTCGACGTGCAACGGGAAGTGCACACCGGGCTGTCCGTCGACATCGGTCGGTTCGTCGATCGTGGAGACGATGTCGAGTGTGGCGGCACGCAGGTGGTGCACGATGCGGGGGTGTCCTCCCAGCAGGTAGCGCACCATCGCGAAGATCGACCGGAAGAAGTTGCGCCGTTCGAGCAGGATGCAGTCGAAGAGTCCGTCGCGGATACTCGACAGACGGGCCAGGCGGAATCCGCCGGCCGTCTCACCGTTGAATATCAGCGCCATCAGCACCTCCAGTTCGAACGTCTGCCCGTCGGCCGTCACGCGAAGCGGCACGCCGTGCATCGAACGGAGCTCCTTGGCCCCTTCGAGCAGATAGGCCAGCTTGCCGAGTTTGTGCTTGCGCTCGTCGGGCGTACGCTGCGACGTGGTGGTGAAGATGCCGAAACTGAAGATATTGACATAGTAGAGGTCGTTCACGCGGCCGCAATCGACCCGTTCGACCGACCCCGTTGCGATCTGACGCGCCGCCTCGATCGGGTCGTGCGACATGCCGAGCGCACCGGCAAAGTCGTTGGCCGTACCCGAGGGGATCACCCCCACGGCCACATCGAGACCCTTGCGTTTCATGCTGTTGAGCACGAAATTGACCGATCCGTCACCACCGGCCACGACCATGAGGTCGATCGTCTCGTTGCCGTCGAACGGATTGACCGCAAAATCGATCGCGCGGGCCTCGATCTCGAATCCCCGCTCACGAAACACCGCACACACCGCCTCGGCCTGCACGCCGGCACGGCCCTTCCCCGACCGGGGATTGTAGAGAAATATTGCTTTTTTTGACACCTTCATCACTCGTTCGTCCAAATTTTCGAGAAAAAAAATGAAACACCCTTTCCAGCGGCCGCATCGCCCGTCCACCGTACCACGCGCCGCATCCTGCCTCCGCCGGGCGCTCCACCACGCTACCGGCCCCCGCCGTGCTCCTTCATCATCAGCTGCTCCATGGCCGGCGTGACATACTCCTCATACGTGCCGTCGGCCCCTGCCAGGATGAAGTAGGCCCGCACCTCGGGGTGCTCCTTCGCGAAGGCCAACGCGGCATCGGCACCCATGGCCAGAAACATCGTCCCCAGGGCGTCGGCCGTTGCGCAGTCGTCGGCCACGGCCGTCACCGAGAGCAGCCGCGACAGCGCACTGCGCCCCGTACGCGGATCGATCGTATGGGCCACTTTCCGGCCGTCGGCATCGATGTAGTAGCGGCGGTAATTGCCCGACGTGGCCAGTCCGCCCGACGACAGCTGCACACGCCGGTGGATGTAGGCCCCATAGGAGTCGTTGCCGTCGAACGGCGTCTCGACCCCGATGCGCCAGGGCGCCCCCTGGGCATTGTGCCCCCGGCATCGCACCTCACCGCCGATATCCACGATGTAGTTCTCGGCCCCGAGCCGTTCGACCAGCTGCGCCAGCAGGTCGACCGTGTAGCCTTTGGCCACCGAATTGAAATCGAGCTGCACGCGCGGATCGCTCTTCACGAGCCGGCCGCCGTCGATGCGCACCTTCTCGCGCCCGACGAACTGCAGGATCGAGTCGACATTCGGATGGCGCTGTGCGTCGTGTCCGGCAAAGCCCCATGCATCGACCAGCGGCTTGACCGTCACGTCATAAGCCCCTCCGCTCAAGGCCCCGATGCTGTCGGCCAGCCGCAGGTTGTAGGCAATATGCCGATCGACCGAATCGGTCTCATTGCGGTTGATCCGGCTCAGCAGCGACCCCTCGTCGAAGATCGACATCGAGGCCTTGGCCTCACGGTCGAGCTGCATGGCGGCGTCGTACAGCGAGGCCGATGCTTCGGCCGGCAGATCGGCCACGACGTGCAGCGTCGTTCCCAACATCACCCCGTCGACGGTGGCATAGCTTCGCGGACGGTCACACCCGCCCCACCACAACGATACGGCCGCAGCCGCCAGACTCCACAGCAGCGGATACAAATGAGCTCTTTTCCACATGACTTCGCACCTGAAATTCATCCGTTCGGGGACAAATTTAGTATTTTTCCGAGGAACTCACCCCATTTTCCGGCTAAAAGGTGAAAAATTCGAAGCGGTTCATTGTGAAATGCAAATTAACTTCGTACCTTTGCGCAACGCTCTGGCGTGATCCGCGGTAAGGAGGATGCGTCGTAGAGTGCAACGCTTAAAAACTTTTTACAAAATGGCTTATTTAACAGCTGAGAAAAAGCAAGAGCTTTTTGGCCAGTACGGCAAGTCTAACACGGATACGGGCTCTCCCGAGAGTCAGATTGCCCTGTTTTCGTACCGTATCAGCCACCTTACTGAGCACCTCAAGAGCAATCGCCACGATTTCGGCACGCAGCGTGCACTGCTGCGTCTGGTCGGCAAGCGCCGCCAGCTGCTCGAGTACCTCAAGGAGGTGGACATCGAGCGCTACCGCGCAATCGTGAAGACGCTCAACCTCCGCAAGTAGGCTCCGAGGTCGAAAGAATGAGGGCAATTCCCGCAATGCACGATGCACAGTGTGGGGTTGCCTTCATTTTCTTAAGAAGAACACACACAGGTAAAATATCATGGAAGAAAAGAAGCTGTACAACGCAGTACGTAAGTTCATAACCCTCGCCGACGGGCGTGAGATTATGATCGAAACCGGCAAGTTGGCCAAGCAGGCCGACGGCGCCGTCGTGGTGAAGATGGGCGACACGATGCTCCTGGCCACGGTCGTCGCAGCCAAAGAGGCCAAACCCGACACCGACTTCATGCCCCTGCAGGTCGAGTACAAGGAGAAGTATGCCGCCGCAGGCCGCTATCCGGGCGGCTTCATGAAGCGCGAGGGAAAGGCCAACGACAGTGAAATCCTCGTAGCCCGTCTGATCGACCGTGCGCTGCGTCCGCTCTTCCCGGCGGACTTCCACGCCGAGGTCTACGTGACGGTGAACCTCATCTCGGCCGACCGCGACATCCAGCCCGATGCCCTGGCCGGTCTGGCCGCCTCGGCCGCCCTGGC